>NZ_JBVJND010000021.1:0-191125 GCF_055583825.1 Streptomyces sp. NPDC104367 | reverse complement strand
GGGGGGGGGCGCGGCGCGGGGGGCCGCCCGGCCCGGCGGGGGGGGCCCCCCCCCCCCCGGGCCCCCCGGGGGGGGGGGGGGGCCCCCCCGGGGGGGGGGGGCCCCCCCCCCCCCCCGACGGCGACATCCGCAGACCGCCGCCAGGCTGTCGCGGGAGCCTCGGCCGTCCGGTCAGGGCCGCTCGAAGATCGCCGCCAGGCCCTGGCCGCCGCCGATGCACATGGTCTCCAGTCCGTACCGGACACCCCGTCGGTCCATCTCCCGGAGCAGGGTGGCGAGGATCCGGCAGCCGGTCGCGCCGACCGGGTGCCCCAGCGAGATCCCGGAGCCGTTGACGTTCAGGCGCTCGAAGTCGGCAGTGGTCAGTTCCCACTCCCGGGTGCAGGCCAGCACCTGGGCCGCGAACGCCTCGTTCAGCTCGATCAGATCCATGTCGGACAGCTTCAGCCCCGCCCGGCCCAGGGCCTTGGCGGTGGCGGGTACGGGGCCGATGCCCATCGTCTCGGGCGGCACCCCGGCGACGGCCCAGGACACCAGCCTGCCCAGCGGACGCAGCCCCAGTTCGGCGGCGCGCTCGGGATGGGTGACGACGCAGAGTGCCGCGCCGTCGTTCTGTCCGCTCGCGTTGCCGGCCGTGACGGTGGCCTCCGCGTCCTGACGCCCGAGCACCGGGCGCAGCGCGGCGAGTGCCTCCAGCGAGGTCTCCGGCCGCGGGTGCTCGTCCGTGCCGACGACCGTGCTGCCCCCGCGGGTGCGTACGGCGACCGGAACGATCTCGTCGGCGAAGCGGCCGTCGCGCTGTGCCGCCACCGCCTTCCTGTGGGAGTCCAGCGCGAGACGGTCCTGCTCCTCGCGCGGGATGGCATACCGGCGCCGCAGGTTCTCCGCGGTCTCCAGCATGCCCCCGGGCACCGGATGATGAAGCCCTCCGGCGGTGACGCGCCCGCGGGCGAGCCTGTCGTGCAGCGTGGTGCCCGCCGCCTTCACCCCCCACCGCACGTCGGTGGTGTAGAACTCGGCCTGGCTCATGGACTCGACGCCGCCGGCGAGGACGAGGTCGCTGACGCCGGTCTGCACCTGCATGGCGGCGTTGATGACCGCCTGGAGTCCGGAACCGCAGCGGCGGTCGAGCTGCAGTCCGGGCACTTCCACGGGCAGGCCCGCGTCCAGGGCGACGACCCGACCGACGGCCGGGGCCTCGCCGTTGGGGTAGCACTGTCCGAGAAGGACGTCGTCGACGGCTTCGCCGGGGATCCGGCAGCGGTCGAGGACGGTGCGCACCAAAGTGGCGGCGAGGGTGGTGGCGGCGACGTCGCGGAGGACACCACCGTAACCGCCTATCGGAGTGCGCAGGGGTTCACAGATCACCACGTCCCGCATGTGGACGGCCATGGCTCCAACCTCTCGACGGGGGACAAGGGGCTCACATGTGGCGTCCGCCGGTCACCTCTATGACCGCGCCCGTGATGTAACCGGACATGTCGGATGCGAGGAAGAGCACGGTCCGGGCGACCTCGACGGGCTCTCCGGCGCGCCCGAGCGGGATGTCGGCGAGTTTCCCCTCCCAGACCGCCCGGGGCATGGCCTCGGTCATCGCGGTGCGGATGAGTCCGGGCTGTACGGCGTTCACCCGGATGCCGTGCCCGGCGAGTTCCCGGGCCGATGCCTTCGTCAGGCCGACGATCCCGGCCTTCGCGGCGCTGTAGTTCGTCTGGCCGAAGTTGCCGACCTTGCCCGCGATGGAGGAGATGTTGACGATGCTGCCGCCCTGCCCCTGCTCGCGCATGGCCTCCGCGGCCTGCCGGGTGCCATGCCACGCGCCGCCGAGGTGGACGTTCACGACCGCCTGGAAATCCTCCGGGGACATCTTCCGCATGGTCGCGTCGCGGGTGATACCGGCGTTGTTGACCATGACGCCGACCGGGCCGAACTCCTTCGCGCACTGTGCGACGAGGGCTTTGACGTCCGCCTCGTCCGTCACGTCGCAGCGCAGGGCCGCCGCCCGGATCCCTTCGGCCCGGAGCCGCCGCGCGGCGTCCTCCGCCGCCTCGCCGTCGATGTCGCCGAGGACGACTCCGGCGCCCTCGCCGCCCAGCACCCGTGCTGTTTCCCAGCCGATCCCTCTCGCCGCGCCCGTGATCACCGCGTTGCGTCCGGCCAACAACCCCATTCGAGACTCCCTCTGACGAGTCCGCTCCGACGAGTGCGTCACGCTCGGGCCCGAGTCTGGACCACGGGCCGATCAACCCAACCAGGCTATCAATGAAAACAATTATATGATAACTATCAGTGCGTGCATCGCTGCGGTGCGCTCGGCGCGGGACCCGGAACGGAGCCGACGGAGTCGAACCGGTTGTGGAGGTGGGCCGTGCGGCCGCTGGAAGGCATCTCGGTCGTGGAACTCGGTATATGGGTGGCGGCCCCGGCCGCCACGGCGATGCTCGCCGACTGGGGAGCCGACGTGATCAAGGTGGAGGCTCCCGCCGGCGATCCGAACCGGTACACGCTTCGGCACCTCGGACAGGACACCGACAGCGCCCCGCCCTTCGAGACCGACAACCGCGGCAAGCGGAGCGTGGTGCTGGATCTTCGGTCCGCGGCCGGGGCCCGTGCCTGCGAGGGGCTCCTCGGCCACGCCGATGTGTTCATCACCAACCTGCGCCCGGGCGCCCTGCGGCGTCTGGGACTGGACCCCGCGTCCCTGCGCGAGCGCCACCCCCGCCTCGTCGTCGGAACCCTCACGGGGTACGGCTGGGAGGGACCCGAGCGGGACCGCGCAGGCTACGACGTCTCCGCGTTCTGGGCCAGGAGCGGCATAGCCGCCATGCTCAACCCGGACGACCAGGCGCCGCCCGGGATCCGTCCGGGAATGGGCGACCGCGCCGCCGCGGCCAACCTGGTGGCGGGGGTGCTGGCCGCGCTGCTGCGCCGCGGACGCACCGGAGAGGGGACCGTGGTCGATGTGTCCCTGCTGCGCTCGGGAGCCTATGCCAACGGCAACGATCTCGCGCTGCAGAACTTCTTCGGCAAGCGTGGCCGCACCCGCCCCCGCACCGAGCACGAGTCCCCCCTCTACAACTCCTACCGCGCCGCAGACGGCCGGTGGTTCTGGCTGATCGGCCTGGAGGGCGACCGGCACTGGCCCGGCGTGGTCAAGGCCCTGGGCCGCGACGACCTGGCGGCGGACCCGCGGTTCGCGGACGCCCGGTCCCGCCGTGCTCATGTGCGCGAACTGATCGCGGAGTTCGACGACGAGTTCGCGAAGCGTCCGCTCGCCCGGTGGGCCGAACGGTTCGACGCCGAGGGAGTGTGGTGGGCACCAGTGCAGACGCTGGAGGAGGTGTGCGCCGATCCGCAGGCCGAGGCCGAGGGGGTCTTCGTCGAGCAACCCGGCATGGGCGGCACACGTCCACTGCGTACGGTGGCGACACCCATCCGCTTCTGGGACGACGACACAGGCCCCGCTTCGGGTGCACCGCAACTGGGAGAGCACACCGCAGAGGTGTTGCGGGAACTCGGCTGACACGAACCATCGGGAGGCAGTACATGCTCGGCACGGTGATCCCCACAGCAGCGGTCGAGGACGCCGCGGCGGCGGCGCGCGGCCGCGACACGGCCGCGCTGCTGCTGCGCGCGACGCTGGGCCCGATGCTCGTCGCACACGGCTGGAACAAGGTTCGCGGCCCCGGCGGGCTGACGGGAACCACCGGCTGGTTCGAGGCACTCGGCCTGAGACCGGCGGCGGTGCACGCCCGGCTGGCGGCGGGGACCGAAATCGCGGCCGGCGCGGGAATCGCCCTGGGGACGGCCGGTCCGCTGCCGGCGGCGGCAGCGGTCGGCCTGATGGCCGTCGCGGCGCGCACCGACCACCGCGGCAAGGGATTCTTCGTCTTCAAGGGGGGCTGGGAGTACGTGGGCGTGGTGGGAGGCGCGGCTGTCGCACTCGCCACACTCGGCCACGGCCGCTACTCGGTCGACGGCCTGCTGCGCCGGCAGCGTACCGGGATCCGTCCGGCGCTGGCCGCGGCAGGACTCGGGACGGCGGGCGCCGCGGCGCTCCTGGCCCTGTGCTACCGGCCCGGACCGGTGCCGCAGGACGAGAAGGACAGCTCTTCGGAGCACACGTGAGACCGTCACGGCGGTCGCGACCTGTCGAAGGAGTCGAGATGGATCCGGCTGACTTCAGCGCGGTGCTGGCCGAGGTACGACGCTTCGTCCGGCGGGACGTCGTACCCCTGGAGGCCCGGATCGACGCCGAGGACGCGATACCCACCGGCATACGCGAAACGGCCAAGAAGATGGGGCTGTTCGGCTTCGCGCTGCCGCAACGGTACGGCGGGCTCGGGCTGTCGGCCCACGAGGAGGCGCGGCTGGTCTTCGAACTGGGATACACCACCCCGGCGCTGCGCTCCATGTTCGGCACCAACAACGGCATCGCCGGACACGTGCTCATGATCGGGGGAACGGAGACGCAGCAGCAGCACTGGCTGCCGAGGATCGCCTCGGGCGAGGCGCTCGCGTCGTTCGCCCTGACCGAGCCCGAGGCCGGTTCCGATCCGTCGACCCTCACCACCCGGGCCCGACGGGACGCCGACGGCTGGGTACTCGACGGCTCCAAGCGGTACATCACCAACGCGCCTCTCGCCGATGTGTTCATGGTGTTCGCCCGCACCGACGCCGACGCCCCGAAAAGGAGGGGAATCTCCGCCTTCCTGGTACCCGCCGGCACGCCCGGTCTCAAAGTGGCCCCACGCGACCACAAGATGGGGCAGTTCGGTGCCTGGACCGCCGATGTGCACCTCGACGCCGTACGGGTGCCGGCCGACGCCCTGATCGGCGGCGAGGCGGGGCTGAACCGGGGCTTCGGCATCGCGATGGGCTGCCTGGCGCACGGCAGGGTGCACATCGCGGCGCTGTGCGTGGGGCTCGCCGAGAGGCTGGTGGACGAGTCGGTGAACTACGCCCGGACGCGCCGGCAGTCAGGAGCGCTCATCGGGTCGTTCCAGCTCGTCCAGGGCCTCATCGCCGATTCGATGACGGACTTCTACGCCGGGCGGGCCACGGTGCTGGACGCGGCCGGCCGTTTCGACTCGGGCGAGGACACCCGGATCGGCCCGTCCTGCGCCAAGTACTTCGCGAGCGAGATGGTCTGGCGGGTGGCGGACCGCGCGGTACAGGTGCACGGCGGTGCCGGCTACATGCGGGGGGTGCCTGTCGAACGCTTCTACCGGGACGCCCGGCTGTTCCGCATCTACGAGGGCACCAGCCAGATCCAGCAGGTGCTCATCGCCAAGGCGCTGCTCGGCGCCGCGGCGCGGGGCTGAACGCAGGCGGGCCGCCACAGCCGGCCCGCCCCCGCGAGACCCTTCGTCCTCGTCGTCCGTGCACACGCTCTGGAGAGTCCTTGCTCATGTCCGACGCGTGGGAGGGCCTGCTGGCCTCCGTCGATCTGCGCCCCGCCCCGCAGGCGGCGGGACCGTCCGTGTTCACCGCTCCCAACCTCCCGTCGGGGCCTTCGTTCCGGCTGTTCGGCGGCCAGTTGCTGGCACAGGCGGTGCGCGCCGCCGAGCTGGCCTGTCCGGGCAAAACCGTGAAGTCGCTCCAGATGCAGTTCCTCCGGGCGGGCCGGACCGAGGAGCAGGTCCACTACGAGACGGAAGTGCTGCGCGACGGCAGGACCTTCGCCGCGTGCACCGTGACCGCCCGCCAGCGAGGGAGCGTCCATGCCTTCGCCAGCGTGTCGCTGCACGCACCCGAGGAAGGCCGCGTGGTCCAGACGGTACCCGCGGTTCCCGGCCTGCCGGACAGCGGACACCGGGCCGTCCTCGATCTGCTGCCGTGGGAGTGCCGGACGACCGCGGACCTCGATGCCCTCGAACCGGCTCCCCCGACGCTGGAGTTGTGGATGCGCATCCCTTCGGCGGACGCCTGTGTCGCGCCCGCCCTGATCGCGTACGCCACGGACCTCACGCTGATCGGTACGGCGCTTCGTCCGGTCGAGGGGGTGGGCCAGTCCACGGCGCACAGCAAGCTCGGCGCCGCGGTCACCACGCACAGCTTCTGGGTCCACCGGCCGTTGCGCACGGGTGACTGGCTGCTGCTCCGGCAGCACGCCCCGAGCCTCGCCCAGGGCCGCTGCTTCGGACGCGGTGACGTCCTGCGTGCGGACGGCACCCTGCTCGCCTCCTACGCGCAGGAAGCGATGCTGCGATTTCCCTGAGCAGGTGTCCGCGGAACCGGGCTCCGCCGCGCCTCAGTCCGCCGGCGGCAGCTCCCCCTCGGCCTCCGGCGCGCAGAGCACGAGCACCGCTCGCGCCACCAACTCCCCTGCGCCGCCGAGGTGTTCACGATAGTACCCGGTGATCCTGCGCACCGCCTCGGAACGAACCGGGTCGGAGCCTCGCGGGTTCCCGGGATGCGGAAGCCTGGCCGCCACTGCCCGGCGGCGATCGAGAAGCGCGACGATCTCGGAGTCCAGGAGCCTGAGTTCGGCCAGATCGTCGGTATGAGCGGCGTAACGCTCGGCACCGGAAGGAGAAGCGGGGACGGGGAGAGCAACCACAGGTGGACCTCCGGCGAGGAGTTACACGTCGACCGTACCTACTGCGAGACTACCCACCAGCCCACCTTCTGTATCTATTTTTGACAGCTATGGACGACGGACGCCGGCCCTCCCGGCGCCTTGGAAACCGCTCAGCGCTCCACACCACTGAGCGTGTCGAAAGCCTCGACGCCGCTGAGCAGGTTCGCCACCACCGTCTCGTGTCCGCTCGAAACGAGCGTGTTGGCATGGGCGGCGTGCAGGTGCGAGGCCGCGATCGAATTCGCCTTGTCGACGTTGCCTTTCTCGATCTCGTCGACGAGCCTCTCGTGGGCGCGGAGCGCGGCCCTCATGGTCTTGCGTGCCAGCGGCGAGGACGGGTCGTCCTCGGCGTCGATGCCTTCCGCGACGTCGCGCCACACCATCGACTCATGAGACGACCAGATCAGCTCAAGCGCTCCGATGACCACGATCATCGCCTCGTTGCCGCACAGGGCCACGAGCTGGGCGTGGAAGCGGCCCGAGTGACGCAGGTACGCCTCACTGTCCCCGATGTCCGCCCGCTGCTCCTCGATGACGCGGCGCAGGACCGGGACCACCTCGGTGGCCCGGTCCTCCCGAGCCGCGCACAAGCCGGCGCAGACGGGTTCCACGTAGCGCAGCGCGGTGCTGACGTCGACAGGGGAAGCGGAGCGGTTCTGCAGCACCATCGCGATCATCTGCGCCGCGCGCTGGGCCGAGGGGGCATGCACGACCGCGCCGCCCACATTGCCCCGGCGGACCGTGATCAGCCCGTCGGTCTCGAGAATCCGCATGGCCTCTCGAAGCGCGGGAAGGCTGACCTGGTATTCGTTGAAGAGCCGTTCCTGGTTGCCGAGAACGTCCCCTTCCCGGAGCCGGCCGCTCAGGATGTCCTCACGCAGTCGCGACGCGACGATCTCCGCGAGCCTGGGTTGCCGCAACTGACGCATCAACGCCTCCGATTGAGTATTCCCCGGTCATCACCGAGCCCCAGTGACGACACGTGGCGTCGTCATCGGTGCCACGCCATTCGCCTCTCTCATCTTTTATAGCTTACTACGGATAGCCCATAGGGGCGGCCGGGCACCGCTTCAGCGGGTCGGAGGCGTGCCCGGCGCCCCGTCGGGCCGGGTCGACGCCGCGTCGGGCCGGCCGGCCGGGGCCCGGCCTGCCCGTTCGCCGACACGCGGAAGGTTCTCGCGCCTGCCCGCGACCGTCCTCGCCTCCGCGCCGCACAGCGGCCCGGACGGCCCCCGCAACGTGGCCTCGAACACGATCTCCCGTTCCGCCACCCTGCGCAGGACCTCGAAGTCGAGCTGTTCTCCGAGCGGCGTCGGCCGGAAGTACCTCAGTTTCAGTTCTTTCGTCTTTCCGGCGAGCCCTGCCTCCGAACTGTGGTGCGCCACCAGGGCGTCGAAGAAGACCGCGAGAAATCCCCCGTGGACGAACCCGGGAGGGCCCTCGTGAACCAGCGAGAACCGGACTGTTCCGGCCGCCCGTTCGGTATCGAGATGGGTGACGTCGTACAGCGGGAACGCCGGGTTGTACACACCCATATGAATCGAGTGGTCCAGATAGGGGCGCAAGGTGGGATCGTCCGCCCCCGGCCCGATGCGGACGGCGGTGCCCACAGGTGCCCGCTCTCGCAACTCCCGGTCGGCATCCCTGATCTCGGCCAGCAGCCGCTCCAGGCGAGGCGAGGGCGCGTCCAGTGAGAGCACCGCCTCGGTCAGGCTCCGCGCCGCCTGCGCGAACTCCACGGTCTGGGCCAGCGGCGGCAGACCGAACCCCCATACGGAGGGCCACCGGGCGGCGCCGGCGGCGGGCCGGTCGGTGACCGAGGCCAGCAGCGCCTCGGCGGCGGCCAGGTCGACCTTGCCGGACGAGGTCCGCGGCAGCTCCCGTACGACGTGGATCCGCGCGGGCCGCTCGTATCCCGCGAGGGTGTCCGCCACGTCCCGGCCGATCGCCTCGCCGTCCGCGGCAAAGCCGTCCCGCAGTTCGACCAGGGCCACCGGCACCGCTCCGAGGCGCGCGTCCGCGGCACCGAGCACGACCGCGCCCCGTACCGCGGGAAGTCGTTCGAGTGCGGCCCGCACATGCTCCGGCAGCACCTTGAACCCACCGCGGTTGATGGCACCGTCCGCGCGGCCCAGGACATAGAGAAAGCCGTCGGCGTCGATGCGCGCGAGGTCGTTGGTATGTATCCAGTCGACGTCCGGCCCCAGTTGGGCCGGCCTGACTTCCAGCAGGCCAGGGCGGTCGGGGTCCGGTACAGGGCGGCCGTGCTCGTCGACGATCCGCAGCTCGCAACCGGGCTGAGCACGTCCCGCGCTGCCCCGCTTGGCCGTCCAGTGCCGCTCGTAGTCGCGCAGTGTCCAGCCGGCGACGCCGCCGGCGAACTCGGTGGCGGCGTACGAGGTGAGGACCGGCACACCGAAGCGAGCGGTGAACGCGTCGGCGTCGGCGGGATCCAGCGGCGCCGTGCCCGACGTGACCGACCTGAGGCTCGCCAGGTCGGCCGGCTCCGGGGCCGCCTCCAGCACCATGCGCAGCGCCGCCGGCACCAGGCTCGCCGTTCTTGGACGGTGCTCGCGCACCGCCTTGACCCAGGCGCCCACCTCGAACCTCTCCAGGAGGACGAAAGGACGCCGGGCGACGACGTTCTGCAGGACGCGGAAAACTCCTCCCAGATGCGCCAGCGGCGAGTTGACGACGGCGACGCCCCTGGCGGGCGGCACCGGTTCACGGGACGCCGCCCGGAACCGCCGCCCGGTCGCACTCGCGTCCAGCGCGTCATAGGTCAGGCTGATCCGCTTCGGGGGGCCGGTGGTGCCGCTGGTCGGCATCCGCACCGCCACGTCCTCGTACCGAGGACCGTCGACCGGTGTCCGCGGCACCTGGACGGCGTGTACCCGCCCGCTCAGCCCGGCGACACCGCAGAGCGCTGTTCCCGAGCCGGGGTCCGCGACGCGCTCCAGGTCGTCGGGGCTGCCGAGGACGAGCGACAGGCCCAGGGACGCCAGGTCCTCGCGCACACCGGGCCGGCCGCGCGCGGGGTTGATCACGACCAGGCACCCGCCGCGCCGCAGCAGGGCGAGCAGCATCGCCACGTGCGCCGGCGTGTTGCGGACGAGGACGCCCACCCCCGCGGCCGTGCCGCCGGCGAAGCGGCCGACGACGTCGTCGATCCGGTCCATCGCGGCGCCGAGTTCGCCCCAGGTGTGCCAGTGGCCGTCGAACTCGATGGCACGCGCCGCGGGATCCGCGGTCGCCACCTCGGCGATCGTCCGCGAGAGCGGGTGGGCGCCGCTCACCGGATCCTCGGCCGCTCGACCCGCGGGGCCCGTCCCCCGACCTCCGCCTGTCCGATCGGGTTGCCCAGCCTCGTGTAGAGGAGGTTCTGCTCCATCGCGGCGCGGTACGGGCGGTCGAGGGACTCCCAGATCGCGCGGACGGTGCCCTGGGTCGCCGCCGAGGGCTTCGCGGCGATCATGCTGGCCAGCTCGAAGGCGCGGGCCCACAGGTCCGCCGCGCTCACCACCTCCGTCACCAGTCCCATGGCCAGGGCGGTCCGCGCGGACACGCGTTCGTCGTTGCCGACCAGGCACATCCGCAGGGTCTGCCCGAGTCCGATCCTGCGCATCAGGCCGAGCGGCTCGATCGCCGACACCATGCCCGCGCTGACGTGCGAGTCGAAGAACGTGGCGTCCTCGGAGCAGATCACGACGTCCGACTCGTTGACGAAGTAGAAGGCGCCCGCGGTGCACATTCCCTGAACCGCGCACACGATGGGCTTCCACAGCTTCTGCCACTTCGGGCTGATGAGTTCACCCGGGTCCTCGTGACACCAGACGTCGTCGGGCTGCCCGTACTCCTTCGTGATGTCCAGCCCCGCGCTGAATGCACGCTCGCCCGCCGACCGCAGCACCACCGCGTTGATCTTGGTGTCCGCGCGCAGCCGCCGCCAGGCGTCGGCCACCTCGTGGCACATCGTGCGGTCGAACGCGTTGAGCGAGTCCGGGCGGTTCAGGGTGACCGTGGCCACCTTGGCGACGTAGTCCGTGTCGTAGGTGATCGTCTCGTGCTCAGTCACGGTCCCCTCGTTCCACCATCAGAGAAAACACAGCCGACAGATGCATGGTTCGCCGCACGGCGCGGTGCTCCTGATCGCCGGGCCGGGTCATCGCCTCGCCACCCGCCGGCCTTCCCCGGCGAGCCGTCGCCACAGCGCCCGAAGATCGGGCTTGTCCGAAGCCAGTCGGGGAATCCGCGCGGCGTCGTCGAGGACCAGCCACACCGTGGGCACCTTGAACGCGCTGAGCACCGAGCGGGCGGCGGCGGCGAGTTCCGTGAGTTCCAGGCCCTTCCCGACCACCACCGCGCCGACCTCGCGGTGGTCGCCGGTCCCGACGCAGGTCACATAGGCCTGGGAGACCCGGGCGCAGGAGCGCAGTCCCCGCTCCACCTCGGCCGGGTACACCGTCGCCCCGCTGATCTTGAACATGTCGTCCAGGCGGCCCTCGTACCAGAGGAACCCGTCCTCGTCGAGACGTCCCAGGTCTCCGGTGGCGTAGAAGCCGTTTCCGCCGAACACCTCGTGCCGCTCGCGTCCGCACATGCCCCGCATGACGTTCGGTCCGCGCACGAGGATCTCGCCCTTCGTCCCCGGCGGGACCGGCCGCCGCCCGCCAGGGTCGACCACCTCGACCTCCACCCCTTCGAAGGGCCGTCCGCAGCTGTCCTTCTTCCCCTCGGGGAGGTCGGTGTCCAGCGGGTAGCCGCAGTACGGGCCGAAGGTCTCGCTCATCCCGAACAGGTTGGCCCGCGCACCCGGCGCGGACCGCAGGTCCGGCTCCAGCACGGCGTCCAGACTGCCGGCCCGCAGGTACGGCAGTCTGGTGGCATCGAACGCGGGATGCGCGGCGAGCCGCTGCCCCTGCTGCGGCCAGCCGCGGAACAGGGTCACCCGCTCGCGCTGGAGGAAGCGCAATGTGGCGGCCGGTTCCGGCGACTGCTCGGTCAGCAGCACGGCCCCCGCCACCAGGGCGGTGAACAGCCCGCCTGCCAGTCCCCCGGCCCAGAAGAACGGCATCGGTATGTAAAGGCGCTCTCCCGGCCGCACACAGCGGGCCCGCAGTCCCGAGGCGACGGCACGCAACGCGCTGCCGTGCGTGTGCACGGTGCCCTTGGGCGCGCCCTTGCTGCCGGAGGTGAACAGAACGACAAGGTCGTCTGCCGCCCTGACCAGGGGTTCG
The DNA here is from genome assembly GCF_055583825.1 of Streptomyces sp. NPDC104367. Classification (NCBI taxonomy): domain Bacteria; kingdom Bacillati; phylum Actinomycetota; class Actinomycetes; order Kitasatosporales; family Streptomycetaceae; genus Streptomyces; species Streptomyces sp. NPDC104367. Next base: position 179,305 of record NZ_JBVJND010000021.1, on the reverse strand, counting down.
GGCGGTCCCGGATGCGCGGCCCGGCCCGGGACCAGGTCCTCCCCCCAGAGCATGACCCGCCGCAGCGAGGGCAGTTCGGCGCAGAGCCGGTCCCCTGCCAGCCGCGCGAGGACACCCGGCAGGCATTCCTCCAGGTCGTCCATGTAGCGGCGGCCCCGATGGGCACGGACCGCGACCACCGTGGTCGCCCCGCTCTCCCGCAGCTGCGCCAGGAGTTCCGAGGGCCGCAGCAGGGTGCTCAGCGGTACGAGTACCGCGCCGATCCGGGCCACCGCGAGCGCGACCACCGCCCAGCCTGTGCCGTTGGGCATCAGCACCCCGACACGGTCCCCCTTGCCGACGCCCTCGGCGAGGAGCCTGCGGCCGATGTCACGGCTGTCACGGTCCAGGTCGCCATGGGTGAGGTGTTCGTCGTCGCACACCATCACCACGTCCTGCGGCGCCTCGTGAACCCGCAGGGCCAACAGCGCGGGAAGCGTCTCGTGGGTGTCAGCCATCGGCCTCGTCCTCTTCGGCGAACAGCTCCCGCAGGGCGGCCTCGTCGATCTTCCCGCTGGACATCAGCGGGAGTTGACGTTCCGTCATCAGCCTGAAGAGCCGGGGCACTTTGTACGTGGAGAGGCGCCCGGCGAGCGCGGACCTGAGAGCCGGTACGTCCACCGCCGAGTGGTCGTCCGCCACCAGCACCGCCGCGACGCGCTGGCCCCGGTGTACGTCGTCGACTCCTACGACGTGAGCGGTGAGGCCCGTCAGGTCCGTGATCGCGTCCGCCACCTCCCGGGGCGAGACGTTCGCGCCGCTCGTCTTGATCAGCGCGCTGTGCCGGCCCTTGAAATAGAGGAAGCCCTCCGCGTCCCGGGCGAAGAGGTCGCCCGTGGCGTACCAGTCGTCGCACTCGAAGACCTCATGGCGTTCCCTGCCGTAATAGCCCTCCATCAGGGAGGGGCCGCGCAACAAGAGTTCCCCCGTCTCTCCCGCCGCGCACTCCTCGCCCGTCACGGTGTTGCGCACCACCGCTTCGAGTCCGGGGGCAGGCTTGCCGAACGAGCCGCGCCGGTGCTCCGGCTGGTCGCTCTCGTCCGCGCTGAGCAGGCAGATGCCGCCGGCCTCCGTCATGCCGAACATCTGATGCCGCAGTTCCGGGTCCGCGGGGCGTACGGCGCTCGGCATGATCGGGTACAGGTTGCCCCGCCTGATGCTGGACAGGTCGCGGCCGGGGAAGCTGTGGTGCCGGGCCAGCGCCCGGGCCGACTGCGGGTAGCCGTTGAGCAGGGTGGGGCGTTCCCGCTCGATCAGGTCGAGGGTGTCCCCCGGGTCACGGGCGCCCGAGCACACCAGGGTCGCGCCTGCTTCCAGGGTGGCCATGAGGTTGGCGGCGTATCCGCCGATCCAGAAGAACGGGCTGTTGGAGAAGAGGATCTCCGTGTCGTCGTACCCTCGCACCCGGTTCAGCTCCGCCTGGTGGCGCAGCAGCGGGCCGTGGCAGTGGACGACTCCCTTGGGGGCGCTGGTCGACCCCGACGTATGCACGATGACCAGGCGGTCGGCGGGGCGCACCGCGTCCTCGGCGGCCTCCAGTACGTCGTCCGTGACCGCGTCGCCCGCCCGCCGCAGGTGCTCGGCCTGCCAGGCCCCGGGGATCTTCCGGCCACCCTCGAAGTACACCTGGCGCAGGGTCGGAACGCTCGGCGCGCAGAGCATCCCGCCGTCCGCCGGATCCAGTTCCGGTACGGCGGTGCGCAGCGTCTCGACGAAGTCGTGGGACCGGTAGCCCGCTGCCGACAGGAGCATGCGGACATCGCCGTCGCGCAGCAGGCCCCGCAGCTCGGGCGCGGTGGACAGGGTGCTCAGCGGCAGCGCCACCGCCCCGATCCGCGCGAGCGCGAACGAGGCGACCGCGAAGGCCGATCCGTTGGGATACAGCAGGCCGACGTGGGAACCCCGGCCCACCCCCGAGGCGAGGAGGCCGCGCGCGAGGCCGCGCGAGCGGCGCTCGGCCTCCTCGTAGCTCAGCACGTCGTCGTCACAGACGAGGAACTTCTTCCTGCCGCACTCGGCGGCCCGTTCACGCAGCAGTCTGGGAAGCGTCGGCCCGACGCTCCACACATCCCTCCGGGCCGGATCGTCCACGGGGCTTCTCCTCATCACCGGTCCTCGGTGCCGGACAGCGCTTCTACCGGGCTTTCCACTGGGGGGCACGCTTGTGCAGGAAGGCGTCCGGCCCTTCCCGGGCGTCCTCGGTGGCCGCGACCCGGAGCCGGTACCCCTCCGCGAGCAGCTCCGCCTCGTACACGGGCAGCGACAGCCCTTTGCGCACCGCCAGCCGTGTGCCGCGAACGGCCAGCGGGGCGTTGCGGTTGACGAGGGCGGCGATCTCCCAGGCGCGCTCCAACAGCCGCTCCTTGGCGACCAGTTCGCTGACCAGGCCGAGTTGGTGGGCGCGCTCGGCGCTCATCCGCTCCTGTCTGCCCAGCAGCGCGACACGCATCGCCTCGCCCAGCGGGAGCATCCGGGCCAGCCGGACGGCCTCGCGGCCGGAGGTCACGCCGATGCTGACGTGCGGATCGAAGAAGGTGGCGTGCTCGGCGGCGATCGCGATGTCGGCCGTGGTGATCAGATCGAGTCCCGCGCCCGCCGCGAGCCCGTTGACGGCGCAGATCATCGGCTTGGTCATCCGCAGGTACGGTGCGGTGGCCTCCTGAGGAGCGTCCCACTGCCAGAACGCGCCGAGGAGGGCTTCGCCGCGGGTGTCCTGGCCGGGGTGGACACTGCCCGGGATGACTCCGACGTCGGCACCGGCGCACAGCGCGCGGTCGCCCGCTCCGGTGACGATGTACGTCCAGATGTCGGGGTCGTCCTCGATGGTGCGGTAGGCGTCCTCCAGCTCGTCGATCATCCGATGGTCGACGGCGTTCAGCTTCTGCGGCCTGTCGAGCGTGACGCAGGCCGTTCTGTCGCGCCGTTCGAAGCGAATCGTCTGGTACTCCACGTCTGCCACCTCACCCGCGTCTGCGGCGCTCCGGCCGGTGTGCCGTCCGGAGGGCGACGGGGGCCGGCCCGGCCGCACGTGGCGTGCGCGCCGTCAGCCTTCCCCGTTCCCCCGTCCGGGTCCGCTCCCGGCGTCCGGGAGGGCTCTGGACGATCAGCCGGTCTCAGTATGGACAAACATATCTATGAAAGCAAGGATAGAGGAAAAGCGAGGGGCTCACTCCGAGGACAGGAGGCGCGAGCCGCCGACGACCGGGAGCGAGGGCTCAGGTGACACCAGTGGCCGACCGCGTCCAGTGCCGCCGCTCCCCTTTCCCGGCCCGGGGCACACCCGGCCGGGCACCGCGTCCGGGGCATCCATGCGGATCGCCGGCGCGCGTCGACGGCTACGCCCCCCGGTGGGACGGAACCGACACCGACCGAGACAGGAGCACTCCATGGGACACAAGCCCGGCCACCGGCTGTACGCGCGCAACTCCCCTTGTGAAGTGGTGGTGATCCGAGGGTGGGGAGGCCCGAATCCACTGTGGTGCGCCGGCGCGGAGATGACCGACGAAGCCCCCGACCTCGGCGACACGCCGCCCCCGACCGGCCCCGGGATCATGCTGGGCAAGCGCTACTGGGACGCGGACACCGCTCTGGAGGTGCTGTGCACCAAGGCCGGCGTCGGCCCGCTGGTCTTCGACGAGCGCGAACTGGCGGTCAAACAGCCCAAGCCACTGCCCGCCTCGGACTGAGACCCGACGGCCCAGGGCACCGCCCGCCATCCGACCGACCGCGGTGGTCCGGCGAAATCCAGCGGAGGAACGGCCTCGTGAATCTGACGATACTGCTCGACATGGTCGCGGACGGAATGCCCGACCGCACCGCGATCGACGATGCGGACGACGCCCTCACCGGACGGGAACTGCGCCGTCGGTCCCGGCGGGGAGCCCGCCTGATCCATGAGGCGGGTGCGGGGTGCGTGGTGTACCTGGGCGGCAACGGCCCTGCCCTGGCCGTCGCCCTGTTCGCCGCCGCGTACGCCGGACGGCCGTTGCTGCCCTTGAACTACCGGCTCGGCGACGGCCGACTCGAGGACATCCTCGCCCGGCAGAAGGATCCCCTGGTCATCACCGACACCCCGCAGCGAGCGGGTGGCCGGGCGACCGTCGCGACCACGACGTTCGCCGGCCGGGCCGCCGGCGCCGACGCGCCCGACACGACGGAGGCGCCGTCGGCCGGCCACAACGCGGACTCCGTCGCGGTGCTGCTGATGACGAGCGGCACCACGGCGGCCCCCAAGAGCGCCGTGCTACGGCACCGGCACCTGACCTCCTATGTCATCCAGTCGGTCGAGTTCGCCGCCGCGCGCGAGTCGGACGCGACGCTCGTCAGCGTGCCCCCGTACCACATCGCGGCGATCGGGAACCTGTTGTCGAACCTCTACACGGGACGGCGCGTCGTCTATTTGGACCGGTTCACCCCGCAGGACTGGCTGGACCGGGTCGAGGCGCACGGGGTCACACACGCCATGGTGGTGCCGACCATGCTGGCGAGAATCGTCCGCGAGCTCAGGACGAGCGGGCGCCCCGCGCCCGCGTCCCTGCGCTCTCTTTCCTACGGTGGTGCGAAACTGCCCGCTCCCGTCCTGGAAGAGGCGTTGCGCCGGTTCCCCGGCACCGGTTTCGTCAACGCCTACGGCCTCACCGAGACCGCTTCGTCCATCGCGGTCCTCGGGCCCGACGACCATCGCGAGGCGCTTGCCGCCACGGACCCCGGGGTGCGGGCCCGGCTGGGATCCGTCGGACGCGCACTGCCGGGGGTGGAGATCGCGATCCTCGGCGACGACGGCGGAAGCCGCGCACCGGGACAGGCCGGTGAGATCGTGGTCCGGGGGCCTCAGGTGGCCGGCGAGTATCTCGAGTCGGGCAGCCGGATCGACGAGAACGGCTGGTTCCGCACGCGCGACACCGGCCACATCGACCAGGGCGGCTTCATCTTCGTACACGGCAGGTCGGACGACACGATCATCCGCGGCGGGGAGAACATCGCGCCCTCGGAGATCGAGGCCGTACTCGATGAGCACGGGTCTGTCGAGGAGTGCGCGGTGGTCGGCGTACCGGATCTCGAATGGGGGCAGCGGATCGTGGCGTTCGTGGTTCCCCGCCCCGGGACCGTGCCGACCTCCGAGGAACTGCGCCACCACGTCCGTGACCGCCTTCGCGGCTCCAGGACACCGGACGAGGTCGTCATGCTCGACCGGCTCCCCACGACACCCACCGGCAAGGTACTGCGCCGGCGACTGGCGGAGAGTCTTCACGACCGCGCCGGCGGCACGTGAGCCGGCCGCCATGACCGGAGTGCCTCTTCCCTCCCGACAACACAGCTGAAAGGTGACAGCCATGACGAACCGACTGGACGGAAAGGTCGCGATCATCACCGGCGCCGCCAACGGGATCGGCGCCGCGACCGCACGGGTCATGGTGCGCGACGGGGCCCGGGTGGTCCTGGGCGACATCAACGACGAGGCCCTTCGCCGGCTCGTACGGGAACTCGGTGACAGCGCGGTCGGGTTGCACGCCGACATCAGCACGGAGAACGGCGTCAAGGCCCTGGTCGACGCGGCGCTCGACTCCTTCGGACAGCTCGACATCCTCGACAACAACGCGGCGGTGGAGGTGCGCGAGGACACCGGGACGGCCACCTCCACCGATGCGGCATGGCAGCGGACCTTCGACGTCGTCGTCATGGCCGCCGTCTGGGGGGTACGGCACGCGGTCCCGGCGATGCTGGCCGGCGGCGGAGGGTCGATCATCAACATGTCGTCCGGCGCGACGCTGCACGCCACCGCCACCAAAGCCGCCTACCCGGCCTGCAAGTCGGCGCTGGAGGTCTTCTCCCTGTACACCGGTGCCCAGCACGGCCCCCAGGGCATCCGCAGCAACGTCGTCCGGCCCGGATTCGTCCTCACCGAAGGCATCCAGAAGATCTTCGACGAGGAACAGCGCAAGCAGTTCGCGGACAACATGACCCTCGGCCGGGTCTGCATGCCCGAAGACGTCGCGGAGACGGTCGCCTTCCTCGCCTCCCCTGCGGCCGGATACATCAACAGCGCCGTCGTCGACGTCAACGGCGGCGGCGCACGCCCCGCCACATCCTGGTGACGCCGGTGGCACCCGCCGGCCGGTGGCGCACGTGCACCCCGTCCCGGCCGGGCGGCGCCCCGCTGCCGCCTTCCCGCCCGACGCGTGACGCCGTCTCACGTTCCCCACAGCGACAAGTGAAAGATCCTCATCTCGAACGCCCCGGCTTCCGCCGCGACCGCCTGTCGGCCCGTCCGACGGCGCCTCGGCCGAGCCCGGTACCCGAACACCGCCAGGAGGGGAGTCCACCATGGCCGCCAGCATCGCGGGAACCCAACCGGCCGGCCCGGTCAGGCCGGTGCCGGAAACGCTCGACGAACTGCTCACCCCGGCCTGGCTCACCGCGGCACTGCGGCCCTCCTACCCCGGTGTCAGGGTGTGCCGGGTGACAGTGGGCCCGATGGTCAGCCGGGTCTCCACGAACGTCCGCTTCCGGATCGAGTGCGAGGGCGACGTACCCGAAGGGCTGCCCCAGGACCTCTGGGTCAAGGGGTACTTCGCGAATCCCTCGTCGTGGCCGGTGAGCAAACCCGAGACTTGTTTCTACCGCGATCTCGCCGGCTCCACCGGCATCCGCACCCTCCGATGTGTCTACGCCGCGGTCGACAGCGAGCTGGGCCGGGGCGTGTTCCTCTCCGAAGACGTCGTCACCCAGGGCGGGAGGTTCCTCAGCGCCCTGGACCACTACTCGCCCGACCAGACCGCCGAGAGCCTGGAACAGTTGGCGACCCTGCACGCGGCGACCTGGCAGCACCGCTCCCTGGCCCGCGCGGACTGGCTGATGTCGCGCATGGTGCACCACTCGCAGGTCCGCGGCGTGGCGGAGATCGAGGGCAACTTCTCGGGTCCGATAGGCGCCGGCGTCCCCGAGGCCGTGCGGGACGCGCGGCGTCTGCACGACGCCTACTGTGCTCTGTCGGTCGAGATCGAGACGGCCTCGCCGTGGGCGGTCGTCCACGGCGACGCCCACGTCGGCAACGTCTTCCTGGACCGGGACGGGCGTCCGTCGTTCACGGACTGGCAGACGGTGCAGCGCGGTCCCTGGTATCTCGACGTCGGCTACCACTTGGCGGCGTGCCTCACGGTCGAGGACCGCCGCCGGACCGAACGGGACCTGCTGAGGCACTACCTCGACCGGCTCGCCGCGGGTGGCGTGGACGTGCCCTCCTGGGATCAGGCACGGCAGGACATCCGTCGCGGGATGATCGTCGGTTTCTACATGTGGGGCATCACCCTGCGGGTCGATCCCGCCATCACGGCCCTGATGCAGCACAGGACCGGGACGGCGGTCGACGATCACGACGCCTTCGCGGCGGTGGGCTGCTGAAGCGGCGACGACCCGTCATGGTTCCGGTGGTTCCGCGAGAGGACCGACGGCCCCGGGGGCCGGCCACGGCCTGGCGGCCCCTGCGTCGGCGACCGGACCCGCGGCCCCGCCCACCCGGTTCCGCACCGGGCCCGGCCCCCCGGCCCCGGTGGGACGCCTGGTGCACTCGACGAAGGGCACAGCGGCGCCCTGCCGGGCAGCGGGCCGCCGTCGACCCGACCGTCATCGCATTGATCACAACACCTGGCGCATCGCGCTGTCGCCATCACGATGCCCGTCGCGGGAGGCCGGCATGGATCTGCAAATCAGCGGAAAGGTGTTCGCGCTCGTCGGCGGCACCGGAGGGATGGGGCTGGACACGGCGCGTCTCCTCGCCTCGGAAGGCGCCCGGGTCGCCGTCATCGGACGGAACCGTGCCCGGGGTGAGGAACGCGCCGCGCAGATCACCCGCGAAACGGGATCGGACGTGCGGATGTTCACCGGGGACGGAACCCGGAGGGGATCGCTGGACAAGGCGGTCGAGTCCGTCGTCGGCACGTTCGGAGCGCTCCACGGTGTCGCCGTCACCGCCGGCACCCTGCAGACCCGCAAGACCCTGCTGGATCTGACCGACGACGACTGGGAGCAGTACTTCCAGGTCCACGTCATGACCACGGTGCGCGCTTGCAGGGCCGCCCTGCCCCATCTGCTCTCCGCGGGCGGAGGATCCGTCGTCACCACCGCCGCCTACTCCATCCGGGCCCAGAAGCCGCCGTTGCTCGGCTATGCCTCGATGAAGAGCGCGATCGCGAGCCTGACCAAGAACATCGCCCTGACCTACGGCTCACAGGGTGTACGCGCCAACACCGTGTGCCCGGGCTTCGTCGCCAGCGAGTCGGCACACGGGGTCATGGAAGCCGCCGCGCGGAAGTACGGCCTGCCCCCTCTTCAGGCGATCGGCAGAGCCATGGCCGAGGACTACGGAATGTCCGTGGCCATGGGCCGGGTCGGGCTTTCGACCGAGCTCGCGGAGCTGTTCACGTTTCTTCTGTCCGGACGGGTCCAGTACCTGACCGGTGCCGTCATCAACTGCGACGGCGGCACCCAGTTCTGACGACGTGCCGCCCTCCGCGCGCGGGAGTCGCCCGGCGGCCGTCAACGGGGCGGGACGACCGGGGCGGACGCGGCATCGCGGACTTCGGGGATCACCTGGTCGGAAAGTCGCCGTAGGACGAGTTCGGCACCGCGGAGATCACCCGTCAGGACCGGCGTCGGCAGGAAGACGAAGTGACGGACCCCGGCGGCCACGAACGCCTTCACCTTCTCCGCCACGGCCGATGCCGTGCCGGCCGCGGCGACGCTGTCGAGCATGGGCAGCAAGTCCTGGCCGTAGGTGTCGGCCAGGCCTCTGGCGAGCCGCGCGCGGGCGCGGTCGGCGTCGGGATCGATGTCGAGGAACACGAACGCGTACCAGCCGAAGCCGGTGAGCTCCCGGCCCGTCTCGGCGGCGATCCGCCGGATGGTCCGAACCGAGGCCAGGTACCGGCGCGGGGAGTACAGGTAGGGCATCCACCCGTCGCCGATCCGGGCGGCACGCCGCATCGCCCGCTCTCCGCGCCCGGCCACGACGACGGGCGGGCCGCCGGGCTGCACGGGCGCGGGATGCACGCGGACGTTCTCCATGGCGTAGAAGGCGCCGTCGTGGGTGATCGAACGACCGCTCCACAGCCGACGCAGAAGGGGAATCGCCTCATCCACCCGCCGTCCGCGCTCGTGGATCGGTATCCGGCAGGCGCGGAACTCCTGCGGATACTCCCCGCCGACACCTACGCCGAGAGTCAGCCGCCCGCCGCTGGCGCGGTCGAGGTCCGCTGTCTGCTTGGCGACGATCGCGGGGGGATACAGGGGAAGCAGCAGGACCGAGGTCCCGATCCGTACGCGTTCGGTCACGGCCGACAGGCGTGCGAGGCTCATCATCGCTTCGGATGACGGGTTGCGGGACGCGACGTGTCCGCCCACCCACAGCGAGTCGATGGGATGTTCCTCCAGCGCTGCCATCTGCCGGGCGTCGCCGAAGGCCACGGCACCGAACGCGATCCGGTTGTCGACGTGCGGCGTCGCGGCATCGGCCCCGCCGCCCGCCCGTCCGGGTATCTTTGCCATCATAAAAAAGAATCTATCATTTCACTAATAGATGGGCAGTGCCTGCGCACAGCGCGCGGGAAACCCACGAAGGGCGTCACACACCTGCGCCGACCGTCTGTCCGCCGCATGCGAGGACCTGACGCGCACCCTCGTGGCGGATCACTCGCGAGACAGGGTGTTGAGCGAAGAATCTTTTCGTCTCGATTCTTGACGGCCTGTGGGCCGTTCACTACGTTGGCTTGGAAAGAGGCGGCAGGCAGGAGCCGACCCGCGGGGCGGTGCCGACCGCGGTGGCCGCGGAGGAACCCGTCGCCGCAACCGGCCAGTTCGCTCTCATCTCTCTCTCGCGCGACAACCGCATTGGTGAGGTGCGCAATGCCAGAATCTCGGATCGATGCGACGACCCTTCGCCCGGCCGTGGATGAGGCCGCCCTTGAGTACAACGGGAAGGCCGCGGCGGGGATGGCAGCCATAGGGTGGTCGTTTCCTCCGGAATCGGCCGCCCGGCTCCGCGCCGACCTCGGCGCGGCACAGGAACCCCTGCGCTACGTCAGCCCCATCGCGACAACCGCGACGACCCCGGAGGGAGTCGCGGTGCGTGTGTTCCCGGCCGTGCGGCCCGGCGCCGTCTACGTCCACTGCCATGCCGGCGGCTGGACGATCGGTTCGGCGGCGGATCAGGACGCGAGGCTGGAGGCCATCGCCCGCGGACTGGATCTGACCGTCGTGAGCATCGAATACCGGCTGGCGCCCGAACACCCGTTTCCCGCCGGTCTCGACGACTGTGAATCGGCGACCCGATGGGTGCTCGACACGGCCCAGGACAGGTTCGGCAGCGGCCGGGTGCTGATCGGCGGAGAGTCCGCGGGCGCCAACCTCGCCCTGTGCACGCTGCTGCGTGTGCACCGCACCGACCCGGGGCGCGTCGTGGCGGCGAATCTCCTGTACGGCAACTACGACGTGACCGGCACGCCGAGCCAGTTCCTCACGAAGCACTCGTTGATCAGCAAGGCGGCGTTGGACTGGTTCGCCGACCAGTACCTGCCGGATCGCACGGTGCCGCGCCACGACCCCGAGGTGTCACCGCTGTACGCGGATCTCGCGGGGCTTCCGCCGGCGCTGCTGTCCGTCGGATCGGCCGACTCCGTACGGGACGACACCACGTTCCTCGCCACACGGATGTGGACGGCGGGTGTCGACTGTGAACTGCAGATCGTCCCCGGCGGTGATCACGCGTTCGACACGGCTCCGTATCCGGCCGCTCGCGCGGCGTTGGACCGGATCGATTCCTTCCTGGTTCGTCACGCGAAGGGCTGATCCGCCTTGTCGGCCCGCTCTGGAGGGCCGCACGACGAAGTGGGCACAGGGAGACCGAGGAGCGATGATGCATCTTGAGTTGCAGTCCGTGAGCGAGTTGGCCCACCGTTCGCTCCGCGATGCCTACGGCTGTTTCCCGAGCGGGGTCACCGCGGTCTGCGCCAAGGGGGACGACGGCCCCATCGGGATGGCGGCCAGCGCGTACACATCGGTGTCGCTCGATCCACCGCTCGTGTCGCTCTGTGTGGGCAGGTCCTCCCGGACCTGGCCGAAACTGCGGAGCCGGCCGTACATCGGGGTGAGCGTGCTCGCCTCCGAGCAGGAGCGTGCCTGTGTTGCCCTGTCCCAGAACGCGGAGAACCGCTTCGTCGGCGTGCGGTGGCACGAGAGCGAGGGCGGAGCGGTGTTCGTCGACGGGGCCACGGCCTGGCTCGAATGCGAACTCGAAGCCGAGTACCCGGGCGGAGACCATTCGATAGCGCTGCTCCGTCTCATCGCGGTGCGCGCGAGGCCGGAGGTCGCTCCGCTCGTGTTCCACGGCAGTGTGTTCCGCAGCCTCGCCCTGCCGGCACGGCCCGAGAAGGCGGCCTCATGAGGGGGGACGGGCTGAGGGTGGACGGGCAGGGACGGGCGAACCGGGCGGACACCGGGGCACGAACCCGCCCGCACGGGAAGGCGGAACCGGCGGCCGGCAAACCCGTCCCCGTTCCGGGAGCCGGGGACCAGCCCCATTGGGCGGCCCTGCGGGAGGAACGGCTCGTCCTGGCGCGATGCACCACGTGCGAACGGCTCCACCGCCGTCTGCCGGTGCTGTGTTCCGCCTGCCGCGGCGAGACGTTCCGCTGGACCGAGACCGCCGGCAGGGGCCGGATCCACTCCTACACGGTCGTCCGCCGCACCTGGACCGCCGGGTTCCAGGACGACCTTCCCTATGTCGTCGTCGCGGTCGCCCTGGAGGAACAGCCGTCCCTCCTGCTGACGACGAATCTCGTCGGCGCGTACGAGATCGACGCGCTGGACATCGGATTACCGGTCGTGGCCGCCTTCGAACCGCGCGGCGACGAGACGGTTCTGCAGTTCAGGCTGGAGCAGGTGTCGGATGTTCGAGGAACGTGACCAGGTCGCCGTCGTGGGTGTCGGCCATTCCGCGATCGGCCGGAGACTGGAGCGGCCGCTCGGCCTGCTCGCCGCCGACGCGGTGCGGGCAGCCGTCCGCGACGCGGGCCTGACCCTGGACGACATCGACGGGGCGGCGACCTTCCCGATGTACCCCGGAGGCGCTCCGGGCCTGGAGGACGCCGACGGCTGGAGCACGGTCGGGGTGAGCCGGCTGGTCCGGCATCTGGGGCTGACCGGCGTTCGCTGGTGGGCCGAGACCCAGTACGGCAATGTGAGTACCGCGATCGAGCAGGCGGCGATGGCTCTGGCGCTCGGCCGCTGCCGGTACGCGGTGGTCTGGCGAGCGCTGCACATGCCCCGCACCGGCAGCTACCAGAGCACCCACGGATCCGGCGAGGCACGGGGGGACTCGGCCTACTCGGTTCCTTACGGATACACCGGGGCTCCCATCGCGTTCGCCCTGGCCTACATGCGCTATCTGAAGTTGTACGGCGCGCGGAGAGAGCACCTGGCCGCCCTGGCCGTCGCCGCACGCAACGGAGCGAACCGCAATCCGCACGCGTACTTCCACGACGCCCCGCTCACGGTCGAGGACTATCTCGGGTCGCGGATGATCGCCGACCCGCTGTGCCTGCTCGACTGCGACATCCCGGTCGACGGAGCGGGTGCGGTCGTGCTGGCCCGCGCGGACCGCGCGGCGGATCTGCCGCATCCGCCGGCCTATGTGACAGGGCTGGGACAGGCCGGCTTCGCGCCGGGCCCGCCCCCGTCGCCGATCGGTGCCCTCGGACCGGAACTCTTCGACGAGTGCCGGCACACCGCCGCCACGATCGGCGAATCGCTGTGGCGGACCTCCGGGCTGAGGCCCTCCGACATCGACGCGGCGATGTTGTACGACGGGTTCGCACCCGACGTCTACTTCTGGCTGGAGGGCCTGGGCTTCTGCAAGGAAGGCGAGGCCTTCGAGTTCATCCAGGACGGCCGGATCGAGATCGACGGTGCGTTTCCGGTCAACACCTTCGGCGGCAACCTCAGCGAGGGACGGCTGCACGGCATCGGCCACTGGATCGAGGGCGCCCTCCAGATACAGGGCCGGGCGGGACCGCGGCAGGTCCGCGACGCCCGCCACGTCGTCGTGGCCACCGGCCTGCTCGGCCATGGGTCCGGGGCCGTGCTGAGCCGCGAACCGCGGCCGTCCCGTTGACTCCCGGACAGGCCGGACCGGCCCGCCGCAAGCCTCGGCACGTCCCGGGCCCCGGTCCCGGGGCCGGCGGAAAGAGCGTGAACCGACCGGAACGACAAGAACAAGAAGGGGAGAAGCGGATGCCGACAGCCGAAGCAGTCACTCAGTCGCCGTGGCAGGGAGAACTCGACTCCGGCCGGCCCTACCGGCTGCTGATCGGCGGTGAGTTCGTCGACGGCGCCGACCGCGAGACATTCCCCTGCGTGTACCCGTACACGGGCGCGGAATGGGGCGCGGCTCCGCTGGCCACCGCCGGCGACGTGGACCGGGCGGTGCGGGCCGCGCACACGGCGTTCGAGGGGCCCTGGAGCCGGACCCGGCCGGTGGAACGGGCCACGCTCCTGCGCAGGCTCGCGGACCTGATGCTGGCGGACGCCGACGTCCTGGGACCGCTGCAGGTGCACGAGAACGGGAAACTGCTGGCGGAGATGGGGCACACCGGCCGGCAACTGGCCGGCCTGGCGGAGTTCATGGCCGGCCTGGCCGAGAGCACCGTCGGCTACACCTCGCCGTCGAACCTGCCGGACATCACCAGCTACACGGTGCGGGAGCCCATCGGGGTGGTGGCCGCGATCACCCCGTGGAACAGTCCGCTGACACTGCTCGCCTGGAAACTGTTCCCCGCGCTGGCCGCGGGCAACACCGTGGTGGTCAAACCCTCGGAGGTCACACCGCTGTCGGCGCTGCGCCTGGGCGAGCTGTGCATGCGGGCGGGCTTCCCGCCGGGTGTCGTCAACGTGGTCACGGGAGCGGGCGCCACCGGCGCGGCGCTGGTCGGACACCCGCTGGTCGACAAGATCGCTTTCACCGGGGCCACCGACACCGGGCGGCACATCGCCAGGACCGCCGCGGACCGCGGCGCCCGGGTGTCCCTGGAACTCGGCGGGAAGTCACCGAACATCGTCTTCGCGGACGCCGATCTCGACGCGGCCGTCGACGGGGTGATCGCCGGTATCTTCAGCGCCACCGGCCAGACCTGTCTGGCCGGTTCGAGGATCCTCGTCCAGGACAGTGTGGGCGAGGACTTCCTCGGCGAGCTGAGCCGACGGGCGGCGGCCCTGCGCCTGGGCGACCCGATGCGGGCGAGCACCCAGATAGCACCGCTGGCCTCCCGTTCCCACCTGCAGAAGGTGATGGGCTATCTGGAGGTCGCCCGGCAGGACGGGGCCACGGTTCTCACCGGGGGTGAGCGCGCTCTCGATCCCGGGCTGACCGATGGCTACTTCGTACGGCCGACCCTGGTCACCGGTGTCGGCAACGACGCCCGGATCGCCCGCGAGGAGGTGTTCGGGCCGATCGGCACCGTACTGCGCTTCAAGGACGAGGACGACGCCGTCCGGATCGCCAACGACACTCCCTTCGGCCTCGCCGCCGGGGTGTGGACCGAGAACGTCAGGCGGGCCCACCGCATGATCCCCCGCCTGCGCGCCGGCACGGTCTGGGTCAACGCCTACCGCCTCGGTGAGTACTCCCGTCCGTACGGCGGTTTCAAGCAGAGCGGCCTCGGCCGTGAACAGGGCATCGACGCACTGGACGGCTACACCGAGACCAAGTCGGTCTTCATCGCCACCTGACCTGTGCGAGACGCCCCGGCCCCTGCGGGAGGACGAAGCCGTCAGCACCCTCTGGAACCGCCCCGAGATTTCTCGCACAGCATCCGACGAAGACGACAAGGAGTGGACGCCATGCGCATCGGTGTGTCCCTGTACGCGCAGAACTACGGAGACTGGGACCGCTACGAGGCCCGTGAGCAGGGCCACAGCGTGCCTCCGGTCCAGCCGGCCGTCGACGCGGGGATCTTCGCGGAGGAGCTCGAACTCGGGCTGCTCGTCGAGGAACTCGGCTTCGACTCGCTGTGGACCATCGAACACCACGTCACCCCGTACACACTCGTCACCAATCCGCTGCAGCTGCTCACCTTCTTCGCGGGGGCCACCCGGCGGATCGACGTGGGCACGATGGTCGTGGTGCTCCCGTGGCACCATCCGATCCGGGTCGCCGAGGACATCATCATGCTCCAGCACGCGCTGCGGGGCCGGCAGGCGTTCATCGGTTTCGGGCGAGGGGCGGCGCGGCGCGAGTTCCAGCAGCTCGGCATCGACATGGGCGAATCACGGCAGAGGTTCCGGGAGGGCGTGGAGATCGTGAAGCTGGCGATCACCGAGGAGTGCTTCTCCTACAAGGGCGAGATCTACGACTTCCACGACGTCACCGTCCGTCCGCGTCCGCGTGATGCCCAGGCGCTGCTGGACAACCTCCACTTCTCCTGGGGCAGCCCGTCCTCCGCGCCGATCGGCGCCTCGCACGGCCTCAAGCCGCTGCTGATCCCGCAGAAGGCATTGTCGGAGTACGCCCACGACCTCGGCGAGTTCGGCACCGCACGGGCGGCGATCGGCCTGCCGCCGGCCCGGCCGCGCATGCACCTCAACGTCCTCTGCGCCGAGAACGAACAGGAGGCCTACGACCTCGCCCAGAAGTACATTCCCGAGTACGTCGACACCGCGGTGCGCGAGTACGAGATAGGCGGACAGCACTTCGCCGACGTCAAGGGCTACGAGCACTACGCCGCCCAGGCGAAGGCGAACCGCTCCGAGCTCATCGGCGGCATGAAGCAGACCTACCTCGACAACCACATCTGGGGAACCCCGGAGCAGTGCCTCGACAAGATCAGGAAACTTGCCGACGCCTTCCATCCGGAGGAGTTCATGCTCGTGTTCAAGTTCGGTTCCATGAGCCGTGAACTCGCGGAACGCAGCATGAGGCTGTTCGCGCGGGAGGTGCTGCCCGCCGCCCGGGAGATCCCCGTGCTCGCCCCGATCACCTACGAGTCCAGCACGGCCTGACCGGGTCAGCGTCGCGTGTTCGGCGCCACCAGCAGTACGCCGGCCCAGATGTCGGTGACGAACTCGACGACGGCGTTCTGGTCGACCGGGAGGACGTCGCGGGTGGTCAGGGCGAAGGCGGTGCGTGTCATCTGTTCGAGCACGATGCCCCGGTCCCGTATCCGTTTGCGGGCCGCCGGCGACTGTGCCGCGAGGAAGTTCTCCAGAGCGTCGATGAAACACACCGACTTCGCGACCGAACTCACTTCGAGCTGAGGGTCGATCATCTGAGCGGTCATGATCGCGTGATACAGGGCGGCGTTGTCACGCCAGAGCGACAACCAACTGCCCACCCAGCTCCGCAGCCTTGTCCGTTTGTCCCGTACGGAGGACGTGAGCATGGCATCGAGGTCACGGTACCGGTCCAGGGTGATCGAGTGATACGCCGACAGCAACTCGGTGGCGACGGCCGGTTTGTTCTCGAAATGCAGATAGAACGTGGCCCGGCTGGCGCCTGCGCCGACCGCGATGTCATCCACGGTCGTGGCGGCGTACCCGCGCTCGATGAACACCGCGCGGGCGGCCTCGATCAGTCGGTTGCGCGCGAACTGGCGTTTTTGCTCCTGGAGCGGGCTCAAGGAACTCATACACGCAGTGTAGTGCCCGGGCGGGCCCACCGTTACGGGGGCCGGACCGGCGGTGACCGATTCTCTGACGCTTCGCCACATCCCTTGCCCCTCCGTCCGGTCGGTCGATCGGCACGAAGGTGCGGGCCACCGGTGCGCTCTTCGGCCCGTCCCCCGACCCGCCGGACCGCACGACCGACCGTGCCGCATGCGGCGTCCCCGTGGCCATCGATCCCACGACCGACCGAGACCCACTCACCCAACCACCCACAGCGAAGGGAACCAGCCATGACAGTGGAATCGACCGGCCTCGCCGGCTCCGCCCCGGATGTGCTGGCCGGGCTCAAACTGATCGACACCGACACCCACTTTTCCGAGCCGCACGACCTGTGGACCTCCCGGGCACCGGCGTCCTACCGGGACCGGGTGCCGAAGGTGCGGCCGACCGAGGAGCGCGGCCAGTTCTGGTTCCTGGACGACAAGCCGATCTTCCCGGCCGGCGGGATCAGCTTCGTCCGCAAGGACGGCAACAAGATCGGCTACTTCGCCCTGGACATCACCGAACACGGAAACCTCTGGGACGAGATCCACGAGGCTTCCTACGACGCCAAGGCGAGGGCGGCGTTCATGGACCAGCTCGGCGTCCACGCGCAGATCGTCTACCCGAACATCATGGGTTTCCAGATGGGCGAACTGGTCGCCCTGGAGGACAAGGACCTCGCCTACGCGATCGTCCGCACGTACAACGACGCGATGGCCGAGTGGGCCGCGGAGCGTCCCGGCCGTCTCTACCCGCAGGCGGTCCTGCCCTTCTGGGACATCCAGCTCGCGGTCAAGGAGACCATCCGCATCAAGCAGGAACTCGGGCTGCACGGCGTCACCATGTCGGGCGAACCGCATCAGGCGGGCCTGCCCGACCTGGGCCGCCCCGACTGGGACCCGTTCTACGAGGTGATCACCGACCTGCGGCTGCCGATCAACATCCACGTCGGCTCGGTGCCGGTGGCCGGATCCGGATCACGGATGGCCTCCGCCGCCTGGCCCTCCTTGCCGCCGCGCGCCCACAAGCCGGTCAACTCGGTCCAGATCGAGCTGGCGAACTCACGTTTCGTCTCCAATCTCGTCGTCAGTGATGTCCCCCGGCGCTGGCCCGACGTGAAGTGGGTCTCGGTGGAGAGCGGGATGGGCTGGCTGGCCTACGTCCTGGAGCGGGTCGACTACGAGAACCTCGAGGATTTCGTCGACGCGCCCGCCCCCGACGTGCCGTCCGCCTTCGACAACTTCCGCCAGAGCGTGTACGCCTGCTTCTGGTTCGAGAAGGCCGGCCCGACGCTGCTGCTGGACTACCTGGGCGCGGACAACATCATGTGGGAGACGGACTTCCCGCACCCGACCTGCCTGCACCCCGAGGCGGTCCGTCGCTCCGCGGAGGCACTGGCCCAGGTGGGGCCGGAGAACCTGCGCAAGATCATGCAGGACAACGCCGCCAAGCTCTACGACATCCCGCTGTAGACCGAAGTGGAGTCGAGGATGCACGCACCACACCTCCCGGGTCCGTCGGCCGCGCCCGGACCGCTCAGCGGGCTGCGCGTCGTCGAACTCGGCGACGAGACCGGCGAGTACGCGGCCCTGCTGCTCGCCGGCCTCGGCGCCGACGTGGTCAAGGTCGAACCGCCGGAAGGCTGCCCCAGCCGACGCATCGGACCGTTCCACGAGGACCGTCCCGGCCCTGAGCGGTCCCTGCACTTCTGGTCCTACAACCGGGGCAAGGCCTCCGTGGTCCTGGACCTGGACACCGCTGCCGGGACCGAGCGGCTGCGCCGGTTGCTGGCGTCGGCCGACGTCCTGGTCGACTCCGGCCCGCGCGGATTCCTCGCCGGGCACGGCATCCACCCGGACCGGTTCGACCACCTCGTCCACGGCCGCATCACACCGTTCGGCGACACCGGTCCCTGGGCCCATTACAAGGCATCGGACCTGGTGTCGCTGGCACTGGGCGGCGTCCCGATGAACTGCGGCTACGACCCGCAGCCGGACATGGCGTACGACCTGCCGCCGATCGCGCCGCAGGTGTGGCACTCGCTCCACATCGGAGGCGAGCACCTTGCCATGGGCGTCCTGGCCGCGCTGATCAGCCGGCAGCGCACCGGCCGCGGGCAGCAGGTCGGCGTCGCCGTGCACGAGGCCGTCGCCAAGAACACGGAACTGGACGTCACCAACTGGGTGATGCTCCGGCAGGAGCTCTACCGGCAGACCTGTCGGCACGCCAGCCCGCAGATCACCCCGCCGTCGATCGCCCAGAGCAAGGACGGCCGCTGGCTGCTGGCGATGTCGCTCGGCGCACGCGACGGGGACAGGCTGCGCCCGTTCATGGCGAAGTACGGCCTGGCCGACGGCCTGCCCCAGCCCGGCGACGAGAAGACGGAGACCGTCCGCGCGATCGGCGGCTCGACCGCGGACGCGACCTCGGCCACGGAGATCGTCCAACGCCTGACCCGCCGGTTCACCTACGACAACCTGCCATGGCGGGAGGCACAGGCGGACGGATTGTTCTGGGCGCCGGTGCGCAAGCCGCACGAGAACGCCGAGGACAGCCACTGGCTGGGGCGCGGCGCCTTCGCCGATGTCGACCACCCCGAACTGGGCCGTGCCTTCCGCTACCCGGTCAGCAAGTGGATCTCCACGAGGGGCTCGTGGCGGCCCGGCAGGCGCGCCCCCCTGCTCGGCGAGGACAACGCCCTGCTCGACGAGCGGCCACCCGCGCGCACCAACCCGCGCCGCACGTACGCCGAGACGCCGCCGGCGCTGTCCGCGCACGGGAAGCCCTTCCCCCTGCAGGGGGTCCGCATCCTGGACTTCACCTGGTTCCTGGCGTCCGCGGGCGCCACGCGGTTCCTCGCGTCCATGGGGGCGGACGTCCTCAAGATCGAGTGGCGGACCCATCCGGACACCGGTCGCGGCTTCACCGTGCCCGAGGGCGGACGGGCGGCCCGGGACCGGGCGACGGGGCCGTTGAAGTCCCTGCGCGACCCGGCGATCGGAGGACAGTTCAACAACAAGAACCCGGGCAAGCGCGGCCTGTCGCTCAACGTGGCGGACCCGCGGGGACTGGAGATCGCCAAGGCCCTGGTGCCCCGGTGCGACATCGTCGCCGAGGGTTTCTCGCCCGGCGTCCTCGAACGCTGGGGCCTGGGCTACGACGTGCTCAGGGAGCTGCGCCCGGACATCATCTACGTCAAGCAGTCCGGGCTGGGGGCGATCGGCGAGTACGGGCGTTTCCGCTGTCTGGGGCCGATAGCGGGCGCGCTGTCGGGGGTGTCCGAGATGAGCGGCATCCCTGAGCCGGCTCCGCCCGCCGGGTGGGGCTACTCCTACCTGGACTGGTTCGGGGCGTACTCCATGGCGCTGTCGATGCTGTCGGCGCTCTACCACCGGGACGAGACCGGCGAAGGCCAGTGGATCGACGCCTCGCAGACGGAGGCCGGCATCCTGCTGACCCAGATCCCGGTGCTGGACCACTCGGCCAACGGCCGCACGTGGCAGCGGTTCGGCAACCGGTCGCCGTTCAAGCCGGCCGCCCCGCACGGGATCTACCGGTGCGCGGGAGACGACCGGTGGATCGCGATCGCGTGCTTCACCGACGAGGAGTGGACCGCGCTGGCCGGGACCGCCGGACGGCCGGAGTGGACCGAGGACCCGCGCTTCTCCTCCCTGGAGGGCCGGCTGGCGCACCAGGACCGGCTCGACACGCTGGTCGAGTCCTGGAGCCGTGACCAGGACGCCTACGCGCTGATGGACGCGCTGCAGACCGCCGGGGTCGCGGCGGGGGTGTGCCAATCGGCGCAGGACCGCTGCGAACGCGACGGCCAGCTCCGGCATCTGGAGTGGCTCACCGAGCTGGAGAGCACCAAGCTGGGCCGCTGGCCGGTGGCGGAGACCTCGATCCGGCTGTCGCGGACCCCTGTCCACGCGGGTGGTCCGACCGGCCGTGGGGCGCCGCTGTACGGCGAGGACACCGCTCATGTCCTCACCGAGCTGCTGGGCATCGACGAGGACGAGATAGCGAAGCTGGCCGCCGCCGACGTCATCTGACGGGACGCGACGTCTCCGGGACCGTCAGTCGGCGGTCCCGGAGACGCGCTGCCGCAGAGTCGACCAGAGGATGTCCGTCATCGCGGTGACCTGGACCTTGACGGTCCGGGGGAACGGGCGGGTGCCGAACTCGTAGTACATGAACCGGTAGGTGAGAACCTCCAGCATCGTCAGCTTCGTCCTGGCGATCTGCCGGTCGCGGCCTCGGAACTGGCTCAGATATTTCGGGAAGGCGCGGTCGACCGTGCTGTGCATGGACGGCAGGATCGGGCCGAAGGCCTCCGGTTCCGCCGCCTCGGCCTGGATCAGCGCGGTGAGCAGCCGGGCGTTCTCCCGCCAGTGCTCGAAGAGCACCGTGACGACTTCCTCGACCTGGCCGCGTGTGATGTCGCCGAGGCCGTCGAGTCGCCCGTACAGCGTCGGGGCCCAGTCACGCAGCCCCGATGCCGCCTCCGCGAGGAGCGAGGTCTTGCTGTCGAAGTGGAGGTAGAACGTCGCCCGGCTGACCTGCGCGGTCCGCGCGATGTCGTCCACGGTTGTCGCGGCGTAGCCCTTCTCGGCGAACACCGTGAGGCCGGCGTCGATCAGCAGCCGGCCGGTGAGCAGACGTTGTTCGTCGCGCAGAGTGGTGTGCTTCTTCTCGCGCAAGGCCTGGCGGGCGCTGGTCCGGCGCTCAGACGCGGTACCCCGTGCCTGCCCCTCGCTCACAGCACCTCGCCTCTGATGTCGCCGTCACCGCCGAGCCCGTGCAGCACGTCCGCCCCGCGATGCTACACGCTCCTCAGGACGGTCACCTGGTGAAACAGGGGACCGCACGCGCCCAGGCGTGGGACCGTGGCCGAGCCCACGTCCGAACGGATCGTGCCGGTGTCTCGGCACCCGTCCGCTGACCTCGCCAGGTGTTCCCACTGCCGCCAGTGTGCCAGACGCCGCTCCGCGGCCGGTAGCACCGTGTCGTGGAGCGGCACTCGACAGCAGCATCCGGCTCGGCGGCTCCGGAGCGTCGAGGTAACCCGGTGAGCTCGCCCGCCGGCGCTTCGGTGAGACCTTCCAGCGCCCATGTGGAGGCGTGGTACAGCCCTGTGCCGGGGAAGGCGAGATGGCGCCGCCCATGCTGGAGATCCGGAGGATGTGCCCGTGCCCTGGGCGCGCCTGAGCGGGACGACGCCCTGGGGCCCAGAGGGCTCCGAAGACGTCGCTCTCGAACTGGCCCCGGCCTTCGGCCTCGGTGACCTCTTCGACGTGGCCGAACCGGCCGCGGCCGGCGTTGTCGACCGTCACATCGATGCTCCCGCAGTTCCGCGCGCGCCCAACCCACCGCCCGCAGGACGACCGCCTCCCGGCCGGTGACATCCGGCTGAAGGGGCGGCACCGGGTCGCCGAACTCCTCCGTCAGGTCCCGCGGGGCCCCCGCGTCGCGTGCGGTGGCGGCGGCGCGTTCCCCGCGCCGGAGCGCGGCCCCGGTCGATGCTCCCCCCGTCCACTCTGCGGGGCGTCACTCTTTCTTCGCGGTGAGGTCGGACAGTTCGCGGATCGACCGGAGGGAGTCCATTCCCCGTACCGCGTCGGCCAGTTCGTCCGCGCGGCCCGCGCCAAGCACCGGTGCGACCAGGTCGATGAACTTCGAGTGCAGCATCTCCCACTGACGCGGAAGCTCGGAGTCGGGTTTCACGACGAGAGTGTCCACGCAGGCCTCCAGCGTCCTGCCGTCGGTGAGGTGTACCTTCACCTCGGTCGGCGACCCCACGTGGGCGACCCTCGGGGTGGGAATGACCTCGACGCGCTCGCGCAGTGCCACCATGGCGGGATCCTGAACCCGGCTGTCGGTGAACGCGCTCGGCCCGGTCTCGCTGCCGACCAGGGCGAGGGTGGCGGCGTAGCGGACGCTGAACATCCCCTCCAGCCCGGTGCTGGGTTCGGGGATCCCGCAGACCTCCGGTGTCCCCTCGGAGACGAACAGTTCGACCTTGTCGACGTCGTCCGTGGTGAACGGGGTCTGCCGCATGAGTGTCTGTAAGCCCTCGATGGCCGAGTGGGTGCCGCCGCAGGCCGCGTGGGGCTTGAACATGATCAGCTCGACTCCGAGCCGGTCCTGCAGCGAGGCCGCGGGCCGTGTGGGGTCGAACTGCTCGTAGGTGGCGTTGTGTGCCGTGGCGAAGCCCTGCGGCGACTCGATGACGTTGGTCGCTCCGGTGTAGCCGGCCTCGGCCAGCCGGGCGGACAGGACTCCGACGGCAGCGGCGTTGCCGGCGTTGAGGTGCTTCGCCATGGTGCCGAAGCTGGCCTTGAGCCCCGCTGCCTGGGTCGCCGCGATGCCGAGCGCCCGTTGCATGCGCAGGGCGTCCAGTCCGAGCAGCCGCCCGGCGCCGAGGGCGGCGCCGAGGGCTCCGAACGTTCCGGTGCAGTGGAAGCCGCGGCCGTAGGAGAAGTTGCCGCAGGCGGCGGAGACCAGCTTCATGGTCTCGTAGCCGTAGAGGATCGCCTCCACGGTCTGCGCGCCGCTCGCCCCGACCTCCTCCGCCACGGCGAAGACCGCGGGCAGGACGACGACCGACGGGTGACCGCCGATGCCCATGTCGTCGTAGTCCATGGCGTGCCCGGCGATGCCGCCGACGAGCGCCGCCTGTCGTGCGGTGAGCCGGTGCTGCGAGCCGGGCACGTGCGCGACGGGCCGGCCGCCCTCGGCAAGGCACACCTGCTGGGAGACACGGGCCGACTCCTGCTGGGCGCCGGCGATGGTGACGCCGAGCCAGTCGAGCACGGCGTGCCGAGTGCGCTCCAGAACGGGGGCGGACAGCCCGCGCGCCGGTATCCCTCCGATCTCGGACACGACGTGTGCCGTGAAACCGGATCCCGGTTCCGCCCTGTCGGAGGCGGTACCGACCTTCTCTGTCATGTGCTGCCCTTTCATACGGAGATTGCCACCGAACTGCGGGTCGGCGGGACTCGGAGGTCATCCCTCCGGGCCCGGCCGGCCCGCCATGGGTCCATCAGGGATGCTCGATCGCCGAGGGCGTGTCCGGGGCGGCCGCCGCCTCGACGAGTTTCCGCTCCTCGTCCCGGGCCGTCCTGTCGGCCTTGGGAACGCGCCTGCCGTGCGGTATGAACAGGGCCGCCGCCAGCCCGGCCACACCGATCGCGCCGGTGATGAGGTAGGCGGTGGTGAAGCCGTGCGCCGTATAGGTGGGGACGCCGCTGCTGACCGAGGCGACCGAATGGGACAGCACGACGAAGACCACCTGGGAGATGACGCCGGCCGCGATGCCCGCCGCGGCTCCCTTCATTCCCAGTGCCACACCGCGCTGGTCCTCCGGAGTCGCGAGCAGGACGAGGCACATGGCCGCGGTCTGGTGCATGTTGGCCAGTCCGAACAGGGCGGCCACGGTGATGACGAATGCCGGCGGCGCGCTCAGGTTCAGGCCCAGCGTGAGGATGGGGACGACCCAGAAGATCCCGGCCATGACCATGTGATTGCGGTAGCCGATCGACCGCGCGGTCAGTCCCACGAACACACCGGCGAGCACTCCGACCAGTCCGGCGGGGGCCGACCAGAGACCGATCTGGAACGACGACAGGCCGTATCCGTAGCTGGTGGTCTGCTTCGGCGCCGCCCAGTGCAGGGCGAACAGGTAGTTCATCGTGTAGGAAACGCCGTTGAAGACGAGGAACGCGGCCATCGGCAGCAGGACGGCGCGCCGGGACAGCAGTCTGACGCTGATGAGGGGGGCTGCGACGCGGCTCTGCCGCAGCCACCACACGCACGCCGCGACGGCGCCGGTCACCAGGGAGGTACCCGTGTGCGGGCTGAACCCGGTGTCGGGCAGCCGCGTGATCCCCCAGAGCAGCCCGGCCACCGCGACGGCGAGCAGTGCCGCGCCGAGGTAGTCCACCCCGGAGCGGATACGGAGCGGAGTCTCCGGCACCAGCGCGAGCATGATGAGCGGAGTCACCAGGCAGACGGCCATGTTGAGGAGGAAGACGGATCGCAGGCCCCAGGCGTCGGTCAGCCAACCGGACAGCAGCGGACCGCCGACGACCATCAGCCCGACACCGTTCGTCGCGAGCCCGATGACGAGGGCACGCATCCGGACGGGAAACACTTCCCGCATCAGCGCCACGGTGAGCGGCAGGAACGCGGTCGAAGCCCCCATCAGGGCGCGACCGATCAGCAGCCACGAGAACGTGGGAGCGAGTACGCAGACGAGACTGCCCGCAGCCGCGACGCCCGCACCGACGGCGAGGATCTTCCGCTTGCCGTAGACGTCCCCCAGCTTGGTCAGCAGCGGGGCCATGACCGCCGAGGCGAGGGTGAAGACGGTCAGCATCCAGACCACCTGGGCGGTGTGGAACTGGATCGCGACATCGGAGAGGACCGGGGTGTACAGCACCACGGACAGAGCCGACTGCTCGCTGAGAAGGATCAGTGCGGCGGCCGAGGCCGCCCAGTACACGGCGGACGCGTGCGTGTGCTTGGCCCGCAGTTTCTCTTCGAAATCGGCGACGACGAAGGTGCCCTTGATCACCGTC
Source organism: Streptomyces sp. NPDC104367 (assembly GCF_055583825.1). Classification (NCBI taxonomy): domain Bacteria; kingdom Bacillati; phylum Actinomycetota; class Actinomycetes; order Kitasatosporales; family Streptomycetaceae; genus Streptomyces; species Streptomyces sp. NPDC104367. The sequence continues at coordinate 153,995 of NZ_JBVJND010000021.1, read as the reverse complement.
ACCGGGTCAACGGTCTCGATGCCGAGTCCGTTGTCGTCGTTGTGCCTGTCTGGTTCTGACCGTGCCATCATCACGGGGGAACCTCCTGAACGCCGTGGTGGCGAAGAGCGAGGATGAAGCGCCCGTCCGAGCAGCCGACAGGGCACGAGCGGGTGCCGGTGCCGGCGGGGTCACGCGAAGAAGGAATCGAGCGGGGCTCGGTGGAGGCGTGCGGGGGAGAGACCAGGATCAGCGACGTCCGGTCCGAAGTCTCTCGGAACCTACTGCCATTCGCTGGTCACTGTAACTACCCGAGACATGCTGTCAACATCCATTGCGATATGACTTTTCGGTAGACACAGTGATGAGGGACTTTCGCCTCCCCCGGACGGCCGGTCGGCGTGCGGCCGACGCGGCGACTCGGCAATCAATGTGTCTACTGAAAATTCCACGTGTCATCAAGCTTGTCACTCAGTGGCGGGCGACCCTACTGTGAGGAGACGTCAGATTCTGTGACGCCCTCGCTGCCGCTCAGGGGCGGCCGGCGTTTCGGCCGGCACATCGTGCCCGCGAAGAGGCGCATTGTGCCCTGAATTCCCCGCTCACGAATCTCAGGAGTCTCCATGGATGCGAACCTGTCCGCGCCATGCCCGGAACTCGAGGGCAAGACGGTGTTCATCTCGGGCGCGGGCGGCGGAATGGGCCGTGCGCTCACCGCGGCCGTGCTCGAGAAGGGTGGCAACGTCGTCTCGCTGGAGATCAGCGAGGAGAGCGTCAAGGCGGCACTCGCGGACTTCGACGCCGGCGACCGGCTGGTGTTCCACCGAGGATCGGTGACGGTCAAGGCCGACGTCGAGGCTGCCTTCACGCTCGCGGCGGAACGGTTCGGCACGGTGCATCATCTCGTCAACTGCGCCGGGGTCGCGCCGATGTCACTCGTCACGGACACGTCCGAGGAAGAGTGGGACTGGGTGGTCGACACCTGCATGAAGGGGCCGTTCCTGTGCACCCAGGCCTTCGCCCGGCAGGCGATCGCCGGCCACCCCGCGGAGTGCACGATCGTCAACATCTCCTCGCTCAACGCCGTGGTGGTCGCGGACGGCATCGGCGCCTACTGCGCGGCCAAGGCCGGGCTCAAGACACTGGGCGAGGTCTGGGCCGCGGAGCTGGGCGGCCACGGCATCCGGGTCAACACGATCGGTCCGGGTACGACGGTCACCCCGATGTCGGTGATGGCACGTGAGGGAGCGTTCGGGCAGTCGTTCCTCGACCGCACGCTGCTGCAGCCGGCCCGCCACCAAGAGGCGTCCGACATCGCGGATGTGGCCCTGTGGCTGATGTCTCCGGCGTCACAACGGATCACGGGGCACTTCATCCCCGTCGACGGCGGCCAGCACGTGCGCGGGCTCTTCTCCTACTGGGAGGCGGCGACCAAGCAGTTCGGCGCCGCGAGTGCGCACAGCGGCTGACCCCGCCTCACGAGGCGCCGCCCGGCGCCGAAACGAACCGGTCCGCACCTCATGCGGGCGGACACGGACGCGACCCGTCGGGGGAAGCGTTTGAGGCTGCGTCATGGGGGCCTCGATCCCGAGTGTCCGCCGTCGTATCGACATCGAGGGTGCTCGGAACAGCGACCGCTCAACCGGTGTCGGAGTCGAGCGGCCACGGTTACTGAAGCAACAACCGGACATCGCCATCCGGTTGGGGGCGAGCCGTCCGCCGTACCCGGCCCCGGCAAAGAGCCCCGCCCACAACGGACACGAAGGGTGCTCTCCGTGCGCAGACCCCCGAACCGACCCCTTGTCGTGCTCGCCGTGATCGGCGCACTGGCCTTGACCGGATGCGGTACGGAAACGAGAACGGCCGCCTCCAGCGGCGCGGCGGACTCCGCCGGCACAGGGCGCGTCATCGCCGCCCGCGACGTGATGCAGGTGTCGACGCCGGACGAGGACACCGGGACGCCGATGCTGGAGGGCGGGGTCTTCGACAAGGACGGCGAACTGCTCGTCGTCGACGTCAGCGCGGCCGCCGGCAAGCCCAAGGTGCTGCGCGTCGACGTCCGCGCGAAGACCTCGCGGCAGGTCTTCACCGACAGCCGCGGGATCTACACCTCGGTCCAGATCAGCCCGTACGACGGACGGCTCTACCTGACCGACTTCGCCCACGGCGAGATCATCAGCCTCGCCCCCGACGGCAGCGATCCACGGACCTTCTTCACCGGCGACGTCGACGGAGCCCCGATGAACCCGGACGACATCACCTTCGACCAGGCGGGCAACCTGTACATCACCGACTCACGCGGCTACACCGAAGGCAAGGACCAGGGACGCGTGGTGGGCATCGACCGCGACGGCCGCAACCCCACCGTCCTGGCGGACAAGCTGGCCGCGCCGAACGGCATCTCGTTCGATCCCGACTACCGCGGCCTGTGGTTCAGCGAACTCACCCAGAACAGAATCTCCTACCTCCAACTGGGCTCGGACGGCACCGTGACCGCCCGCCACACCGCCATCCGCGTCGACGGCGGCCTCGCCCAGACGGACTCGATCGCCGTGGACGCGGACGGCAACCTCTACCAGGCCCTGTACGGCCGCCCCGCACTGGCCGTGTACAACCGGTACGGCGACCGCCTGGCAACCGTCGAGGTCCCCGCCGGCACCAAAGGGGTGGACTCGGTGACGAACCTCGCGATCACACCTGGCGGAACGGCCGCCTACATGACCGTCAGCGGGTCCTCCGGCGGCTACGTGTACAGTTTCCGGGCCCTCGCGAAAGGCATCCGGCAGTCCAACGGCGGCTGACACCAGCCGCGCGCTCACCCCGGGAACGACCGCACCGGTCGCACCTCGACGCGGAGCGACCGCCAGGCCGCTGGCGCCCGACGCCTTCGATGCGGGCAGGCACGGCACGTGCCTCGGACACGTCGGCACGATCCGCCGATCGGTTCACCGACGCCCGCTGGAACGCGAGATCGGGTGGCCTAGGAGGTACCCGAGAAGGCGAAAGGACACGGTGCGGCTGCCTCTCGGCACCGCCGGACAAGGGTCCGGACGTAGATGGCGGCGTCCGCCCGCCACTGCCGTGCTCACGACCCGCAAGGCTCGGCCACCGCCGAACCTTGCGGATTCAGCGAGCTGTACCAGTTCTGGCGTCTTGCTTCGAGCGCGAGTTCGGTCCGAGGCAGTTCCATTCCGGCTCACACGCAACGCATATGAACGGCAAGTTTCCCGCGCGTATGCGGCAGCCTCGAACGAAATCGCAATCGACAGCCGGAACGCGGCCTCAAGAGGTTCGCCCAGACCGGATTCCGGACAGAGGCGATCGATCAGGCCCGAAGTGGCGGTCGCCGACGGCAGGGGCATACCTTGCCGCGTCAGCCGGCGAGACCGAGTTCCTCGTCGAGTCTCTCCGCCGCGTCCTCCGCACTGATATCGAGGGCCAGCGCTATCTCTGCCTCAACGGCATGCCGGGCCCTGTCGAGGAGCTTCTTCTCGCCGTGCGAGATGTAGCCGTCGGCCCCGCGCTTCGCAAGGTTCCGTACGACCTCGGCGACCAGGTGGGCTTCGCCGCTCATGATCCGCTGCTCGTTGTCCTTGAAGCGGCGCGACCAGTTGCGCAACTCCTCGGTCGGACCACTGCGAAGCACCTTGAACAACAGGTCGATGTCGGACTCATCCATGGCTGGACGCACGCCGACGATCTCAAGGTTCTCGACGGGAATTTCAATGGTCATGGTGTCTCCGGACACCTGCATGACCGTATAAACGACCTCGGTTCCGTCCTGGAGCCGACTGCTCGTCCCGGAGATCTCGACCACGCCATGACGTGGATGAATGAACCTTTTTCCAACCCTGGTTTCGATCACGGGCTCTTCTTCTCGGACAGCATGATTGAACCGCGGACACCGGTGAATTAGACCGTGTCCTACGTGGTGAGGCGGACGAGTCGTTTGAAGCAGCAGATGGCGGCGGCGAGGCCGAGAAAGGCCAGGTAGTTGCGGGGATCGCGTTCGTAGCGTGGGCTGAGTCGGCGGTAGCCGGACAGCCACGACATGGTGCGTTCGATCACCCAGCGGCGGCGGCCCAATCGTTCGCTGGACTCGATGCCTTTGCGTGCGATCCGGACTCCGATGCATTTGCCGCGTAACCATTTCCGCAGGTCGGCCCGGTCGTAGGCTTTGTCCGCGTGCAGGCGCTGGGGCTTGAAGTGGCGGCCGCGGTGGGGGTCGTGTCTCGTTTGGTGACCCTCCACCATGGGCTTCAGCCCTTCGCTGTCGTGGGTGTTGCCGGCCGAGACGCCGACGAGGAGGGGCAGTCCGTTCGCGTCCGACAGGATGTGCATCTTGGAACCCGGCTTGCCTCGGTCCACGGGGCTCGGACCTGTGTGTTCGCCCCCCTTTTAGCCCTGACGTGGGCAGTGTCGAGGACAACGCGGGTGACGTCGATGAGGCCGGCGTCGTCGAGCCGGTGCAGCACGGCCTCGTGCAGGCGGCCCCAGACACCGGCTCTCGACCAGATCAGGAACCGGCGGTGAGCCGTCGACTTCGATATCCCGAAACAGGGCGGCAGCTGGCGCCAGGCGCACCCGCTGACCAGGACGTAGATGATCGCCGCGAACAGCGTCTCATCTGGTGTGTCCTGCGTTCCGCCGCCCTGCGGCCGCACCCTCGACGGCGGGATCAGCGGCTTGGCGATCTCCCACAGCCCGTCCGGAACAATCCAACTCCACCTACCCCGCCCCATGACCGAACCAACGACGCCTCACCACGTAGGACACGGTCTTAGTCGACCCGGCGGCAGGTAATTGCGCCCAAGGGGTATCAGACTCATGCCTGGCCTGTCTCCCCGGCCCCCACAGCACCGACGAGAGCCCGGATCAGTGACGGGTGACGTCCCGCCCTTCTCTCCGCCCCGTTCGGTGATAGCCTCCGCGCACAAGTGGACCTCAAGGTCCGTTTCGCGGATTGGGGAGATCCTATGGACGAACCCGAACAGTCGGCCACCGAGCGAAGCGGCACCAACACTCTGCTCGTGCTGGCCGTGGCCACCGGGGCCTTCGCGCTGGCGCAGACGGCGCTGCTGCCGGGCATCGGCGTGCTGGGGAAGGACCTTGGGGCGTCCACGGCCGACGTGACGTGGGTGATGAGCGGTTACCTCATATCCGCGGCGATCCTCACCCCGGTGTTCGGACGCCTCGGCGACATGCTGGGCAAACGGCGGTTGCTGATCGTGTCGCTGGCGCTGTTCACAGCGGGCAGCGTGGCCGCGGCACTCGCCACCGGCATCTGGACGCTGGTGGCGGCCCGGGTCGTGTCCGGTGCGGGCGGTGGCTTGTTCCCGCTGGCCATGGCGATCATCAGCGACTCCTTACCGGCTTCGCGACGGCCCGGCGCGCTGGGGCTGATCTCCGCGATCGCCGGAATCGGTTCAGGCGCCGGTCTGTTGATGGGCGGTCTTCTGATCGACTACGCCTCCTGGCAGTGGATCTTCTGGATAGGAGCGATCAGCGCCGGCCTGGCGACGGTGGGAGCGCTACGGCTGCCGGACCGAGGAACGCGCACACCCGGCCGGGTCGACGTACTCGGCGTGCTGCTGCTGGCGATCGGGTTGACGGCCCCGCTTCTCGCGCTGACGCGAACCTCCGCATGGGGTTGGGGCGACGCCCGCACGCTGGGTCTGTTCGGCGCGGGCCTGGCCGTGCTGACCGTGTTCGTCTTCGTCGAGCGGCGCGTGGCCGAACCGCTGGTGGACATGCGGGTCCTGGGACGCCCGGCGGTCCTGATCACCAACCTGACCATGCTGCTGCTCGGATTCGGCATGTTCGGTGCGTTCATGCTCGTCCCGCAGCTCGCCCAGACCCCGAAGTCGGCCGGTTACGGCTTCGGACTGGACGCCACCGGCGCCGGGCTGCTCCTGGTGCCGGCATCCCTGGCCATGCTGGTGGCGGGCGGGACCGCGGGACGGCTTGTACAACGGTGCGGTCCGAAAAGGTTGTTGGCAGCCGGAGCCCTCATCGCAGCCGCGGGTCTGGCCGGACTGGGGGCCGAGCACGGATCACAGGGCGCGGTCACAGTCCTGGCCGTGATCGTATTCGTCGGTATCGGCTTCGGCATGGCGGCCATGCCCAACCTGATCATCGAGGCCGTTCCCCCGGAACGTGCCGGGGAGGCCACCGGCGTGAACGCGCTCGTACGCTCGGTCGGCTCGTCGCTGGGCTCCCAGGTGGTGGCGACCCTCCTGGCGGGCAGCGCAACCGCCGCCCGTCCGCTGCCCACCGATGGCGCCTACGCCCAGGCATTCCGGCTCGGGGCCGCGGCCATCACGGTCGCCGCAGTCGCGGCCGTGTTCATCCCGTACAAACGTCCCGCAGCCGACAGCGGGAAGGTTGCTGTCGGGACCCGGTCCGCCGCTCTGGACCACGGCTCTCCCCAACCACTCGCCTCTGCCCGCGACGTCTCTCAGGACGAACCGCGAGAGTAGAGTGCGTTCTCCAGTGCTTACACATGATCGGTCGCCGGATCCGGACGCGTGGGCGGACCGCCGCGCGGACGCCCGCCGCAACCACGAACGCATCATCACCGCCGCGATCGAGGTCTTCGCGGACCGGGGCCTGGACGCCACCGTCCCCGAGGTCGCCGCCCGGGCCGGGGTGGGCAAGGCCACCGTCTACCGCAGCTATCCCACGAAATCCGACCTGGTGGATGCCGTGGCTCGCCATCAGCTGACGTGGCTGACCGAGCGCATCGCATCCGCGGCTCGTGAGGCCGACGCGTTCGCCGCTCTGCGTCAACTGCTGATCGACATCTCCGAATGGCTGGCCGGCAACCGCATCATGTCCGAGATGCTGCCCCGAAGCCCGAGGTGGCACGCGCCGGACACCACGACCGACCTGCTGCTCGGCATCATCACGACCGCCCAACGACAAGGAGGTATTCGCCAGGACGTCACCCATCTCGACATCCACGTCCTCATGGGCGGCTATTCACGTGTCCTGTACGACATGGGCGTCCGCGACCCGGCCGAGTGGCGGCGCTACGCGATCCTCACGTTCAACGCGCTACGGGCCTGACAGGTCATCCGGAGGCAGCCAGGAATCGGACGGCTCGCTGACGCCGCCCCGGTCCGGTCGGCAAGGCCCGGTTCCGGCCACCGCATGCCGGGGCGTCCGACTCGCCGTCGAGAATCCGCCGGCCACTGGCGAAGGCTTCATCGACACTTCCCGGCCCCAGAGGACGGTACGTGACCTGATGTCCGTTTCGCTCCTTCGGGAGGGGAAGCGCGCCGGCTGCGGCGTCGCCGGGCGACTACGGCCGCGGCTGGGTGAACAGGCCTTGCTGGGTCTCGACCAGGATTCCGCGCCCGGTCAGCCGTTTGAGCTTCAGGCAGGTGTTGCTGATGTTGTTGGGTGCGATCTCCAGATCCATCGCCCGGCAGTTCCGGGGCCGACGGCGTCGGCGGGGACGGATCACGCAGAGCCAGCAGGGTCTTGCCGGTGATGCGGACCTCCTCGGCAAGCCGGTCGAACTCCTCCAACTGCGCGGCGATCTCGCGCCTAGGGCAACAGCGTGCACGCCCCGGACCGGCGCAGACGCCCACCTCGGGATCACCATCAGGACCGAGCCGAGGACCGCGGCGCACACCCCCTCGTATCCCTGTCGGGGCGTGCGACCCGGCAGCCGACGGGGTGACTGCGCCGGCCGCATCCTCCCGTCGCTATCCTCGCGATGTGATGGAGCGACCGCTTCCCGACGTGCGACGGCCCGCGAACGACGGGCCAAGGGCCGCTGCCCGCAACCGCGTCGCCCTGGTCGCCGCCGCGCGGGAGATCTACACCGAGTCAGGCCTGAAGGCACCGTTCTCCGCCATCGCACGGCGGGCCGGGGTCGGCCAGGGTGTGCTGTATCGGCACTTCCCGGACCGCGCATCCCTCGCGATCGCCGTACTGGAAGAGAACGTCCAGGAAATCGAACAGGCGGCGGCCGAGGACGACATGGGCATCGTCCGGCTTCTCGGCGTCCTGACCTGGCACCAGACGGCGTCGGCAGCGTTCGTCGGCATGCTGCACGCCGACGGGGAGGACGGCCACTCCGCCGCCCCCGCGTGTGCCTCCGCCCTGTCAGAGCGGGTCGAGTACGCCCTGCGCAGGCATCTGCCGGACAACCATCGGCTCGCCGCCCAGACCGCCGATCTCATGATCGCCGTCAGCATGGTCTCCAGTGCCGTCACCGGCCCCACTCGCGAGGAGAGGGAACACCGGGCGCTGGCGGCGTGGCGGCTGCTCGGTGTCGAAGTGGGACCGGTGCGCCCCTTCGAGGGGTGAAGAGGGGTGAACGGGCCCGGCGCCAGCCGCCGTTCGACCGACGGATGCCCTTCGCCAGTGCGTCGAAGGCGTATAGGAAACCCCCGTTCGTCCCGCTCACCGTCATGTACGCCGTGGTCCCATCGGGCGTGATGGCCACGTTGGTCGCCGACTCCAGGCCTTCGGCGTCGCGGGCGGGTACTTCGACGGTCGCCAGACACTCACCGTTCTAGCTGTACACGGCCATCGCGGGACTGCCGTGCAGCCCCTGGTAGGGGTTGCCCTCCCCGTCCACGGCGATCGAGTCGGTCTCCGCGATCCCGCCATCGACCTGGATGGCGGTGTGGCGTGACACAACGTCGCCCGCGCTGGCCAATCGCAGGTAGGTGATGCGGTTCTGCGTCAGTTCGCTGAACCAGAGTCCACGACAGCCGGCGTCGAACGAGATGCCGTTCGGCGCCGAGAGGCCGTCCGCCAGGACGGTGGCCTCGCGCCCGTACCGGTCAACGCACACCACGCGGCCCGTGGCCGTGCCGTCGGAAGGCCCGTGCGAGTCGCCGATGAAGAGGTTTCCCCGCTGATCGAAGTCGAGGTCGTCGGGGTTCATCTGTATTCCGTCGACCTCGCCGGAATAGAAGGTCCGCCGGTCACCACCGTCCGGAGCCAGCGACACGATCCCACCGTGGGGGCAGTCGGTCAGTAGATGCGCCCGTCGTACGGGCTGAACTGGGCGGACGTACAAGTGCCGCGGGCGTCGGTGTGGAACGTGCGAGCCGACTTCTTCCGGAGATCGACACGCAGCACCTTCGGCTCGCCGACCGGCGCCACGAGGTCCACGACGAGCAGTCCGCCGTCCTCCTCGAAGACCGGCCCTTCGAGCAGAGTCATGCCGGTCTGCTCGTGCGGCTGCGTCAGCTTCTCCACCTTGTACGCACGGACAGTCCTGCCTCCCACGGAGCCGACTGCCGCGCCCGTCGCGGAACCGCCTGTCCTCGTCCCGCACCCGGTGAGGGAGAGCATCCACAGCGCGGTGATCCCGGCGAAGCGGCGCATCGCGAGTTGGCGCACGTCGGTCACTCTTCCTGTCCGAAAGCGTGCGGAAGCAACCAGACACCCAACCGGACAGAACTGTCCGGAGCTTGTTACCGTACTGCATGGCTATTCAAGTCCATTGAGTTACGCACGACTTCGCGGGCGAGACAGCCTCGTCACAGAGAACCGGAAGAAGCGAGGCCCCCCACATGGCACATTCGCGACAGATATCGGCCGAGGAACTCTCCGAGCTGAGGGAGCGCTACCGGACCGAACGGGAACGACGGGTGCGGCCCGACGGCGCCCGGCAGTATCTCGCCGCGGACGCCGAGTTCGGCTATTACGCCGCCGACCCGTACGCGGAGGAGCCGCCCCGACGTGAGCCGCTGCGGGACCGGGTGGACGTAGCGGTGGTCGGCGGCGGATTCGGCGGCATCCTCGCCGGTGCGCGGCTGCGTCAGCAGGGTGTCGAACGCGTCCGTGTCATCGAAACGGGCGGGGGCTTCGGGGGGACCTGGTACTGGAACCGGTATCCCGGCATCCACTGCGACATCGAGTCGCACGTCTACCTGCCGCTGCTCGACGAGACCGGATACATCCCGGAGTGGAAGTACGCGCCCGGTGAGGAGATCCGCCTCCACGCGGTGCGGATCGCGGAGAAGTTCGACCTCTGCACGGACGCTCTGTTCTCCACCTCCGTCACATCTCTGACCTGGGACGAAACATCCGAGACGTGGATCGTCACGACCGATCGCGACGACGTTTTCCAGGCGACCTATGTCATCACGGCCACCGGCACCCTCTCCGAGCTGAAGCTCCCCGGAATCCCCGGCATCGAGACGTTCCAGGGCCACACCTTCCACACCTCGCGCTGGGACTACGGTTATACCGGCGGCGGTCCGGACGGCGGCCTCACCGGTCTCGCGGACAAACGCGTGGGGGTGGTCGGCACCGGTGCCACCGGCATCCAGGTCGTCCCGAAGCTGGCCGAGGACGCCGCACACCTCTACGTCTTCCAGCGCACCCCCTCCACCGTCGACGTGCGCGCCAACCGCCGTACCACCGCCCAGGACGTCGGTGCCGACCGCCCGGGCTGGGCGAGCGAGCGCCGCGACAACTTCCTGCGGATCGTGTCGGGCGAGACCACCGAGGAGGATCTCGTCGCCGACCGGTGGACCGAGTCGGCCGGCCTCTTGGAGAAGCTCCTACCGAGTTTCCGACGTCGAGGAGACCGTACGGCCTTCGAAGCGGGCTACGAGGCCGCGGACGCCGCCAAGATGAACGAGATCCGGGCTCGGGTCGACCAGATCGTCACCGATCCGGGAACGGCGGAGAAGCTCAAGCCCTGGTACCGGTACGCCTGCAAGCGCCCGACCTTCTCCGACCTGTACCTCCAGGCTTTCAACCGCCCCAATGTCACCCTGGTCGACACCGCGGACGCCCACGGCATCGAGCGGATGACCGCCCATGGCGTCGTCGTCGGCGACACCGAGTACGAACTCGACTGTCTCGTCTTCGCCACCGGCTTCTCGGTAGGTGCCTCCGGTGTCTGGTCGGGACGGCTGCCCGTCCGCGGCCGACAGGGCGTCAGTCTCCAGGACGCGTGGGGCATGCGGGCACCGCGCACTCTGCACGGCTTCACCAGCGACGGTTTCCCCAACCTCATCCAGCTCGGCGGCAGGCAGAGCGCCATCAGTGTCAACTACACCCACGTCCTGGACGAACATGCCCTGCACGCCGCCGCGCTGGTCGCCGCCGCCGAGGCCGCGGGAGCACTGATCGAACCGTCTCCTCAGGTCGAGGACGCCTGGATCGCGACCCTGAACGACGGAGCCCCCGATCACGAGTGGTTCCATGCCGAGTGCACTCCCGGCTACTACAACGCCGAAGGCCGCGGCCGACCGAACGATCCGAACTCCTACCCGCACGGTGCAGCGGCCTTCCACGACCTCCTGAAACGGTGGCGGCAGGAGTCCATGGAAGACGTCCTGCGGGACGGAACCGTCAGCCGGCGGCAAAAGGCCTGACTCCGCTCCCGCGCCGGGTGCCCTGGGCCTCGACGTCCTCACGCGCCGTCAGAGGCTGCCGAGGAGTGCCAGGCACTCGGCGCTGGTGGAGCCCTGGTCGGCGTAGTAGACGACGAACAGCGGACGGGCCGGACAGGCCTGCGGGTGCACGATGTCGACGACGCTTCGGCGGCCGGACCCAGCCGAAGGGCGGACCTGGCAAGCCGATAAGGTTTGGACACACCTCGTCCGACCCGCCGGAAGGCACCCCGTGTCATCAGCGACTCCCGCTGCCGCCGCTCCCGACACCGTCCTGGTCGTCGACTTCGGCGCGCAGTACGCCCAGCTCATCGCCCGTCGCGTCCGCGAGGCCCGGGTCTACAGCGAGATCGTGCCCAGCACCATGCCGGTCGCCGAGATGCTCGCCAAGAACCCGGCGGCGATCATCCTCTCCGGCGGCCCCTCGTCCGTGTACGAGGAGGGCGCCCCCCGCCTGGACCGCGAGCTCTTCGAGGCCGGCGTCCCCGTCTTCGGCATGTGCTACGGCTTCCAGCTGATGGCACAGGTCCTCGGCGGCACCGTCGACAACACCGGCGCCCGTGAGTACGGCCGTACCGACCTGCATGTCTCCAGGACGGCGTCCACCCTCTTCGAGGGCACCCCGGACGAGCAGCACGTGTGGATGTCGCACGGCGACGCCTGCTCCGCCGCCCCCGAGGGCTTCGCCGTGACCGCGTCCACGGACGTCGTCCCGGTCGCCGCCTTCGAGAACGACGAGAAGAAGCTCTACGGCGTCCAGTACCACCCCGAGGTCATGCACTCCACGCACGGCCAGCAGGTCCTGGAGCACTTCCTGTACCGGGGTGCGGGCCTGCAGCCGAACTGGACCACCGGCAACGTCATCGAGGAGCAGGTCGCCGCGATCCGCGAGCAGGTCGGCGACAGGCGCGCTATCTGCGGGCTGTCCGGCGGTGTGGACTCCGCGGTGGCCGCGGCCCTCGTCGGCCGCGCCATCGGTGACCAGCTGACCTGCGTCTACGTCGACCACGGTCTGATGCGCAAGGGCGAGACCGAGCAGGTCGAGAAGGACCTGGTGGCCGCGACCGGCGTCAAGCTGGTCGTGGTCGACGCGGAGGCCCGCTTCCTCGACGCGCTCGCCGGTGTCTCCGACCCGGAGCAGAAGCGGAAGATCATCGGCCGCGAGTTCATCCGTGTCTTCGAGCAGGCCCAGGCCGAGATCATCGCGGACGAGGGTCCGGCGGTCGAGTTCCTGGTCCAGGGCACCCTGTACCCGGACGTCGTCGAGTCCGGCGGCGGCACCGGCACCGCGAACATCAAGTCGCACCACAACGTCGGCGGTCTGCCGGAAGACCTGGAATTCCAGCTCATCGAGCCGCTCCGCAAGCTCTTCAAGGACGAGGTCCGCATGGTCGGCCAGGAGCTCGGCCTGCCGGAGGAGATCGTCCAGCGCCAGCCGTTCCCCGGCCCCGGGCTCGGCATCCGGATCGTCGGCGAGGTCACCAAGGAGCGTCTGGACCTGCTCCGCGACGCCGACGCGATCGCCCGCGAGGAGCTGACCGCCGCCGGTCTCGACCGCGACATCTGGCAGTGCCCGGTGGTCCTGCTCGCGGACGTCCGCAGCGTCGGCGTCCAGGGTGACGGCCGCACCTACGGCCACCCGATCGTCCTGCGGCCGGTCTCCTCCGAGGACGCCATGACGGCCGACTGGTCCCGGCTGCCGTACGACGTCCTCGCGAAGATCTCCACCCGGATCACCAACGAGGTCCGCGACGTCAACCGCGTCGTCCTCGACGTCACCTCCAAGCCGCCGGGCACCATCGAGTGGGAGTGAGGCTCGGACGCCGGTACGCGTAGAAGCTCGGAGACGAGGGGGCGGACAGGCGTCAGGGAAGACGGGGAGGGTGCTTCAGCCGGGTTCTTCAGCCGCCGGTGTTCCCGTCCTCGCTGTGGGCGATCCGCCACAGCAGAACGGCGACCGCGGCGCGTTGGCGTCCGCCGGGACCGGTGGCCGTGTAGCCGATCCGGGCGGCCATCCAGGACAGGCGTTGCTGGAGGGTCGAGTGGTGGACGTGCAGCAAGGTTGCGGCCTGCCGCAGGCTGGCCTGGTCGAGCACCGCCTGGAGCGTGTCGATCGCCCAGGGATGGGAGGCGAGCAGGCGGTCCAGGCTGCGTACGTCCTCGATGGCCGAGGCCGCTTGCGGGGTGAATCGCTCCGCGAGATCCCCGAGGGCTCCGAGTTCTCCGTAGGACACGACTGACGGACCCGGTCCGCCCGGACGGTCGGTCAGGCGGAGGGCGGTCCGGGCCCGTTCCATGGCGGCCGGGATGTGTTCCGGCCCCGCGGCCACGTCGGTGCCGGCTCGTAGGCCGGGCGGCAGATCCGGGGTTCCGGAGACCAGGGTGACGAGGTGCTCGCCGATCCGGGTGCCGTGTGCGGCGGACGGGGCCGTCCAGACCGAAACGACGACGGTGACCGCCCCGGTGAGCTCCAGCCTGGCGGCCGCCTCCCGCCGGTCGGGCTCGGCGGTGTCGGGATCACAGACGATCCGCACCGCCGCCGTGGCGGAACGATGGACGGAGTCCTTCGTGAGCGCCTGGATCGCGCGGGCCGAGCGTTCGAGGACGAGTGCGTCCAACGGGCCCTGCGTGTCCGATCGTTCCAGCCACACCCAGGTGCCGGGAAGGCCGGTCAGCGCTAGGCGATCCCAGGCACGAGACTCCTCCTCCCCTGCGAGCGTGCGTCCGTCGACGTCGTAGCGATGGGTGACGGCACGGCCGGTGTCGTGGAATCCGGCCGGGCAGCCCGACAGGGCCGCCGCGGCTCGTACCACGGCCGCGGCGGAAGCCCGCTGCTCGATCAGGCTGTCGAAGTGGTCGATGACGCGCAGCGCGCCGACCGCCACGTCGTCGATGACTTCCAGCCTGCCGATGAGTTCACGCAACGAAGCCTCCCAGGCCACTCGTGCTGAGCGGGAGCACGGCGGGCGGCCCGTTCTCTCACCGTTCGAGAGCGCGCCGCAAGAAATTCTCACGAGCCGCTATGGACGCCCGCGACACGGCCGCGTGGGCCGCCATCCCGTCGAAGCCGTGGAAGGCACCGCCCCACATGTGGAGGTCGACGCTCACACCCGCCTCGGACAGCCGGCCTGCGTAGGCCAGTACCTCGTCACGGAACAGCTCCACCGAGCCGGTGTCGATATAGGTGCGGGGCAGACCGGTGAGATCCTCGGAGCGCGCCGGCGCTGCGTACGGGGACACGTCGGGTCCGCCGCGCCGCTCACCGAGCAGGGCGGTCCATCCGTACAGGTTGTTGCTTCGGTCCCAGATGCCCTCGCCGTCGAGCATCCGGCTGCTGTGCGTCTCGAAGCGGTCGTCGAGCATGGGGCAGACGAGCACCTGGTGGCTCAGATCGGGGAAGCCCCTGTCCCGGGCGACCAAGGCGGTTCCCGCCGCGAGACCGCCGCCCGCGCTGATTCCGCTGACGATCAGCCGCTCGGCGTCGATGCCGAGTTCCTCGGCGTGCTTCGCCATCCACACCAGTCCGGCGTAGCAGTCCTCGACGGGAGCGGGGTCGGGGTGCTCGGGGGCGAGCCGGTACTCGACCGAAACCACCACCGCGGAGCCCTCGGCGACGAACGGCAGCACTGTGTCCAGGCCCATCGAAGCGTCCCCGGCGACCATCCCGCCGCCGTGGATCTGCAGGATGCCTGCCTTGGGGCCCCGCTCCTCCGCCGGGCTGAGGATGAGCACGGCGATGTCGGGCTGCCCGGCCGGACCGGGCACCTGGCGTTCCTCCACTCGCACCCTGCCGCCCACGGTCAGGACCGTCCCGGGCTCGCCGGTCGTCTCGGCGACCCGCCGCCTGGCCTCCGGGAGAGTCTCGTCGCTGAGAGGAAGCACGAACGGGTGCATCGCCTCCGCTACGGGTGCGAGCTCCGGGTCCATCGGGGGCCGCGTGGTCACGGGGCCGAGGATGTCCGCTGCTGTCTCGTTGGCCATCGTTCTCTCCTTCGGGAACGTGGGGGTGCGGTCGGTGGGATCCACTGTGGGCCGGGGGCGGAGGGGCCGGAACCCGCAGATGGCGCGAGGCTCGGCCGCTGCTGCCGCCATGTGGCGGGTGCGGGGGCGCGCGGCGTTCCCTCATGGCTCGGCCCGCCGGTCCGTGCGGGCCCCGTCGGCATGCACGGCAACTCGTCCGCCCTTGAGGGGCTTTACAGACGAGAGGGGTGCCGAAGCGGGCGCAGCCGCGTGCCCCCCTACGCGAATCCCGGCGCCCTCGGCGGCCTGGCCCTTTCCAGACCTGCCGTGTGGACGCCGGGCTTCGCCAGGCGATGGGGGCGCCCTTGAACCGGGTGGCCGGCTCGTCGGCCGATCACCTGTTCAGCGGACATGTTCAGCTGGGGTTCAGACCCAGGTGCTGCTCTTCGAACCTCTGGATCTCTTCGGCCATGTCCCGGTCCTCAGGTGCCTGACCGCCGAAACTGCCATGTGGCATGGCCTCGAACACATGGAGTTCGGTCTCCACCCCGGCAGCCCGCAGCCTGCGGTGCATCCGTACCGTGTTGGACAGGAACAGATCGCGTGTACCCGTCTGCAGGAAGGTGGGAGGGAACCCGGCCAGGTCCCCGAACAGAGGTGAGAGGTACGGGTGTGTCAGGTCGTGGCCGTTCGCGTAGAGGAGATTGGCCTGCATGAGCGATTTCAGGTAGTCGACGCCCGCGTTGGTCTGGAAGGAGTCTCCCGACTCGGTCAGGTCCAGCTCCGGGGTCAGCAGGAGCACTGCCGCGGGCATCGGAAGTCCCTCGTCCTTGGCCCGCAGCAACATGGCCGCCGCGAGGTTCCCGCCGCCCGATCCACCGCTGACGATGATCTTGCTTGGTGGGCGCTCCTCCAGCGCCTGCCGGTACACGGCGAGGCAGTCCTCGAGCGCGGCCGGATAGGGATGCGCGGGCGGGTTGCGGAAGTCGGGCGCCCACGTGATGCCCTTGCGCGCCGCCGACTTCTCAGCCGTCATCATCCAGGCCAGGTCGCCGCCGCACATGTACATGCCGCCGCCGTGGATCTCCAGGAAGAGCGGTGCTTCGGTGTCGTCCGCGACGTGGGACGGACACAGGACGTAGGTGGGCACCCCGGCGATCTCGGTCCTGACACGGCTCAGGACCTGCTCCGACGGCACCGACGCCTCGAACATCGCGCGGACCGGTGCCTCCCGCTCCGCGATCACACGCAGCCAGCCCTCGGTGTCGTCGAGCGCGGGCTCGGCGTCCTCGTCGAAGGGGTTCGGCATGGAGAGGTACTGCTGAGCCACCTCGCTGACGCTTGCCGGGGCCGGCGGCCGGGTGCGCGGTGTCGCTGCGGTGCTGTCGGTCATGACTGTCTCCGTAATTCTTCGCGGGTTGAGACCTGATCAGGGAGTTGCGGACTTGAAGCGACATGACCACTACAGAGAGTCATGCCAAGGGGTGGCGCCCGCCCGTGGCGTTGGGTGGCGCCTGTGGCCCGGTGAGCGGTGCGCCGAGCCCTACTTGGTTCCCACGCCGAGACCGCGGCGCAGTGCCGCGATCATGTCGGCCGTGATACGCACGCTCACGGCGGACTCCGGGATCAGACCTCCGTGGATGACTCCCGGGTAGAGGACGAATTCCGTGGGAACGTCGGCATGGGCGAGACGCAGCGCGTAGGCGAGGTCCTCGTCGCGCAGCGGGTCGTACTGGCATGCGGTGACGAAGGCCGCCGGCAGGCCCGACAGGTCCTGGGCCCGTGCCGGAGCGGCATAGGGGGGTACGTCCGCGGTGCCGCGACGGCCCTCGCCGAGATAGCAGTCCCAGCTGACCTCGGCTGCCGACCGGTTCCAGAGCGGGACGTCGTCGTAGTCCACCATCGACGGTGTGTCCAGCCGGTCGTCGAGTTCGGCGACGGCCAGGTACTGGAAGCACAGGGCGGGACCGCCCCGGTCGCGGGCGAGGAGTGCCAGCGCGGCGGCGAGTCCGCCGCCCGCGCTCTCCCCCGCGACACCGATCCGGTCGGGGTCGACGCCGAGTTCGCCGGCCGACTCCGCCATCCACACCAGCGCGGAGTAGCAGTCCTCCAGTCCCGCCGGGAACGGGTCCTCCGGCGCCAACCGGTAATCGACGGACACCACGACCGCGCCGACCTCGGCGGCCATCCGCGTCGCGGTGGCGTCGAACTCCGGGATGCTGCCCATGATGAACCCGCCGCCGTGGATGTAGAGCAGGCCGGGCAGAAGCCCTTCGCGCTCGGCCGGCGCGTAGACGCGGATCCGCACCTCGGGAGCGCCGGCCTGCCCCGGGACGGTGGTGTCGCGGCTCACCATCTCGATCTCCGCCTCATAGGGCGGCAGCCCGGTGCTGACCGATTCCGCGCCCAGCGCCCGCATGGCTCTGAAGTCCGTGAACGGCCCTTGCGGCATCATCGGGATCCACGGCGCGATCTCGGGATCGTACGCGTAGGTCATCTCGGCTCCTCGACGTGCTGTGCTGCGGTGCGGGTGGGGTCGAGTATGCGTCGGCCCGGTCCTCGGCACACTCCGTCAGGTGTCGGACAGATACGCGTTGCGAGCCGCCACCTGGCGGTGTCGTAATCTGAGGCCCATGAGGGGTCTGCTGCTCAGGCTCTCCGCGCTCGACGCCGACGCGGAGAACGCCGTCCGTGTCATCCGGTTCTTCGACGAACTCATGGCCAGACGGGTCGCCGTCGAGGTACTCACCCGAGAGGCGTCGAAGCTCGCCGAGTGCCCCCTGGGGATCGCCCCGGACATCGGTTCGGTTCCGGGGCAGGCGGCCGTGCGCCGACTGCCCGGCGGCAGCCTGGTGTGGCTCGCCCGTCCGGGACCGGCCCTTCCGCTCGACGACATCCTGATCGAACGGTTCGCCCTGGCGGCTTCCGTGCTCCTGGAGCACTCGGCGGTGCCGCCGACCGAACTCGGCGACGCGGCGCTGGTCGAACTCGCTTTGGCGGAGAGCGCGGGCGAGGCGGAGCGCTCCCGGGCACTGCGGCTCCTGGGCGAACGGCCGACGGAGACGCTGACCGTGCTGGCCGTTCGGGCCACGACGGAACAGGCAGGGCAGGCCGCCCGC
Organism: Streptomyces sp. NPDC104367; assembly: GCF_055583825.1. Taxonomy (NCBI): domain Bacteria; kingdom Bacillati; phylum Actinomycetota; class Actinomycetes; order Kitasatosporales; family Streptomycetaceae; genus Streptomyces; species Streptomyces sp. NPDC104367. The sequence continues at coordinate 135,562 of NZ_JBVJND010000021.1, read as the reverse complement.
CTGCTCGGCGGCCACACGACCGAGTTGGGCAAACTGCACGCGATCGTCACCGCTCGAACCGTCGACGGCCTCGACGGGCGGTTCCGGGCCGGTGTCGCTCTCGCCGTCCCCGCCATCGAAGCACCCGCGGCGTGGCGGCGTGCGCAGACCGCGGTGCGCTTCACCCGGGCTTCGTGCCCCGTGGTCAGCTGGAGCGAGTTGGGGGCCCTGGCCGTGCTCGCGGAACGTCTGCGCCCCGAGGACATCGCCACGGTCTCAGACGTCGCGGCGCTGGACCGCATCGCCGCGGAGCCCGGCGGCGGCGAGACCCTCCAGGTGCTGGTGGCGTTCTGCGACACCGATTCGGTCCGCAAGGCGGCCGCGGTCGTCCATCGTCACCACAGCACGCTCGCCGCGCGCCTGGAGCAGGCCGAGAAGCGGCTCGGTTTCCCGATCACCACCCCTGAGGGCAGACGCCGCCTCGACCTCTCGCTGCTCCTGCGGCGGCTGCGTGACCATCCCGCCCAGGTGTGAGCCGGCCGCCGCACGCGTGCCGCGCGCCTCACCTGGAGCGGGATCGGGACGTCAGCGCTGTCCCGCCGACAACGAGTCGAACAGACGGTCGGTCACTTCCTCGGTGGTGCCCGTGGCACCCACCCGGATCAGCTTTCGTCGGCTTCGGTACCTGTCCAGGACCGGAACGGTCTGCTCGGCGTACACGGACAGACGACGCAGAACCGTCTCCTCCGCGTCGTCGTTCCGCCGGGCCAGCGCGCCTCCGCACCTGTCACAGCGTCCCGGCGTACGCGGCGGGGCGAACGTCACGTGCGCCGTCGCGCCGCATTTCCCGCAGACCCGCCGCCCGCTGAGCCGGCGTACGACCTCGTCCCCGGACACGTCCAGGGCGATCACCGCGTCGAGCGTGATGTCCCGGGCGGCCAACGCGCCGTCGAGAAGCTCGGCCTGTCCGTACGTACGGGGGAAGCCGTCGAGGACGAACCCCTCGTCCGCGTCCGCCTCGTCGAGGCGGGACGTCATCATGGCGACCGTCAGCTCGTCGGGGACCAGGGTCCCCGCCTCGGTGTGACTCCTGGCCAGACGCCCGAGCTCGGTGCCCGCACCGATATGGGAGCGGAACAGGTCGCCGCTGGAGACGGCCGGCACAGCGAGCCGCTGGGACAGGATGCGGGCCTGGGTGCCCTTGCCCGCTCCGGGTGGCCCCATCAGAACGATCCGCATGGTCCCTCCTTTCCTTGTCCTGGCATCCCGATCAGTCCTCGGCCGCAGCGGTCGGCAGCTTGGACTGGATCATGGCCATGACCGAGGAATCGGTGAGCGTGGTCACGTCGCCCAGGTCCCGGTTCTCGGCGACGTCCCGCAGCAGGCGGCGCATGATCTTGCCCGAGCGGGTCTTGGGGAGTTCGTCCACCACGAGGATCCGCTGCGGCTTCGCGATCGGGCCGACCTCCTTCGCGACGTGTGCCCGCAGCTCCTCGACGAGGCCGTCCTCCTCGCTCACCCCGTCCGGCAGGATGACGAAGGCGCAGATGGCCTGGCCGGTCGTGGCGTCCGTGGCGCCCACGACGGCGGCCTCGGCCACCTTGGGATGGGCCACCAGGGCGGACTCCACCTCGGCGGTGGAGATGTTGTGACCGGAGACCAGCATGACGTCGTCGACGCGCCCGAGGAGCCAGATGTCGCCGTCCTCGTCCTTCCTGGCCCCGTCCCCGGCGAAGTAGCGGCCCGGGAACCGGGACCAGTAGGTGTCGAGGTAACGCTGGTCGTCGCCCCAGACGGTGCGCAGCATCGAGGGCCACGGCTCGGTGAGGACGAGGTAGCCGCCGGTGCCGCCCGTCACCTCGCGGCCCTCGTCGTCCACGACGGCGGCGGCGATGCCGGGCACCGGGAGTTGGGCGGAACCGGGCTTCGTCGCGGTGACGCCCGGCAGCGGGCTGAGCATCATGGCACCCGTCTCGGTCTGCCACCAGGTGTCGACGACCGGCGTCCGGTCGGCGCCGATCTGCCTGCGGTACCAGAGCCAGGCCTCCGGGTTGATCGGCTCGCCGACCGAGCCGAGGATCCGCAGGGAGGTCAGGTCGTACTTGGCGGGGATGTCGTCGCCCCACTTCATGAAGGTACGGATCGCCGTCGGCGCCGTGTACAGGATCGTGACCCCGTACTTCTCGACGATCTCCCACCAGCGTCCCCGGTGCGGGGTGTCGGGGGTTCCCTCGTAGAGCACCTGGGTGGCGCCGTTGCTGAGCGGGCCGTAGACGATGTACGAGTGACCGGTGACCCAGCCGATGTCGGCCGTGCACCAGTAGACGTCGGTCTCCGGCTTGAGGTCGAACACGGCGTGGTGGGTGTACGACGTCTGGGTCAGATAGCCCCCGGTGGTGTGCAGGATGCCCTTCGGCTTCCCCGTCGTGCCCGAGGTGTACAGGATGAACAGCGGATGCTCGGCCTCGAAGGCCTCCGCGGTGTGCTCGTCCGGCTGCGCGTCGACGAGGTCGTGCCACCACACGTCGCGCTCCGCGTCCCAGGGCGTGGGCTCGCCGGTGCGGCGGACCACCAGGACCCGTCGGACCCGCTCGGTGTTGCCCCGCCTGGTCAGCGCGTCGTCCACGGCGGGCTTGAGGGCGGACGGCTTGCCGCGCCGGTAACCGCCGTCCGCGGTGATGACGACGGAGGCGTCCGCGTCCTCGATCCGGGTGGCCAGGGCGTCCGCGGAGAAGCCGCCGAAGATCACCGAGTGCGGGGCGCCGAGACGGGCGCAGGCGAGCATCGCGACGATCGCCTCCGGGATCATCGGCAGGTAGATCGCGACCCGGTCCCCTGCCCGCACGCCCAGCTCGGCCAGCGCGTTCGCCGTCTTGCAGACCTCCCGCTGCAGATCCGCGTAGGTGAGAGCACGGGTGTCACCCGGCTCGCCCTCGAAGAGAAGGGCGACGCGGTCGCCGTTCCCGGCCTCCACGTGGCGATCCACGCAGTTGTACGCGACATTGAGCCGGCCGTCGGCGAACCACTCGGCGAACGGCGCCCTCGACCAGTCCAGAACCTGCGTCGGCTCCACCGCCCACGACAGGCGCCCGGCCTGCATCGCCCAGAAGCCGAGACGGTCCGCCTCGGCCTGCGCATAGGTGCTCGCGGTCACGTTGGCGGTGGCCGCCACGGACGCCGACGGCGCGAAGCGCTGCGACTGCTGTGTCCGGTGCGACTCGAATTCCTGACTCATGTGTGTTCCTCGCGTGGTTCGGCGACGGCTCATGGGGCCCCGCGACCGGGACGGCGGCGGGGCTCGCTCCGCGAACGGGGATGACCGAGGTCACCCGTGGAGGCACTGTCCCCCTGAGACCACCCCCCGAGGACCCGCCAACTGCCGGTTGTTGTCCACCGTCTGGCGCGCCTGCCCGGCGGGACACACCTCCGGAAATCTGAACCCCGGCCAAAGTTGCACGGAGTCCAACTATTCTCTACGGTGATGCCGTGGCAGACACCGAAGGTCTGGGCCTGCGCGAGCGGAAGAAGCTCGAAACCTGGCGAGCGATCCGTTCCGCCGCGCTGCGCCTCATCGACGAACGCGGATACGAGGCGGTCAGCGTCGACGAGATCGCGTCGGCCGCGAACGTCTCACGCAGCACCCTGTTCAACTACTTCCCCACCAAGGAAGCCATCGTCTTCGCCCCGGACCCCCGGGCACCCCATGTCTGGCGCTTGCTGATGAGCGAGCGCCCTGAGGACGAACCACTGTGGTCGTCCTTGCAGGCGGTTCTCCTCGGATACCTGGCCAGCTTCTCGGACCGGCTCGCGGTGCAGAAGCGCCTCAAGGCGGCCTCACCGAGGCTGGCCGAGTCGATGCACGGCCACGGCGAGCTGTTCGTGACCGAGCTGCACGACTGGGCCACCTCACGTGCGCCCGGCGGAGCCGAGGTGGAAACAGCTCTGCTCGTCAACATCGCCCAGGCGGTGATGACGACGGCCTACACCACCTGGTCGCCCGACGACGGGTTCGACCATCTGCTCGAACTGGCCCGCGCCTGCTTCCAACAGGCGAGTCACGGGCTGGGGTCCCCTCACGTCTGACCCCGACCAACCCCCTGTCTGCGCCGCGTGAGCACGGTGCGGGAAGGAAGCATCCTCATGAGCAAGACCTGGTTCATCACCGGCACATCCCGCGGCTTCGGGCGCAGCTGGGCCGAGGCGGCCCTGGAGCGCGGTGACAAGGTGGCGGCCACCGCCCGCGACGTCAGCGCCCTCAAGGATCTCGTCGGCAAGTACGGCGAGGCGGTTCTCCCGCTCGAGCTCGACGTGACCGACCGTGCTGCGGCCTTCGGGGCGGTGGAGCAGGCCCACGCCCACTTCGGCCGGCTCGACGTCGTGGTGAACAACGCGGGTTACGGGCACTTCGGAGCCGTCGAAGAGGTCAGCGAGGCCGAGGCCCGCGCCCAGCTCGAAACCAACGTGTTCGGCGCCCTGTGGGTCACCCAGGCCGCCGTCCCGCTGATGCGCGAGCAGGGTGGCGGTCACATCGTGCAGATCTCCAGCATCGGCGGCGTGGCGGCTTTCACCGGCCTCGGGATCTACCACGCCTCGAAGTGGGCCCTCGAAGGCTTCTCCGAGACCCTGTCCCAGGAGGTCGCCCAGTTCGGCATCAAGGTCACCCTGGTCGAGCCCGGCGGATACGCCACCGACTGGGGCACCACCTCCGCGGTCCGCTCGGAACAGCTCCCCGTCTACCGCACCATGCATGACGCGAGGACCCAGATGATCAAGCAGGCACCGCCCTCCCCCGCCGCGGACACCACCAACCAGGCGCTCCTGGACGTGGTCGACTCGGACAGCCCTCCCCTCCGCCTACTCCTGTCGGGCGTGGCGTACGACGTCGCCCAGACCGTCTACGCCCAGCGGCAACAGACCTGGGCGGACTGGGAGACCACCTCGCGGGCAGCCGGCACGGCCTGACCGACCGGCTCGCGCGGCGTGAGCGCGGACCGTCCGGTCTCGCCCCCTGACAGGCGAACAGGCCGGACGGTCCGCGCAGCCGTGGCCCTGCGGGCAGGGACGTCCCTCGACGGCCTGCCCACGAACGGTGAGTGCCATGTCACATCCCACCGCTAATGCCCGGCATTAACATGTGAGGATGCCGCGGACGACGAACGCCGCAGGATCTCAGACACGCGAGAAACTCCTCCGTTCCGCCGAGGAGGTCTTCGCCGGAGACGGTGTGGACGGGGGCAGCTCCGGGACATCGTGCGCCTGGCCGGGCAGAGCAATCCGTCAGCCGTGCAGTACCACTTCGGGTCACGGGGTGGTCTGCTCGACGCGGTGATGGCTCTCCACCACCACTCCACCGACATCGCGCTGGCCCGCCTCGTCGCGACCGCCCTCGGTGACAACGGGGCGCGTACCGCAGAGGGGCTGTCGGGACGGGATGCCGTCAGCGTGCTCGTACTCGCGCAGGCCGGCGAGCTGGCCGACCGATGCGGGCAGCGCCGACTGTGCATCGCGGCCCAGCTCAGCCACCAGAGCGGCATCCGCACCCGCGTCCCCCACCCGATGCTGCGCGGCAGTCTCCACTGGGAGGTCATCCAGCGGATGGAGCAGGCGCTGCCGGACTCCCTTCCCGAACCGCTGCGCAGGGAACGCCTCGATCTGGCCCTGACACTGATCGGCGCCGCTCTGGCGGACCGCGCCCGCCGCACTCTGGACGGTGCGGAACACCTCACCGGCGAACAGATCTTCCTCGCCGACCTGATCACCACGACCACCGCACTCCTCGCAGCGGCGCCTCCCAGACCTGAAGGGGGTTTCGAGGCGGTGCCCGGCACATCCGTGGAACAACTCCCGATCAACGCCACCGAAGATCGACCGAGCGAGATCCCCTTGCGGTCCGCGCACCAGTCCTCACGGCCTACGGCAGGCTCCGCGCTCGGATCTCAGACGTCCGTGGAGTAACCCCGGGTCACGCAGACGCGTCGATCGACCTGACTCGCCGTCACCGTCCCTCCCCACCGGGACGAACCGCTCTACCCGCCACATCGATTCCTCCCCCACTGCACAAGGAGATGTCGGATGAGCACGACCGAACAGTTCATGCGCCTGCCCCTGCCCTCGGACGGACCGCTGGAGGCCCCGGCCGAATGGGGCGAGTTGCGCCGACGGTGTCCAGCGGCGACCGTCGAACTCCCCAGCGGCGACAAGGCCACATACCTGACCCGGTACGACGATGTCAGGACTCTCCTGTCCGACCCTCGCTTCGCCCGCCCCACCGCCGAGGACGACGCGGCCAGGATCGCCCCCGAAGGCGCGGGCGGCCCCGTCGCCGACGGCGATCCGAGCCTGATCGGCGCCGACAAGGGTGAACCTCACATGCGGTGGCGCCGACTGATCAGCAAGCACCTGACGGTGAAGCGCGTGATGGCGCTCCGCCCAGCCATGGCGACCATCGCGGACTCGCTCATCGACGACATGATCGAACAGGGTCGGCCCGCCGACCTCAAGGCGAGCGTCGGCTTCCCACTGCCGGTCTACGTGATCTGCGATCTCCTGGGCGTTCCCGTCGAGGACCGGGGCCGTTTCTCCCACTGGTCCAACGCCTTCCTCAACGTCAGCCGCTACCGTGCGGACGAGACCGGCGCCTCCCAGACCGAGTTCGTGCGGTACATGTCGGATCTCATCGCGGCCAAACGCGACCAACCGCAGGACGATCTGCTCAGCACGCTGATCAAGGACAGCGGTGAAGCCGACGAGAGCCTCTCCGACACACAACTGGTCGGCACCGGGATGGGACTTCTGGTCGCCGGGCATGAAACGACCACCAACATGATCGGCAAAATGGTGGCGATGCTGCTGGCCGACCGCACCCGCTGGGAACGGCTGCTGGAAGCCCCCTCCCTGGTACGCACCGCGGTGGACGAGGCGCTGCGCTTCGACGCCAACTCCGGCTTCGGCCTGCGCCGGTACCTCACCGAGGATGTCGCCGTCGACGGGGAGGTGCTGCGCGGCGGCAGCACCGTCTTCTGCAGCTTGTCGGCCGCCAACCGCGACGAACGCCACTTCACCGAACCGGAGGAGATGGACCTCACCCGCGCCCCCAACCCGCACCTGGCCTTCGGCGCCGGACCGCATTCATGCCTGGGCCAGTCCCTGGCCCGTACCGAACTCCAGGTGGCCCTCGAAGCCCTGCTGCGCAGGCTCCCCACTCTTCGCCTGGCGGTGCCGGTCGACGAACTGAGGCGGCTCGACGGCCTGCTCGTCGGCGGGCTGGAGACCGTGCCCGTGCGCTGGTAACCAGGGCGGCCGCTTATCGGGCGGTCTCGAAGACACCGTGGCCGGAAGTCCGCACGGCCGGGCCGGAGGGGTGTCGACGCTGCTGATGCCCGCCCGGTTGTTCATCAGGTCCACGTAGCGCGCCGGGCCGAGCGTGACGCCGTTGTCGCGGGCCGTACCGAGAACGGTACCGAGCGGCCTGAAGCGGGTCCCTCGGACCCGGCCGCGATCATGCGGAGGAGGTTGTGCTGGTTCAGGGTGATGCCGGCCAAGGCTGGGGAAGTCACGGGCGGGCGGGATGTACGCGGTTCCGGTCTGTGCGGACCCAGTACTCGACCCGGCCGTCTACAGCGAGTCGATGAGGTGGCTGTACCCCTGCGCTCCGGCGTCGACATCCCAGATGGCCTTGACCCAGCTGGACGCGACGAGGAGGTCCGGGGTGCCTTCCCCCGGCCGGCCCTCCGGACCCTTCACCGCCACGTCTCGAAGATTTTTACATGCTCTGCATTTTTTCGTACTATGCAAAATATGGGAGCAGAGAGCCACGCGACGGACGGGTTGCGCGAACGCAAGAAGCGCGCGACACGAGCCGCGCTCGTGGAAGCGGCGGTGCGTCTCGCGGTGGAGCAGGGCGCGGAGAACGTCACCGTCGAAGCGATCAGCGATGCAGCGGGCGTGTCACCGCGCACGTTCTTCAACTACTTCGATTCCCGGGACGACGTGTTCGTCATGATCGGGGCGGAGTCCAGTGCCCGCGTCCGGCAGGCCGTGCTCGACGCACCATCCGCACTGTCCCCGCTCGAAGCGCTGCGCGACGCCCTGGCCGCCGAGTTGGCGGAGGCGGAGCAGCAGCACCAGTTGTGGAATCTTCACGCCACGGTGCTGCGCGGGTCACCGCGTCTCCTCGTGCGCGCCCTCAGCATCCACGCGAACGACGAACTCGGCCTGGCCGAAGCCCTCAGCGAACGCATCGCAGCCGACGCGCACGCACCTTCCGGCGACCGATCGGCACCGCACGTCCTTGACGAGGAAGGCCGCAGGTCCGCGTTGGAGCTGTATCCGCACCTGCTTGCCGCCGTCGCGGCGACAGCCGTCCGCGTCGCCTTCGAGCACTGGTCCACCCGGCAGAAGGACACCACCTTCACCGACGTCTTCCAGGAGACGCTCGATTATCTCGCCGCAGGACTGTCGACACCGTCCAGCAGTGCCGTGCGGCACTGACCCGGCGCACACACGAACCGCCGTTTCCATGTGAGAGAGAGACCGTGAACTCACCAGCGACGCCGGAAGAGGCGTCCCCCACCTCCATGTCCCACCGCCAGATACTCCAGGCCATGTCCGGTCTGATGGCCGGAATGTTCGTCGCCATCCTGGCGGGCACGGTCGTGGCCAACGCGCTGCCCCGGATCATCGCCGACCTCGGGGCCAGCCAGTCCTCCTACACCTGGGTCGTCACCGCCGAACTGCTGGCCATGACGGCAACAGTGCCGCTGTGGGGCAAGCTGTCCGACCTCTACAACCAGAAGCTGCTCCTTCAGCTCTCGCTGAGCATGTTCATCGTCGGCTCCCTGCTGGCCGGCTTCTCCCACGATGTCGGACTGCTGATATTCAGCCGGGTGGCCCAGGGCATCGGCGCCGGCGGTCTCACCGCGCTCGCCCAGGTCGTCATGGCCGCCATCATCCCGCCCCGTCAGCTGGGCAAGTACTCCGGTATTTTCGGCGCCGTCTTCGCCGTCGGCACCGTGGCCGGCCCGCTGATCGGTGGCGTGCTGGTCGACACTTCCTGGCTCGGCTGGCGCTGGTGCTTCTTCATCGGCATCCCCTTCGCCCTGCTGGCTATCGTGCTGCTGCAGCGCACGCTGAAGCTGCCCGCGCCCCGTCGCCGGGATGTGCGGATCGACTACCTGGGTGCCCTCCTGATCGTCACGGGCATCTGCGCACTGCTCATCTGGGTGTCCCTGGCCGGTAACCAGTTCGACTGGGCCTCCTGGCAGACCGCGGCTCTGGCCACGGGTGGGGTACTGCTGCTGGGCGCCGCGGTCTGCGTCGAGTCACGGACCGCCGAGCCGATCGTCCCGCTGAAGATCTTCCGCAGCCGCACCGTGACGCTGACCACGGTGGCCAGCCTGTTCGTCGGTGTGGCCATGTTCGGCGGCACCGTCTTCCTCTCGCAGTACTTCCAGGTCTCCCTGGGCAAGTCGGCCACCGCCGCCGGTCTGATGAGCCTGCCCATGATCCTCGGCCTGCTCGTCTCCTCGACGGTCGCCGGGCAGCTCATCAGCGCCACCGGCAAGTGGAAGATCTATCTCGTCGCGGGCTCCGCGGTCATGGCCGTCGGCCTCGCGCTGCTCTCCACGATCAGCGCCGACACCCACTTCGGCCTGCTCAGCGTCTACATGGCGGTGCTCGGGATCGGCGTCGGCATGCTGATGCAGAACCTGGTGCTGGCCGCCCAGAACGACGTTCCGGCCGCCGAACTCGGCGCCGCCACCTCCGTACTGTCGTTCTTCCGCAGCATGGGCGGCACCATCGGCACCAGCGTGCTCGGCGCGATCCTCGCCAACCGGGTCACCTCCGAGATCACCAAGAGCCTCAAGGGGGCGGGCACTTCTGCCGCCGGTCAGTCAACCGGTCACGGTGTTTCGGAGATGGCGACTCTGCCCCCCGCGATGCGGACCATCGTTGAGCACGCCTACGGCGTGGCGACCGGCGACCTGTTCCTGGTCGCCACACCGTTCGCGCTGCTCGCTCTCATCGCCGTCCTGTTCATCAAGGAGAAGCCGCTCAAGACGACCAGTGGCATGGAGCGCCTCGCCGAGGAGGCCGGCGACACATCTGTCACGGGCGACTGGAAGCGACCGGCCGGCGACGCCGTGGAGACCGTCACGAGGCGCACGGCTCAGGCCAACTGAAAGGAAGACCGCATCCCGGGGCCGCTGAAGCAGAGCCGCACAGCGGCCCCGGGCCGTCCGGTCGTCATTCACCCATGCGGCCGGAAGCACGGCGAAGGGAAATGCCATGGCCATGGGCGCAGCGGCCGGAAGTACTCGACTGAAGCCTCAGCGTGTGGCCGAAGTACAGACAGCCGTCCTCGATCTGCTCGGAGAAGTCGGGTACGACGTTCTCACCATGGACGCGGTGGCGGCCCGCACCAGATCAAGCAAGGCCACGCTGTACCGCCGGTGGGGCGGCAAAGCGGGACTGGTGGCGGCGGCCCTGCGGTGCGCCACACGGTCAGGCCCCTGCGTCCCCGTCGACACCGGGTCCCTTCGAGACGATCTGCACGCCTACGTCACCAGCGAGGACGACGCGACCAGGGCACACAACCACGCACTGATGCGAGCCCTGTCCATCGCCATCCACTCGAATACGGATCTGCTGACGGCGTTCCACGAAGGGGTCATCGGTCCGGAGGTCGCGCACGTTCGCCGAGTCATACAGCGCGCTGTGGACCGGGCGGAGATCGATGCGGAGAACCCGGCCATCCCCTACGTGCCTCACATGTTCGTGGGGTGCGTCGTGGCCCGCGCGATGCTCGACGAACTGCCACCCACACAGGAGTTTCTCCTGTCCTACATGGATGCCGTCGTCCTCCCCGCGCTCGGTGTGTCGTCTGCCACGGCACTTTGAGAGCCGACCGCCGGCAGGGGGTTCGCGAAGATTGTGACTCCGGCCACGCACGCCTGCCGTCCTTTGCATGCATCGATGCATGCATGCAAAGATACGTGTTCATGGCATCCATATCCGGATCTCGCTCCGCGGCGGAGCACGCGTATCACCACATCAAGCAGGCGATCATCACCGGCCGACTCCCCGGTGGACAGCTGGTCACGGAGAGCGAGATCAGTGAGGACCTCGGCATCAGCCGGACCCCCGCACACGAGGCTTTTCTCCGACTGAGCAGTGAGCGCCTGCTGGATCTCGCCGGCCGCCGAGGCGCCGTGGTCACGCCCATCGCCCCGCGCGAGGCCCAGGACGTACTGGAGATGCGTCAGGTTCTGGAAGGGGCCGCCGCCCGGCGTGTCGTGGGGGAGGGCGGCCCCTCCGAGGATGTGGTCCGGACGCTGACGCGAACCCTGGAGCAGCAACGGCGCCATCTGGACGCGGGGGACGTGGAAGCGTTCGTCGCGGCGGACGACGCCTTTCACTCGGCGGTGGTACTGGCTTCGGACAACGCGATAGCCGTGCACTTCTTCACGCTGTTGCGCGACCGTCAGCAGCGGTTGCGTCATCAGCTGCTGACGACGCAACCGCAGCACCTTCCGGAAGTACTGGACGACCACCACAAGCTGCTGGGATGCCTGTCCGGCAAGGACGCGTCGGGCTACAGCGAGGTTCTGGCCCGGCACGTGGCACGGCACCAGGGGGCACTGTGAGCTCGGCGACCGCGGGTCCGTCCCGCGCTGGACGAGAGCACGCCGGCGAGCGCGGAAGCGGGCCGGAGCGCGTTCGGTCCCGTCAGCCGTGGCGCACCGTGTTCGGTGCGATCTTCGCCATGAGCTGGTGCGGCAATCAGTTCAGTCCGCTGCTGCTGATGTACAAACAGCACGATCACTACTCGACATTGCTGGTGAACCTGCTGCTCGGCGTCTATGTGGGCGGCCTGGCACCCGCTCTGCTGCTGTCCGGCGCCCTGTCGGACCGGCACGGGCGCCGCCCCGTGATGACGGTGGGAATCCTGACCGCCCTGGCCGCGGGCGCCGTGCTCGCCCTCGGCCCCCTCGGCTCCGTCCCGCTGTTCATCGGGCGCCTGCTGTCAGGCGTGACGGTCGGTATCGCCATGGCGGTGGGCAACAGCTGGCTCAAGGAACTTTCCCAACCGCCCCACGACACCGACGCCGATGCCGGCGCGGGCGCCCGCCGTGCCTCGACCGCGTTCACCCTCGGCTCCGGGCTGGGCGCCCTGGCGGCCGGATCGCTCGCACAGTGGGGGCCTCGGCCCGAGGTGCTGCCGTTCCTGTTGCAGATGGCGGTCGCCGTTCCGTTCCTGTGGCTGGTCCGGCGGGTTCCGGAAACCAGTCCGGGCGGTCTGGGAGGACCACTGCGCAGGCAGTTGCGTGTTCCGGCCGCCGGGCACAGGCGTTTCGTCCGGGTGGTCGCGATCGCCGCGCCGTGGCTGTTCGCCTCGGCCGCGCTCGCCTACGGCTACCTCCCGGTGCTCCTCTCCGATGCCACCGGCCACTGGGGCCTGGCGTACGCCACCGCGCTGACGGGGCTGACCCTGGGAGTGGCCGCGCTGGTCCAGCCGTGGGCGAAACGAATCGACACGCCCTCCTCGGCCCGGGGCCTGGTGGTCTTCCTCTTCCTGACCGCCGCCGGAATCCTGGTGATGACCGGAGCCCAGTACTGGCAGTCCCCGTTGTTGGGTGTCGCCGCCGCGCTCGTGCTGGGCTGCGCCATCGGCACCGGTCTGGTCAGCGGGCTGCTCGAAGTGCAGCGCATCGCGGGCCCACGCGATCTCGCAGGCCTCACCGGCGTCTTCTACACACTCGCCTACACGGGCTTTCTCACCCCGATGGTCCTGGCCGCCGTCACCCCGCCCTTCAGCACGACGGTCCTGCTGCTCGCCCTGGTCGTCCTGGCCCTGCTGTGCGGGACATCGGTGCTGCTGGCCTACCGGCGCCACCTGCCGACCGGGGAGACGACGACCGTCGTCGCCCGGCACACGAACGCGCGACGGCCGGACGCCCGCGTCGAGTAGGCCGCCTGTCGGCAGGGTCTCAGGGGTGCGGCAGGGCTACCAAGGGACGACGTTGCCGAAGCGGTCCAGGTGGGCCAGGCCGGGCGTACCCAGTCGGGAGAGCAGGACGTCCACCAGCAAGGGGACGCTCTCCTCGATTGGGGCAGCGGCTTCCCCGCACGGCCGCGGTGATCGACATCAACGCCTTCGCCATGCTCGTCAGTTCCTCGGGGGCCGCGGCCACCAATGGTCCGCCCTGCAGGGCGCGCTGTCCCCCACGGGGCAAGCAGCGCTGGGGAACGGCGAGCCCCCTTTCACCGAGTCCCCGGTCGCCCCTCGCGAGCCACTGCGCCTCACCCCCGAGGACGAGAGCATGCTCGGTGCGCTGGCCACGGACGGCCGCGCCAGTCTCGTCGATCTCGCCACGGCCGCCGGTCTCACCCCTGGACGCGTGTCGCGACGCCTCGATGTTCTGCTCCGGCACCGTGTCGTCCACATCGACGTCGAGATCGCGGCAGCGGCCCTGGGTTCTCACACTCGCGCACACCTATGGCTTCGTGTGCACCCGTCGGCGGTGAAAAGCGCGGGCCGCACACTCCCGCAGCAACCCGCGGTCGTCTTCGCCGCAGCCATCTCCGAGCCCTGGAACATCGGCGCCGTCGCGCACTTCGGGGACCTCGACGCACTGTTCGAGTTCACTGCAGAACGCATCGGTTCCCTGACCGGACTGCAGAGCGTGGAGGTCTCACCCGTGTCGAAGTACGTCAAGCAGGCCGGCACCCGGCTCTGCGACGATCGCCTCGTCGAACCAACCGGTGCGCGCTCACGACGATAAGCGCACGACGACAGGCGCGGCAGGCGTCCGATGTACCCGGACCTTTCGGAGCCTGTTGGCGATACCGATCCATCCGGCCCGGTGGCGACGGATGGCAAGAGTTCACTGCCAACTGGGGCACCCCTGGCGGCCCTTGAACGCCCGTGGGGAGGATCACAGGCGCAATTCGGATCGCCGCATGCGGCGACGGCCACCCCCGCCCGGCAGACCGGCGAAGGTCGTCGGACGGCTTCAGGACCGCCGTCAAGGACCCTCGGCGGCCGGCCGGGCCGGCGGATCGATCAAGTCGCAGGCAATGCCCAGCGCCGCTTCGATCAGCTCCGGGCCTCCGCACTCGATCCGGTCGGCTTCCTCGCCGGCCAGGTGCAGTGCGGTGATGGCGAGGCGGACACGCAGCGATGCGGCAGGGTCACCACCATGGGACAGCACGCCCGGCCCGCCCAGGAGTTCAAAGAGCGTCGTGACGTGCTGCCGCACCTCGGCCGCGAGCGGTTGGTCGCGCAGCGCCGGCTCGTTGTCCTGCGTGAAGCGGGCCGCAGCTGTGATGCCGCCCGCCGTCAACTCGGCGTAACGGCGCAGCATTTCACGCCGGGTCTCGGGTCCTGCGGGCTGCCGTTTGCCCCAGTCGGTGAGTTGCGCGACGGCGGCGGAGAAGTCGGCCAGTACGGCGGCCAGGATCTCCTCCTTCGACTTGTAGTGGTAGTAGAGGGCCGCCTTCGTGATGTCCAACCGTTCCGCGATCATGCGCAGCGACGTGCCGTCGTACCCGTGCTCACTGAAGAGCTGAAGGGCTACGCGCTGGGCGCGCTTACGGGTGTCGGTACGGCGGCCTGCCATGGAAGTCCCTTCGTCGCCGTCGTCTGGGCCGGCCTGCGGACCGGCCCGCCAAGGCCAACCCTTCCATTACTTGCCGATCGGCAAGTAATGGACTAGCTTCGCTTCGCCGCTAACTTTACCTGTCGGCAGGTAATGGATGCGAGCGCCCGAACACGACGCACCAGGGGTGCACCATGCCGAACAAGACGGACAGAAAAAGGACGAAAAGCGCGGCGCGTGGGGGAAGTGCCGATCCGGCCCGGCTGCACGCGCGCCGCTGGTGGGGTCTGGCGGTCCTCGCGATCGCCCAGCTGATGATCGTGCTGGACACGACCATTGTGACCGTCGCGCTGCCCACCGCCCAACAGGATCTGGGCATGACCGACGCGAGCCGGCAGTGGGTCGTGACGGCCTACACCGTGACCTTCGGCGGGCTGCTCCTGGTCGGCGGCCGCATCGCCGACCGGCTGGGCCGTAAGCGCACCTTGATCGTCGGTGTTCTCGGCTTCGCCGTCGCCTCCGGGCTCGCCGGCATGGCGGACTCCGGCCGGATGCTGATCGCCGCCCGCGCCGGACAGGGCCTCTTCGCGGCCCTGCCGGCCCCTTCGACCCTCGCGCTGCTGATGGCGGTGTTCCCCGGACCGGCGGAACGCGCCAGGGCCATCGGAATCTACAGCGGCGTGCTGACCGCCGGCGGCGGAATCGGCCTGGTCGGCGGCGGGCTGATCACCAGCTGCCTCGACTGGCGGTGGTGCATGTACGTCAACATCCCGATCGCCCTGCTGGCCGCGTCGGGCGCGATCGCCTCGCTGCCCGATCCGCCCGGACGCCCAGACGCACGAATCGACGTCCTGGGAGCCCTCACCGGCTGCGGTGGCATCGCAGCGCTGGTCTATGGGTTCTCCGTGGCCGGCGAACACGGCTGGCACACCCCTCGGCCGTTCCTCTGCCTGGCCCTGGCCACGGCCCTGCTCCTGACGTTCGGGATCGCGCAGGCCCGGCTGCGTACCCCTCTCCTTCCGCTGCGGATCCTCACCGACCGCAACCGGGGCGCGGCACTCGCCACCGTCGCGCTGGCCACGCTCGGACTCTTCGGGGTGTTCCTCTTCCTCACCTACCAACTGCAGTCCGTGATGGGCTACTCCGCGGCCAGGACCGGTCTCGCCATGCTCCCACTGGTGGCGATGAACGTGACGGCGGCGACCCAGCTCTCCAGCCGCCTGCTCCCCAAACTGCCGCCTCGGCTGCTCATCGTGCCCGGTCTGCTCTCGGCGGCCGGTTCGCTCGCTCTCCTCAGCCAGCTCACCCCCCGCAGCTCCTACACCGCCGTCATCCTGCCCGCCCAGCTGCTCCTCGGACTCGGCATCGGCACCCTGCTCGGCCCCGCCGTCGCGACAGCCACCAGCGGAGTCACCCCTCACGACGCGGGCATCGCCGCCGCGACCGTCAACACTGCACAGCAGACGGGCGCCTCCATCGGCACCGCGTTGCTCAACACCATCGCGGCCGGCGCCACCAGCACCTACCTGGCCGACCACCGCGGCCCGCACATCCTTCAGAACGCCACCGTGCACGGCTACGCCGTCGCTGCGAGCTGGGCCCTGGGCATCATGCTCGGCACCGCGGTCCTGGCCGCCCTGTTCATCACCGCGGACCCACGCAGAACCACACCGTGACCGGCGGCAGAGCCGAGCAGGGCAGCTGCGCCCCACGGGACACACGACCACAGCACCGCTGCACCACAGCCTCCCTGCGCGACATCGCCGAGCGGCTCGCCATCACCACCGGCACGGCGAAGGGCCGGCACCTTCACCCGCCACCGTCATGCAGAGGCTGCGCGAACACGACGAGCGGTTCACGATGGTGAGCCTGTGATCACCCCGCTGCCAGGCCCTGGTCCGAACCAGGGCCCAGGGTCCCGCTCCTCCGCGCAGAAGCGCGTCACGTCATCGGAAGACGGCCGACGCATCCATCGACGGTGGATGCGGCGGCACTCGCTCCCGAAGGGGCCACCGGGCCGTTCGGCTCCAGGCCCTGCCCGCCGCCGGAAAGCGCTCCGGCGGCGGACCTTCAGGGACGTTACGCCTGAGCAGCCAGGGTGGCCGACAGCCCCTGCCGGACCTGCGCGGTGAGCTCGTCCGCGAGGACCTCCGGAGTGCCCTGCTCGATCGCGCGCAGCGCCTGCGCGGCGACCTCGGCCGGGTCGGACTTGCCTTCGGGCGGCATCACGGCGGTCATGTCGGTGTCCATGAGTCCGACGTACAGGGCGGAGACCGCGATGCCGCGAGGGGCGAGCTCCTCACGCACCGCGTTGCTCATCGCCCAGACAGCCGCCTTGGAGGTGGCGTAGGAACCGGCCTGGGCAGGGTGCATCCAGGCGATCACCGAGGCGACGTTCAGCACGGCGCCACCGCCGTTGCCCTCGATGATCGGGGCGAACGCGCGCGTCACCGTGAGCGGGCCGTAGAAGTTGGTGTCCATCTCGGCGCGCACGCTCTCCATGCTGCCGCTGATCAGCGGGTTGTACAGGGAGATACCCGCGTTGTTGACCAGGAGCGTCACGTCCGAGGCGACACGGGCGGCCTCGAGCACCGAGTTCTCGTCGGTCACGTCCAGGCCCAGCGGGGTCACACCCTCCAGGTCCACCGTCTCGGGGCGGCGCGCCGCGGCGTAGACCTTCACGCCGGCGTTCACCAACTGCTGCGCGAGGTGGCGTCCCAGACCGCGGTTGGCACCCGTGACCAGCGCGACAGATCCCTTGAGCTCCATGATCACTCCTTGTTCAGGCGGGCCGTCCGGCCAAGCGCCAAAATAGATTACATCTGTAATGTAATCACGCTCTACGATAGATGTCGAATGGCATCCAGAGGGAGGCGGACCATGGGGCGCGTGTCACAGGCTCAGGCGCAGGAGAACCGGCAGCGCGTCGTGCGGGCCGCCGCCGAACTCTTCCGGGAGCGAGGGGCTCAGGTCAGCGTCGTCGACCTGATGAAGGAGGTGGGGCTCACCCACGGCGGGTTCTACAAGCACTTCGCCTCCAAGGAAGCCCTCTTCGAGGAAGCCATGGCGCTGGCCTTCCAGGAGGCGGCCGCACAGGAGTACCGACAGCCCGCGGCCGAGGGCGGGCTCAGCGAGGAGGCGATCGCCTCCTACCTGTCCGTCGAGCACCGCGACGCCGTCGCGGAGGGCTGCCCGGTGGCGGCGCTCGCCACCGACATCGCACGAGGGCACGGCGGGTCCGCCGCCCGGGTCCGGTACAGCGACGGCGTCGCGCAACTCGCACAGCTCCTGGCCACCGATGGGGGCGATGACGGGCTGAGCCGGATGTGCACGATGGTGGGGGCACTGGTCCTGGCCAGGGCGACCAAGGACACAGAGCTGTCCGAGGCGATACTCACCGCCGCCCGCGCCGCGCTGAACACGTCCGGCTGACGCCGACGGCCATCCCCTCGCGGTAGCCGACAGATCCAGCAGCACCGCGACGGCACAGCCCCGAGCAGGGGAGCGCCGCCCCGCAGGGCCGGTCCGGCTCTTGATCGGACCGGCCCCGACATGCACCCGCCCGGCTCATGGGCGCGGCCACGAGCCGGGCGGTGGCGCGCCGCCGGGCCGACGGGACAGTCGCCGTACGGAGGACCGGCGCCTCCACAACACCTCCCGCCCCGCGTCCCCGGCCAGGTCGGCCCGTTGCGGTCGCGAACCCTGGCATACGCCGCCGGTCCAGGGAAGCCACGCTGGGGCGCTCTGACTCCCGGCTCCCCACCCGGACCGATCACCTGCATGCTGGGCCGACAGGCCGACAGGCCGACGCCCAAGGGACATCCGTATCGGCAATTCGGCCGATGGCGGCCGTGGGCCGGCGCGTGAGCCTGGCCGTTCGGCCGAGGCGCGGGGCTCCCGGCACGCGGAGGATGGAATCCGCGCAGCCCACCTCCCGACGCCTGACGCGTCTCCCACCACCCCGTACCGCTCCGGTCCCGGGGCGGTACGGGACCGACCGCGGCACGTCGTCGGCGCGGTGGACAGCGCACGCCGAGGACCAGCGCCCCGGCGGGGAGCGTCCGCCCGTGACCGAGCGGCGTCCGGTGCGAGCTCTCCGCATGCCGGACACCGTGACGCGGTGGACGTCGCCCGCCGGGACACCAGCGGCCTGCGGTGGCCGGGCAGGGCTCGCGTCTCCCGGCCGCCGCGACCGCGCGGCCGTCCGCACCACCGTCACCGTCACCATCGCCGGGATCAGGGCCCGGCACGGTCGGCACCGGAACTTCCAGCATCAGAGGGGCTCCCGCATCATGAACATCGTCCTTGCCGGGTACGGCCTGACAAAGACCTACGGCAGCGTCACCGCCCTCGGGGGCGTGGACATCGAGGTCCCCGACCGGGAAGCACTGGCGATCATGGGCCCGTCCGGATCCGGCAAGTCCACCCTCCTGCACACGCTGGCCGGCATCGTCCGTCCGGACGAGGGGCAGGTCCTGCTGACCGGGGAGCGGATCGACCAGCTGTCCGAGAACCGGCTCAGCGCGCTGCGGCGTCGGCGATTCGGCTTCGTGTTCCAGTCCGGCCAGCTGCTTCCGGAGCTGTCCGCCGAGGAGAACGTCGCCCTGCCGCTGATGCTGGAGGGCACTCCTCGTCGCAAGGCCGTGCGGCAGGCCCGCCGTTGGTTCGAACCTCTCGGGCTGGCCGGGCTGGAAGGGCGCCGTCCCGGTCAGCTGTCCGGTGGACAGGCCCAGCGGGTGGCCATCGCCCGGGCGCTGGCCGTCGACCCCTCAGTGGTCTTCGCCGACGAGCCCACCGGGGCTCTGGACCAGGCGACCGGGAGTGAGGTGATCCGCCTGCTCACCACCGTGACCCGGACCTCCGGTGCCTGTCTGGTGATGGTCACCCATGACGCCGGTGTCGCCGCCCACTGCGATCGGATCCTGCACGTCCGCGACGGCCGGATCGGCGCCGCGACGTCGCCCGTCCCGTGTGCGTGAGCACCGCCTCCGCCTCCTGCTCACTCTTTGGAGTCCTGCGTGCCCTCCTCGATACTCCCGCTGACCTGGCACCTTGCCAGGTCCTCCGGCCGCCGTGGCCTGCAGAGCAGTGTGCTGGCCGCGGCTGCCGCGGCCGTCGGCGCTCTCGTGCTGCTCCTGCTGCTGGCGGCCACGGTCGGCTCCGCCACCCGCGCGGTCCGGACGGCCTGGCGCACCCCTGATCCGGCTCCGGGCCGGAACGCCACCGCCGTCCAGACCCTCACGACGACGTACGTGCGGCACCGTCCGGTCACCGTCGTCACCCTCGCGCAGCTGCCCGGCCGCGCGGCGACCCCAGCACCACCCGGGCTGGACCGCTTCCCCGGCCCCGGGCGGATCTACCTCTCCCCCGCCCTCATGCGCCTGGCCCACGAACTGCCCGCCGCACAGCTGGCCGATCGCTTTCCCACGAGAACCGGCTACGGCACCCTCGGCGACGCCGCCCTGGCGGCACCGGAGGAACTGGTCGCCGTCGTCGGACGGGCATCCAACGACCCCGCGATCCGCGGCGCCGAGGACGGCGGCGGGGCCGACCGGCTGGCCGCGGTGGCCCGGGTCTCCGGGTTTGCCGGCGCGCGGCCCAGCGTGTTCACCGAGTCCGACCAGGACGTCGCCCTGCTGGGAGGCGCGCTCCTCGTCGTGCCGGTGATCGTGCTGGCTGCGGCGGCCGGCCGGCTGGGCACGGCCCGACGTGAGCAGCGGCTCGCCGCACTCCGGCTGGCCGGGGCGACCCCCCGGCAGATCCTCGCTATGACCGGCGCCGAGGCGGCGGCGGTCGGCCTCGCCGGCGCGCTGACCGGCGCGATCGCCTACGTGACGCTGCTGCCGGTCCTGGCGACCGTGCCGTACGGCATCGGCAGCTGGTACGTCTCGGAGGTGTGGGTCGGGTTTCCCTGGTTGCTCGCGGTGGTCGCGGCCGTCGTCCTCCTCACGGTGCTCAGCGCCGTCACCACACTGCGCGGCGTCGCCGGAGCGCCGCTCGGCGTCGCACAGCAGTCGAGCGCGCGCCGCACCAGGACGGTCCGGCTGTTGCTCTTCGCCGCGATCGTCGGCTTCGTGGTGATCGGCGCCCAAGGCGGTGCGAGCTCCCTGCAGCAACTCGGACTGATCGTCCTGGTCTACGGGGCCTTCTGGATCCTCGGGCCGTGGGTGGTCGACCGACTCGGCCGGATCACCGGACGACTCGCGAGGCGGCCCGCCACGCTCCTCGCCGCGCGCCGGCTCAGCGACGACCCGCGCGCCGCATGGCGCACGGTCAGCGGTCTGGTCCTGGCCGGCTTCGTCGCCGGATTCTTCACGGTCGGTCAGATCGGGATCCTCGACACGCGCTACCCGAACCAGATCGCCCTGCCGGCCTCGTCGTCCAGCCCCGATGCCATGCTCCGGAAGGCGAGCCGGCGCCTCGACGACGCCGGCGTGACGGCGACGGTGCGTACGGCGGACGTGAACAGCATGCTCGGTGCCGAGAAAGGCATCGTGGTCCGGGTGCGGGGCGGCCAGGCCGACATCGACACCGCCCTGACCGCACTCGCCCCGGTCTCCCCCGGCGTGCCGCCGCGTACCGATGACTACGTCAACGCAGAAAACACGGCCGTGAACCGCCTCATCGGTCAGGTCGGCCTGGCTTCCCTGGCGGTGGGCTTCGTGGTCGCGGCTGCCTCCGCCGGGCTCACCGCCGCGGCCACCGTCCTCGACCGCCGCCGGGTCTACCGGCTGCTGTACCTCGCCGGTGCCCCGCCGCGGGTACTGAACCAGGCACGGCTGCGGGAAACGGTCCTGCCGCTGGTGGCCCTCGCGGGAGGCACGACCGGCACCGGCGCCTACGCGGCTCTTCGCATCAACGCGATGTTCGACGCCTCGGTGAGCACCGCGGGCCTCGTACAACTCGCGGTGTGCTGCGCGATCGGCACCGCGTTGATGGTCCTGGCACTGGCCGGCAGCAGTCCGCTGCTCCGCAGGGTCACGACGGAGCCGGCCGCGGACCGTGACTGACGGACGCCCGTCCCGCCGCGCCACGGCACTCGCCGGTTCCCGGCGACCGGCACCGGGTCAAAGGCGCCCCGGCCGCTCGGCGGACACCATGGCGAATCCGCTCACTACGCTGACCCGTATGCCGTCGATCTCCTCCAAGGGCTGTGGCCAAGGCGTCACCGTCGGACTGCTGCTCATGGCGTGCGTCGTGGATCTCCTCAGCACCTACGCCGACGGCAGGAGCGTCCTGCCCACCACGGCGGTGCTGGTGACCGGCCTCGCCGCCGTTCTGTGGCCCGCCGGGCGTCGCCCGGTCCGGCTCAGCCCCCAGTTGCGCGTCGGGGTACCCACACTGGTTTCGGCGCTCTACACCGCCGGGTCGCTGGTGACCGGCGAGGCCGGCACGTTCGGCCCCGGTGAGGCGATGATCCTGGTGTGTCTGCTGTTCATCGCCGTACGGCACTGTCCGCGTGGCTGGGCTCCGGCGTGCGGCGTGGCGGTGAGCGTCGTCCTCGTGACGTTGCCGCTGCGGTACTACCGGGCGTGGACGAGTGAGGCGTCGGGCCTCATGCTCGCGGGCCTGGTCCTCGTCGGACTCGTCGTGGGACTGGCGAGCTACCTGCGTTCACTCGACTATCGCAGGTCCGTGGCCGTCGAGGAGACGCGTCGGGCGGAGCGTCTCGTGATCGCCGCCGACCTGCACGACTTCGTCGCGCACCATGTCACCGGCATCCTGGTGCAGACCCAGGTGGCCCGCATGATGGCGGCCTCGGGCTCAGACGGCCTGGATCCCGTTCTCGCCGGCATAGAGCGGGCCGCGACGGAATCACTGGCGTCGATGCGCCGCACCGTCGGAGTCCTGCGCGACAGGGACGACGAGACGCCACGGCGTCCCGTGGGCGACTTCGCGGCCATCACCGACATGGTCGAGGACTTCGGGCGGCCCGGTCAGAACGTCGTTCTCCGGCGCGATCCCGCGTTGCCGGACTCCGTTCCGCACGAGGTGCAGGCGGCCGCGTTCCGCGTCGTCCAGGAAGCGCTGACGAACGTCAGACGGCATGCCTCCGACGCGGCAGAGGTCACCGTCTGCCTGGCCTGTGCGGAGAACCGGCTGGAGGTCTCGGTCTCAGACGACGGCCGCGGCGACACCGGACCGGGGCTTCCCGAGGCCGCGCGCGGCGGCGGCTTCGGACTCGTGGGTCTGGCCGAGCGTGTCACCGCGCTGGGCGGACAGCTGCGTACCGGGCCTCGCGAGCCGAGCGGGTGGACGGTCCACGCGGTCTTCCCCATGGAGGCGCGGACTCCGTCGTCCATGTCCCCTCCGCAGCCGCGGAACGGGCATCCGACAAGGTGAGGGCGACTCCCCCGGCGCACTGTGTGGCATTCCCCACGACTGCCGTATCGTCGCCCTCACTGTCGGCCCGGACTACGCCTCGGTGAACGCCGCCGTCCCACCGGTCAGATACTTGATGGGGCCGAGGCCCTGCGCCTTCGCGCACTGCTCGGTCAGGTTCCGGACCGCGAGTGCGTCGAGGACGGAGTGGAACTGGCCGTCGTCGGTGAAGTTGACGTTGGCGCCGTACACGATGAACAGCACGACGGTGGGTTCCGTGGCCGTCTCCGGTACGGCGAAGGTGTGGACCGAGGAGGCCGGCTCGTAGAGGTACGACCCGGCGGTCTGGGGCTGGTCCGGGTACTCCTTGTAGATCCACTCACCCTTCAGCGTGTAGCCGTGCACCGGCCCGGTGTGCAGGTGAATGGGCAGCTCGGTACCGGGAGCGAACGTGCCGAGCACCGTCCAGACCCCGATCTCCGGGTCGAGGAACAGCGGCTGGAAGTCGATCCCGGGGGCCAGGGAGTCCTTCAGCACGGGGATGTCGTTCACGTTGACCGTGAGCAGCTCGGTCTGCGGGAGGGAGGCGACGGGGATCTTGCTCGCCGTCAGATTGGTCGTGGTCATGGCGGGTACCTTCCTTCTCATGTCGGTCGCACCCCGCCGGGACGGGTCGCGTTCCCGTCCTCGGCGAGTGGCGCGCCTCGGGTGTGGATCGGCTCAGGGCAGGGCGATGACCTTGGCGTCCTTCATGGGGGCCGGCCTCGCGAACGCCTCTGGCGTGCGGGGAATGCCGAGGTTCGGGGCGATCTCGTCCGTGGCCGGGAAGCTCGGTCGGCCGGCGTCGTCCTCCGTGCACGGACCGACGACGGCTCTCGAACGGGGCGCGACCTCGGAGAGAGGCTGTCGGAGGATGTCTCGCGCGGACAGGATCGCGGACTCGGTCTACGCGCCCGAGGTGACAGAACCGCCGAAGCCGTGCGTCACCAGGTCCGGCCGGAGCAGGAACCATGCCGGGACGGCTCCGCTGTCCGGCAGCGGTATCCCACCCGCCTCAGGGCGGCTGGGGCTCTTCCTGTTTCGACAAGGAACTGCATGGCTCTGTCTGCTTCCTCGAAGACGGAGGTCGTCACACCCTCGGCGCGATGTGACACCGAGGGAATGCTGACATCGGCATAGCGCCATGAACTTGCCCCAACGTGACAATTACTTGGCAATTGGCGACGGGAAACAACTATCAGGGGTCGTCAGCGACCGGTCTGCATGTCGATGATGTGCACTGCCATCAGCGCCGTGAGCATGCCGTCCAGGCTGTAGAGGTCGCAGCCCGAGATGCTGCGGATTCTGTTGAGGCGATAACGAACCCCGTTCTCGTGCGCGGCGGGCTGCCGTGCGGTGACACGGATCCCACTGTGGTTTTCCGGGTGCGTACGAAGCGTGCTCAGCAGTGCGGGATCCGCGTTTTCGAGAGGTCCGAGAAGCTCCAGGGCGAAGCGGCCCACCCTGGTCGGTTCGCCTCCGTCGAGAATGAGGCCCAGGCCGAACTCCACACGGAAGTCACCGTCGCACGGACACAGCCGGCACCGCGCTCCCGGCACGGTCATGTCCCGCGGGGTGGTGTAGTCAGGGCAGCTGTTTCGGTTCCGGTTGTGGGGTGATCTGCGGTTCGGGTTCGGTTGGCTTGGTGGTGAAGAGCTCGGCCATGGAGCCTTCGGAGAGGTAACGGCGGTCGAACACCTGCCATTCGTCGTGGAGTTCGGCCAGCACCGCGGCGGCGAGCCGGTCCAGGGCGGCGGGGTTGGGAAAGACCTGGACGACGTCGGCCCGCCGTTTGATCTCCCGGTTCAGCCGTTCCAGCGGGTTGGTCGACCAGATCTTCTTCCAGTGCGCCGGCGGGAAGTCGGCGAACACGGTGATGTCCGTCGCCGCATCCAGCAGCATCGTCCTGACCTGCGGGAACTGCCGCCCGAGCATGTCGGCGACCACGTTCAGCTGGGTGCGCACCTGCTCGCCGGTGGTCTGCGCGAAGACGGTGCGGATGGTGGCGGCGACCATCTCCCCGGAACCCCTCTCGATCACCGAGAACACGTCCCGGACGAAGTGAACCCGGCACCTTTGCCAGGCCGCGCCGAGGAAGACGGTGCGGATCGCGGCCACCAGACCGCTGTGGCTGTCGGAGATGACCAGCTGGACGTTCTCCAGGCCACGGGCTCGTAAGGACCGCAGGAACTTCGTCCAGAACGGCTTCGACTCGCTGTCGCCGACCATCAGCCCGAGGATCTCGCGGTGCCCGGTGGCGGAGATCCCGGTCGCGATCACCACGGCCTGCGAGGCGATCCGGTGATTGACCCTCGCCTTGCAGTAGGTGGCGTCCAGGAAGACGTAGGGGAAGACGGTGTGGTCCAGCGGCCGCTCCTTGAACGCGGTCAGCTCCTCGTCCAGCTCACCGCAGATCCGGGAGACCTCGGACTTGGAGATCCCGCTGTCCGCACCCAGGGCTTTGACCAGGTCATCGACCGAGCGGGTCGAGACACCGTGCACGTATGCCTCCATCACCACGGCGAACAACGCCCGGTCGATCCTGCGCCGACGTTCCAGCAGCGACGGGAAGAACGACCCGCTGCGCACCTTGGGGATCTTCAGGTCCAGGTCGCCGGCCTGTGTGGTCAGCAGCCTGTCCCGGTGGCCGTTGCGCCAGGTCGTGCGCGTTTCGGAGTGCTCGCGCGGCGCGGCCCCGATCACATCCGTGGCCTCGGCCTCGATCAGCTCCTGCAGGATGCGCTCGCACACCACCCTGATTGCCTCAACTCCATCGGCCCGACGTAGTGACTCCAGCAGCCGCATCAGCTCAGACTGGGACAAGGCCATCGCATACTCCTCCGGTTGAACTGCCCGTTCACCAGGGAGACTTACGCGATGGCCTGCCCTTGCTCAGGGAGCATGCACCGCCAACGGATGCACGCCCCGGGCAGACACCCGCGCGTTCCGGGACCCTGCCCGGCTACACCACTTCATGGGACGCGATCCCCGGCACCGACGACACGTTGCTGTCGGAAACCGCCTGCGCTGCTCCGATGCCCGCGCAACCCCACCCGTGGGACAAGCGCATCAAGTGCCAGACGCAGCCCCTCACTCCATACTTGACCCACAGGTCAAATATCTTGCTACAGTGGCCGCCATGGGTAGGCCCAAGGAGTTCGATCCGGATACAGCGGTCGACCAAGCGATGAAGCTGTTCTGGCGCCAGGGGTACGGCGCCACAACACCTCAGGATCTTGTCGACACCCTGCAGATCGGGAAGGGCAGCCTCTACAACGCATTCGGCGGCAAGCGCCAACTCTTCGATCTGGCACTGCGTCGCTACCTGGACCAGCAGGCGTCGGCCATGAGGGCGCTGGCCGAGGACTCCAGCCCGGTGAAAGGACGACTCCGCCAGGCACTGCGGTTTCTCACCGAGACCGACGTCACCGATCCGGCTCGACGGGGCTGCCTGGTGACGAACAGCGCGGTGGAGTTCGGATGTGCCGACGAAGCCGTGACCGCGCACGTGCGAGGCCACTTCGACCGCATCGAAGACACCCTGCAAGCACTGATCGAGGAAGGGGTGCGCACCGGGGAGATCCAGCCCGGACGCGACACCAAGGCCTTGGCCAGCATGCTCTTGAACACCGTCACCGGTATGCAGGTCCTCACCCGTATCGAACCCGGGCCTGAGCGCCTCCTGAGGGTGATCGACGCAACCATCGACCTCCTCTGATCAACACCTGACGCCGTACCGGCCTTGAGCAGTCCGTACGCGTACCCAATTTCTGTACCTGCAAGTCAAAAATAGGAAGGGAAGCGATGTCGCATCAGCAGAGACACCAGCATCGGCACCGACGGGGCACGACCATATGGGCCGTGATCGTCACCAGCGCGGCCGGATTCATGACCGCACTGGACAACCTGGTGGTCACCACCGCCCTCCCCTCGATCCGCAAGGACCTCGGGGGTGGGCTGGAAGACCTCGAATGGACGGTCAGCGCTTATACCCTCACCTTCGCCGTGCTGATGATGTTCGGCGCCTCCCTGGGCGATCGCTTCGGCCGCCGTCGGCTGTTCGGCGTCGGGCTGGGCATCTTCACCGCCGCCTCGGCCGCGGCCGCGCTCGCACCGAACATGAACGAACTGATCGCCGCCCGTGCGGTGCAAGGCATCGGCGCGGCGATCGTGACACCGCTGACACTCACGCTGCTGTCAGCCGCCGTTCCGGCCGCACGGCGCGGCGTCGCCCTCGGCGTCTGGGGGGCGGCCGGCGGCATCGCGGTCGCGACCGGGCCGCTCATCGGCGGCACGCTCACCCAGCACCTCTCCTGGCAGTGGATCTTCTGGGTGAACGTCCCCCTCGGCCTGGCGCTGATCCCGCTCGCCCTGCTCCGGCTGGAAGAGAGCCACGGCCCGCACCCTCGACTGGACCTGCCCGGCACGGTACTGGCCAGCACCGGACTGTTCGGCATCGTCTACGCCCTGGTGCGCGGCAACGCCGACGGCTGGACCAGCGCCCGGGTGGTGACCAGTCTGTCCGCGGGAGCGGTGCTGCTCGCCGCCTTCGTGGCCTACGAGTTGCGCGCCAAGCATCCGATGCTGCCCATGCGGCTGTTCCGTCATCGGTCCTTCAGCGCCATCAACGCCGCGAGCGTGCTGATGTTCCTGGGGATGTTCGGGGCGATCTTCCTGCTCACCCAGTATCTGCAGCTCGTGGGCGGCTACTCGCCGATGGAGGCGGGAGTCAGGATGTTGCCGTGGACCGCCATGCCCATGATCGCGGGGCCGTTGTCCGGGGCCCTGTCCGACCGCGTCGGCGGCGGTCCGGTCGTCGCCGCGGGAATGGCGCTGAACGCTGTGGGCCTTGGACTCTGGGCGCTGGTCGTCGAACCGCACATGACGTACTCGCACTTGCTGCCCGCGCTGATCGTCTGCGGCATCGGCATGGGCATGGTCTTCGCTCCGACGGCGAACCTCGTGCTGAGCACGGTCCGTCCGGACGAGCAGGGCATCGCTTCCGGTGCCAACAACGCGATCCGCGAAGTCGGCGGCGCGATCGGCGTCGCGGCGCTGGCGGCCGTCTTCTCCGCCCAGGGCGGCTACGGGTCCCCCTCGCTGTTCGTGGACGGACTGACGCCGGCTCTCTGGGTCGGGGCCGGCGCAGTCGCCCTGGCCGCAGTGCTTGCCTTCCTGATCCCCGGAAAGCGCAAGGCCGGGAGTCAGGTTGCCGGAGGCCAGACGCCTACCGACACTCTGGCACCCGTCAGGACCGGGGCGCTGTCGTAGGACTTGGCCAAGCCACGTCCGGAAAGCAGGCTGCTCGGGTCGGCGACCGAGCCTGACCTACGGTGCTTTGATCGGTCTGGCGGGCCTGAAGGGCGCGGCGCCGTCCAAGTCGTCGGTGTCAAAGGGCCGGCTCTCCGCGCGCCTCATCAGTCCGTGTCGTCGGTCTCTGCCGTGAGCCACAGTTCGAAGCGGTTGCGACGGGCCAGTTGCATCACTCCGATCGCGGCGCGGCCTGCGACGCCTGTGCGGGGACCGAAGACTTCGGTGAGGAGGTCGGTGGCGCCGGAGGCGACCTGGTGGACGTCCTCGAAGTCGGCGGTGCGCGCGACGAAGCAGAGGGCGCGGACCATGGAGGTGACCCTGTCGAGGGAGCCCAGGGCGAGCCGGATGCCTCCGAGAGCGTTGATCGCGGCGGCACGGGCGGCCTCCCGGCCCTGGCTGAGCGTGAGGTCGTCGCCCAGCCGGCCCGGTCTTCCGGGGTGTACCCGCTAGGAAGAGCAGGCGTCCGCTGCGGTGGAAGGCCTTGACGGTGCCGTAGCGGCCCCCGTACGGGGGATCACGGTAGTCGGGAATCTCCAGGCCGAGACGGGCTTCATGCGTCTCCGCGCTTCGGAATGTCCGGCCGGCAGACGTGATCGTGGAGCCCGGCATGCGGGGCCATGGCCGCTACGGCGCCTACGAGTCCAGCCCGAGCGCCGGCCACTGCTTCGGGGTCACGAGCGTTGGCGGTCGGGGTTTCGCCGGCAGGGCGAGGCTCAGGAAAGTGCCGTCTTCGTGCAGCATGAGGTCCTGTCGCTCGAACGCGAAGAGCATCTCTTCGATCTGTTCGACGGACTGGTCGAGGGAGAGTGTCTTCTTCAACTGCCTGGCGTTGGTGGGTCGGTCGCTGCACGCCCGGTAGACCGCGGCCGGGGCGTCCTGGAACCTGTACGACTTCTTGTTCGCCTGGTCACGGAAGTCGTCGATGTAGATCTGCCCGGGTGACGACCAGAAGAGAAGCGTGGGTTTCGCACGCGCCTTCCAGGACGTCTGCCACTCCCGGACCTCGTCACGGATGGGTTGATAGGTTTCGTCCGGCAGTGCGTCCGCCATCTGGTAGTCGAAGAAGTAGGCGATCCGGGCCAGGTCGATCCGAGCGGGGTAGACGTACGCGTAACTCGCCTCGGGTTTGACGTAGTCGGCGGCGAAGGACTCCCTGTCCGAGAAGAGCGGACTGTATCTTTCCATCCAGATGCGGCTGGTACTGGTCGGTGGTTGAAGATGCCGGAGTCGGCGTATCGTCGCGAGCTGGTCCTCGTAGAATGCCACCTCTTCCCCAGGAAATCCCCAGATGATGTTCCAGGCTATGTCGATGCCGTAGTACATGCCCCACCGAAGCATGTTGACGTTCTGCAGTCCGGTGATCCCCTTTCGCATCAGCTTGAGTATCCGGCTGTCCAGGGACTCGATGCCCGGCTGCACGTGCACGATACCGCTGTCGCGCAGTGCCTTGATTTTTTCCCGGGTCAGATTCGATTTCACCTCGTAGAAGAACTGGTAGTTGAAACCCTCCTCCTGGAGTTCGGGAAGGAGGTTGGTGAAATATTTCATGTCGAGGATGTTGTCGACAGCCTCGAAGCGTAGACTCCCGTAGGATTTTGCCAGTTCCGCGAGTTCGTGCCGGACACGGGACGACGACTTGGACCGGAAGCCCATGGTCGATCCGTTGAGACCGCAGAATGTGCAGTGGTGCTTCTGGCCCCACCAGCACCCCCGCGAGCTCTCGAACGGAAGGGAGACCAAACGGCGTGACTCCTCCGAGATCACCCCCAGGTCCAGGGCGCGGTCGAAGTACTCCGCGAAGTCGGGAACGGGCAGCCGGTCCAGGTGGTTGAACGGCGGCCGGCCACCGCTCGCCGGGCCCGGGGAATTCGAGGTGATCCCCTTGTTCGCCAGGACTCCCGCCACCGCGGAGGGATCGCCGCCCCCGGCGACCACTTCGAGGAACTCCGGAAAGGATTCGTCGGATTCACCATCAAATGCGTAGTCGATGAAATCCAGCCGAGACATCAGCTCCTCTCCCATGTCGCCCTCGAAATTCGCTCCGCCGAAAATGATCAGCGTCGAGGGGAAGCGCTTTTTGATGCGCCTGGCGAGGGCGAAAGAAGCCGCGTTCTGCTGGAAGGTCGACGTGAATCCGATGATACGGAACGCGCCCCAGTCGACCTTCTCCAGCAGCGAATCGACGAAGTCGGGGACACTCTCGTTCCTGATGCCGATGAACTGCTCGCGCGTCAGTTTCAGGTCGGCCAGCAACGCATCGGTCTCCTCCGCGAAGTGGTCCAGCATCCGGCCCTGCGGATCCGGTGCCTCGTCGCCGAACGCCGCGACGGAGAAGAGCCAGTCACCGAAGAGTCGTCCGCGATGGTGCGCCATCTGTTCGTAGGCTCGGTGCCCCATCAGTTGGGAGAATTCGAGGTTGAAGTAGAAGTTCTCGGCCCGGAACCCCGCCTCGGCGGCGAGGGACTTGAGCAGGCCGAGTTGGAGAGAGGGCTGATAGATGGAGACGAAAGGCATGTTGACCAGCGCCACCGCGCATGCCGCGCGCTGGTCGGCGGTCGCTTCCACGGTGCGGGACGGCGCCGGGGTCAGGGAGAGGAACGTCCTGGTGGTCATCGCGTGATCCTTCATGTCGGACGGCGGACGGACTTCCTTGTTGGCCCTGAGCGCTCACGGCCCCGCGGAACCGTCCCCTTTCTCGTACCTGTCCGGCGTTCCGTCCCCGGTCCCGTCCGCGTGCTCGATCCAGCCGTACGCCGTGAGCTCCTCCACCAGACGTGCCACCGGCGTCACCGTCTCCTCAAGCCGACAACCGGCGGCCTGAGCGAGGACAGCCTGGAGGTCCTTCTGGGTGCGGGGTGCGCGGAGGGCCTCCAGAACGATGCGCGCGGACTGGTTGACCCGGGCGGCCGTGAAGGTCCGGTCGTCCACGACGCGGGCGGTGCCGTCGGGTTCGCCCTGGAGGTGGAGAGAGCCCACCAGGCGCAGCGGGGTCTCAGCGGGCGACAAGGCGGGCCTCCGTGGAGATGAAGTCGAAGTGCATGCCGTTGAGTCCGTTGCCGACACCGAGGTGGATACCGGCGGCGCCCTCGTTGAGCAGGCAGTTGAGGCTCCAGTCGACCCGGGCGGGGTCGAGGAGTCCCGTACCGATGGCGATCTCCGTCACGGCGGCCCGGTATTCGGGGCCGCTGGTGGCGTCGATACCGTCGGCCCAGGCGCCGAAGCCGTCGACGAAGCGGTTGTCCTCGATCGTGACGTACAGAGGGCATGCCTTCCGCAGGCCCTCGGCGATCTCCTTGGCGGATTCGAAACGGTCCGCCCGGGCCCCTTGGAGTTCCCGATGTCTGGCGACAAGCACGGAATCTATGCGCAGCGTTCCGGAGACCGAGAGATCCGAGTCGACATTGCCCGCCAGGTCCGTCGGTGACATCGCCACCTCAAAATAGTTCCCGATGGTGGAATGTTCGTCGGGAAGGAGTTCCGTACGGGTGCGGCTGGAGAGCTGGAGCACCTCCGGGAGGCGCACGGTCAGATCGGTTCCCGGGCCGGATATTCCGATTTCCGCACGGCTCAACAGCAGCTGCGTGATGACCCGCCGATTGGTGGCCACGGCACCGACCAGGTCGATTTCCGAGAATTTCTCGATGGCGTACCGCGCGTTCTCCGGGTCGCCGGAGAAGGACGCCAGGGAAATCCACAGCACACTGCTGTCGGAGAGGATGTCCCGCAGTTCGAGCCGGGACGGCAGGCGTCCGTAGTCCAGGGGTACGGCGACGGTGCGGGGCGGTGGGACCTCCCGCCCGGAGAGCACCCCCTCGAAGGTGGCCGCCCGCAGTCCGTGCTCCGCCAGCCAAGCGGCGAGCCCCGGGTCGTCGGTGAGGAAGCAGCCGTCTTCACCGCCGAACACCGCCCGCAAGTTGGCCTCCAGGCCGCTGCGCAGGGTCGCCTCACGCATCGGCGGCCTCCGGGACGCTCAGGCGCTCGTCCGGAACCAGAGCGGCCAGACATGGACAGGTCGGGATGTCACCGAGATGGTTCTTCAAGATCGTCCCGGTTCTGCGCTGTACCCCCGTGTCGGCGGCGTGGGAGTCCCCACCCCCGCGCCCGTCCGGCAGTTGCAGGGCGCGCCCGTACACGTCCCCGTCGCTCGCGACGCCCTCCGCCACCCATATTCGCCTCGACATGTTCCGGCTCTCACTCTCGAAAGGTGCACCAGGAAAAACATAAACCGGCGACGGCCGGCGCCGGAATGAATTCCGACGCCAGCCTTTCCCGCGGCGTCCGAGAGATCAGATACCGTTGTAGATGATCACCATCAGCGGCTTGGGGGACTCGCTTTCCAGGCCCATTCCGTTGATTCCCTGCTCGTCGTCGAGAGCACCGAGCGGGGTGATCGTCGGGGATTCCAGGTTTCCCAGCATCATCGGTTCGGCGTGGGTGATCTGCGTCACTTTACTGCCTCCGTACGAGTTGGTCGACGACCGGAAGGATCTTCCGCCCGCAGAACTACATTACGAACGACAGGTGATGCACGTCCATGAAATTCACGGGCATGGTTGAATAAATAAATAATTTCCCAATGTTTGTCGAATCCCAATGAAGACTTGACGGTATTCAAAGTCGACGGTGCCATATTGCCGGGCGCACTCGTGCACGTCCCCGCGGCCGGGGCGGGTTCTCACCCGTCCCGGCCGCAAGCCCGCCGTCCTCGGTCAGTCCGTGAGGTCCGCGTACGCCTCCAGCAGCTTCGTCGCGTCGTCCTCTTCGAGGGGGACGCCGGGGAACTCGATGAGCTGCCGCAACGGGTTGGCCAGCACCGAGTACTTGCCGGCCCCGTCGGAGAGCAGGTCACCGAAGCGACCGCGGACTCCGCCGCGTTCCTCGATGAGCTGCCACAGCGCGGGCCCCAGCCGGGGGTGATCCGACCACTCACCGAGGGTCGACCAGACGGTCACCGGCTTGCGGGGCTGCTCCCCCGGCAGCGTCACGCCGTGGGACGACCTGATGTCACGGGAGGACGATCCGACGTGGAAGGTGTAGTCCCCGCCGTGGTAGGTCCAGCCGAGATCCGTGTCGTAGTACCGGAGGGAGTCGCGCTGAACGGGGATGGAGATCGTACGCCGTTCGCCGGGGGCCAGCCGCACCTTCGCGAAGGCGCACAGCTGCTTCTCCGGCGTGATGACGTGCCCGGTGCGGTCCGACGCGTAGACCTGGACCACCTCGGCACCCTCGCGGTCGCCCGTGTTGGCGACGGTCACGGTCACCGTGACCGCGTCGGCCGCGTCGAGTCCGTGGACCTCCAGCTCCCCTTCCTCGTAGGCGAACTCGGTGTAAGACAGGCCGTGCCCGAAGGGGTAGTCGACAGCGATGTCCCGCGCGTCGTAGTAGCGGTAGCCGACGAAGAGCCCCTCTCCGTAGCGCACGTGGCCGTTCTCGCCGGGGAAGTCGAGGTAGGCGGGCGTGTCGGAGAGCCGGACGGGAACGGTCTCGGCGAGCTTGCCGGACGGCGTCACGTCGCCGAACAGGACGTCCACCACGCTGTCGCCGTGCGCCTGACCGGTGAGCCAGAACTCGACGACGGCCTGCGTCCGGTCCCGCCAGGAGGCCGTGGTCACGACCCCGCCGTTGGCGAGTGCCACGACGGTCCGGGGGTTCGCCTCGGTGACGGCCTGGAGCAGGGCCAGCTGGTCGGCGGGGAGGTCGATCCCCGTGCGGTCCTGGCCCTCGGCCTCGGCCCGGTCCGGCAGGCCCAGGAAGAGCACCACGACATCGGCGTCCGCCGAGATCCGTACGGCCTCGTCCACCAGCGCGGTGTCCGCCTCGCCGTCGAGCGTGTACCCGGGGGCGAACCGGGCGTCGCCGACCCGCTGTTCGAACGCCTCCAGGACGCTCACGACCCTGGTCGGGTTGACGTGGGAGCTGCCGCCGCCCTGGTAGCGCGGGACGCGGGCCAGCTCTCCGATCAGCGCGATCCGGCCGGTCCGCTCCAGCGGGAGGATCCCGCCCTCGTTCCTGAGCAGCACCGCCGACTCCGCGGCCGCCCGTCGGGCCAGCTCGTGGTGCGCCGCGAAGTCCGCCGGCGTGGGCTCACCCTTCCAGGTGCGCTCGGCCAGCCTGGTCAGCCCGTCCAGGACGCGGTCGAACACGCCCTCGTCGACGTCGGCGTCCCGCACCCGCGGGTCATCGGGCCTGCCGGGCATCCGCAGGTCCAGTCCGGCCCGCACGGCGGTGACCGGATCGTGCACCGCGCCCCAGTCGGAGACGACGAGTCCGTCGTAGCCCCACTCCCCGCGCAGAACGTCGGTGAGCAGCCACGCGTTCTCCGAGACGGAGACCCCGTTGATGCGGTTGTACGCCGTCATCACGGCCCACGGGTTCGCGCTGCGGACGGCGATCTCGAAGCCTCGCAGGTAGATCTCCCGCAGGGTGCGCTCGTCGACGTCCGCGCTGATGCGCAGCCGGTCGGTCTCCTGGTTGTTCACGGCGAAGTGCTTCACACACGCCCCGACGCCCTGCGACTGCATCCCCTGGATCACCGCGCCCGCGAGCGTCCCGGACAGCAGCGGGTCCTCGGAGAAGTACTCGAAGTTGCGTCCGCACAACGGCGTCCGCTTGAGGTTCATGCCGGGGCCGAGGACCACCTGCACCCCGAGGGCACGCGCTTCCCTGCCCAGCGCCGCCCCGACGCGGTTCAGCAGCTCCGGGTCCCACGAGGACGCGAGCGTGACCGCCGGCGGGAAGCACGTCGAGGGCAGGCTGCGGCCGAGGCCCAGGTGGTCCGGGTTGTCGTCGTCCTGAACCCGCAGGCCGTGCGGACCGTCGGCGAACCGGATCGGTCCGTGGCCGGGTATCGGCTGCGTGGACCAGTAGTCGGCGCCGGTGGTGAAGGCTGCCTTGTCCGTCATTTCACTCCCTTGACGAGCTGGATGGATCCGGCGCCCGCCACCGCAAGAGCCGCCGCGACGAGGTACAGGGCCGTGTAGTTCCCTGTGTCACCCGACGCACCGATGGCGAGCAGAGCGGGCGCGATGATCGGGGCGAGTGTCTGAGGCATGGTGCTGGACAGGTTGAACACGCCCATGCCCTTCGCCGCCTCCGACTGCTGGTCCGGCAGTACCTCCGCGACCAGCGCGTAGTCGACTCCCATGTACAGGCCCTGGGCGAAACCGGCGATGGCGATCCCGACCAGGAAGTGCCCCACGTGGTCGGCGAAGGCGACGACCAGCATCCCGACGCAGAACAACAGGGACGCGGCGACGACGAACGGCTTGCGGCGCCCGACGCGGTCGGAGAGCCAGCCGCCGACGATGCTGCTGACGGCGAGGCAGCCGGCGAGCACCAGCATCGCGTCGAACAGGATGCCCGCCACGTTGTCGGTCGTGTAGCCGAGCCTGTCGATGAGGAAGTACGTCTTGTAGGTCGTCAGCAGGTACAACGACAGCCAGGCGAGGAATCGCCCGAGCCAGGTGAACCCGAAGTCCCGGTGCCGCACCGGATTCACCCACAGCGCGCCGAGCACGACGCGCCAGTTGACTTTGCCGACCTGCTCCCGGGTCTTGGGCGCCTCGCGCAGGGTCAGGGTGAACGGCAGGACGAGGGCGAGGCCGATGAGGACGGGCGCGAAGAACATCCAGACGCCGTCGGTACCGATGAACTGGATCAGGAACGTGCCGCCGACGACACCCACCTGGGGCGTCATCCCCATGAATCCGGACACCCGGCCCCGCAGACGCGTCGGCACGCGCTCGGGCAGCACGGCGACGAGGGCGGCGACGGCCGCGTTGAAGGAGATCTGAGCAAGAGCCCAGCCGAGCGCGAGCACGGGGATGCTCGGGGCGAATCCGATCCCGATGACGGCGAGCGACCCCAGGACCACGCCGGCGATGATGTAGGGGCGGCGCTGTCCGAAGCGGGAGACGGACCGGTCGCTGAGCGCCCCGAAGAGGGGGTTGGCGATCAGTGCGCCCGCGGCGCCGATGCTGGCGACGAAGGCCAGTGAGCTAGCCTTGCCAGTGGGGTCGAGCTGCCCGACTCGGATGGAGAGCGTCACCGAGGCGGGTGTGACCAGCGCGGTCCATACCCCGATGAGGGCGGCGATGTAGCGAGCGACGAACCAGCCGTCGATGCGCTGTCCGGTCAACTGGATGTTGACCTCGGGCGCGCTGCCCGGCACCACTGGCTCCGTTATGGCGCCGCTGCTGGCGGTGTTCATGGGCTAACTCCATGGGGTTGCTGAGACGGGAGCTGCTCTGGTGGGGGCCCGGACACCGCTAACTTGCTGAGCCGGGTGAAGAGCGTGGGGTGGAAGGCCGCGGCGATGGCGACGGATGCCGTGGGGTGTACGGTGCCGGACTCGCCTACCTGCATGGATCGTGGATCCAGGATACATACCGTTCACATGTCCGCAAGGCGCGTGAACCCAGGATTTCTTGGGCGGGTCCCCTCCATATATCGACGATCGATATGCATCCTGGATCCAGGATGCATGTTACGTTCAGGTGACCTCAACTGAAGGAACGTGAGAACCGATGGCAACCAAGATCTATTACGACGCCGATGCGGACCTGTCCCTCATCCAGGGGCGGAAGGTCGCCGTGATCGGTTACGGCAGCCAGGGCCACGCACACGCGCTGAGCCTGCGGGATTCCGGTGTCGACGTGCGCGTGGGGCTGCCCGAGGGCTCGAAGTCCCGTGCCAAGGCCGAAGAGGCCGGCCTGCGGGTCCTCACCACCGCCGAGGCCGTCGCCGAGGCCGACCTCATCTCCATCCAGGCCCCGGACACCGTGCAGCGCACCCTGTACACCCAGGACATCGCGCCCCACCTCAAGCCCGGCGACGCCCTGTTCTTCAGCCACGGCTTCAACGTGCGCTACGGCTACATCACCCCGCCGGACGGCGTGGACGTGGCCCTGGTCGCCCCGAAGGGACCCGGGCACCTGGTGCGCCGCCAGTTCGTCGCGGGCAACGGCGTGCCGTGCCTCGTCGCGGTCGAGAGGGACGCCTCCGGAAGCGCGCTCGCCCTCTCCCTGTCCTACGCGGCAGCGCTCGGCGGCACCCGAGCCGGTGTACTGGAGACCACGTTCGCGGAGGAGACCGAGACGGACCTCTTCGGCGAGCAGGCGGTGCTCTGCGGCGGCACCTCGTCGCTGATCCAGACGGGCTTCGAGGTCCTGGTGGAGGCCGGCTACCAGCCGGAGATCGCCTACTTCGAGGTGCTGCACGAGCTGAAGCTGATCGTGGACCTGATCTACGAGGGCGGGATCGCCCGGCAGCGCTACTCCTGCAGCGACACCGCGGAGTACGGCGACCTGACCCGCGGACCGCGGGTCGTCAACAGCGCCACCAAGGCCGAGATGAAGCGCATCCTGGGCGAGATCCAGGACGGCACCTTCGCCAGGGAGTGGATCAACGAGGACGACAACGGCCGCCCGAACTTCCTCAAGCTGCGCGCCGAGGGCAAGGCTCACGGCATCGAGGAGGTCGGAACCAAGCTGCGCGGGCTCATGTCCTGGGTGGACCACCCGATCACCGAGACCGCCTGAGCCGGGAGCTTCCGGCCCGCCGCTGGATTCTGGATCCATCAGCAGTCGTATAGTGATGGTCCGATGTTCCAGGGGTTCCCGGAGGGAGCGGGGACACCCCTTCTCCTGTATCGGAGCCTCTGGGCAGGTCGGACCCGTCGACAACAGGGAGAGTGACCCATGTCGAGCCCGGCAGCCGGCTCGAACGTACACCCCGATTCGGTACTCAGCGAACTTCCCCCCAGGGACACGACGGCGCTGGTCCGCGACGTGCGAGAACGGCTGCGGCTGGCCATCGTCATGGAGGAGATCCCGGCGGGCACCAAGCTGAATCAGGTACAGGTCGCCAAGCAGCTCGGCGTCAGCCGGATGCCGGTACGCACGGCGATCGGTGAGCTCGCCTCCGAAGGCCTGCTCGAACCGGTTCCGGGCGGCGGAGTCGCCGTCCGCAGGCTGAACGAACGGGACGTGCGGAACGTGTACGACGTCCGTGCGGCACTGGAGTCGCAGGCGGTGCGCAACGTCGCCGAACGGCACCCGGCGGAAGGCCTGGTGCGTATTCGGCAGGTGCTCGCCGTCCACAAACCCCACGTAAGCGGTTACGGTGCCGCGCAGTTGCTCGCGGCGGACCGCGAGTTCCACATGGCCATCCTGGACGCCACGGAGAACCCCTACTTCAGGCAGGCCATCACGCCCGTATGGTCGACCGTCGAGCGCGCCATGGTCCGCTCGCTGCACATCACGGAGGTGTTCACCACCGCCTGGGAGCAGCACGAGGAGATCGCCCAGGCGCTGGAGGCCGGAGACCCCGACCTGGCGGAGGCTCGGATCCGTCATCATCTGGGGCACGCCGTCGCCCAGATGGCCAAGGCGACATCCGCGGAGGGCGGTCCCGCGCGGTCCTGAACCGCATGCTCCCACCGCGCCGCTCCACCCAGCCGTGTGCGGAAGTACCGCAGGGGAGCCCGGGTACTCACCGGGCTCCCCTGCGGCATCGGATCAGCCGGATCAGCCGAGGCCTGCCAGAAAGGTCAGGAGCTCGTGGTTGACCCGCTTCGGGTGCTCCTGCTGAACCCAGTGCCCGCAGTCGGGGACGACGACGGAACCGCGCAGGTCCCGCACGTGTTCGCCCGCCCGCCGGGCCGCCTCCTGGCTCCAGACGGTCCCGACGTCGCGGTCCCCTCCGATGAAGAGCGCCGGTACGACGAGTGGGCGTCCCGCGAAGGGTGCCAGCTCCTCCCAGGCACGGTCGGCGTTGTCGTAGTAGGCCAAGGGCCCGCGGACGCCGGTGTGTTCCAGCTCGGCGACAAGGCGGTCGAGGTCCGCCTGGCCGAGCCACTTGGGCAGTTCGCCCGGTGAGGTCAGTCGGCTGCGGAACTGCTCGCCCGGTGCCACACACATGGTGGCGCGGACGAACTCGACCACCGCGGGGTACGGGAGGTCGAGGAGGTCGACCCCGGCGAGCTGGGGCGGCAGCGGCCGGTCGGCCGAGAGGCTGTAGAGACCGGCGGTCAGCCAGGAGCGCAGGTCCTCCTCGATCTCGTTCTCCGCGAGCCGGTCCGGGTGCGCGAAGTAGTCCTGGTAGAAGGTGAGTCCGGGCCCTGCGAGCTCCGCGTGCACCGTGCTCGGGCGTGCCTCGCCGAAGGGGTCGCCCGGCAGGGCGGCAAGACCGCGGCCGGCGAACGGCAGGCTGATCCCGACGACGGCACGGAAGATCTCCGGACGCGTCCAGGCCGCCGTCCACGCGACCGGGGCTCCGAAGTCGTGCCCCACGACGACCGCGCTGGACTCTCCGAGGGCCTGGACCACGCCCACGCAGTCCTCGACCAGGCGAGGGACCGAGTAGGCCGCCGGATCGGCGGGCTTGGAGGAGCGGCCGTAGCCGCGCATGTCCATCGCCACGGCGCGGTATCCGGCGGCGGCGAGGGCGTCGAGCTGGTGGCGCCAGGAGTAGGAGGACTCCGGGAACCCGTGGCAGAAGAGCACCAGGGGTCCGGTGGTACCGGCGAGGTGCAGATGGATGCGTTGTCCGTTCGCTCGAACGGTCCAGGTGGGATGGTCGGCAAACGCCATCGTGCGGCTCCAGGTCCCTCGTGGGATTCCGTGGACGGGACGTCAGCGGGCGGACGGGACGATGACGATCTTGACGTCCTGTTCCGGGTTGGCGAGGCGGGCGAACGCCGCGGGGACATCGGCGAGGCCGACCCGGTCGGTGATCATCGGTTCGACCTTCAGCGCGCCCGAGGCGAGGTGGCCGAGGACCTCCACGTACTCCTCGGGGGTGAATGCGATCGTGAAGACCACGTCGATCTCCTTCATGACGGCGACCGAGGGGAGGAAGGAGTCCGGCTGCATGCAGACGCCGGCGACGACCACCTTGCTGGCGGCCGGTGCGCCGGCCAGGACCTGCTGGAGCATGCCGGGCACGCCCACGCACTCGAAGATCGCCGCGGGCCGCAGGCCGGGCGGGAACAGCACGTTCGGGCGTGCCATCCGCTCGGGATCGCCGGTCTCGGCGACCTGCCGCCACGACTCGTACGGCGAGGCCTCCCTCGGGTCGACGACGACGTCGGCGCCGAGCTTGAGCGCCATCTCCCGACGCGACGGCGAGAAGTCGGCGGCCACGATCGGTCCGACACCGCGCATCTTGAGGATGGCGATCACCGCGAGGCCGATCGGACCGCACCCGATGACGAGAGGGACGTCGTCGGCCCCGAGGGCGCCCCGGTTCACGGCGTGCAGGGCCACGGACATCGGCTCGGTGAGGGCGGCGATCTCGTCGGGGACGTGGTCCGGCACCGGGACCAGGAGGTCCTCCGAGAGCAGCATGTACTCGGCGTAGCCGCCGGGGATGTCGGTGCCGGCGTAGCCCAGGAGGACGAACGGGTCGCGCAGCAGGAAGCCTGGTGAGGCGACGCGGGCGCCGGGCGGGATCGTCCCGCGGGTCTCGGGGCCGTACGCCACGACCTCCGCGCAGAACTCGTGACCCATGACCACCGGCTGGTGGATGTCGAACAGATCGCCGCCCGTGACCACCTTCATGGCGTCCAGCAGTTCGGAGGTGTGCGAAAGACAGTGCAGGTCACTGCCGCAGATGCCGGTGGCACGCACCTTGACCAGCACCTCGCGGGGGCCGGGGGTGGGGATCGGCACGGTGGTCAGCCGAAGGGCGCCGTCGATCATGATCACGGCTTGCATCTGGTCGGTGTCCACAGCTCCGGTGGTGTGGTCGGTGACGGTCATGACCGCTGCTCCTAGGTCACAGGGAGGTTGCCGCCGTGTGACGGCTGTGCCGACATTCACATCTCGGACATGAATTGTTCTTGTCTTCACGCGACGATTAATTGATATTTGGCGACCGTGACGGACTACTTGATCCGGGGGACGGTGCTCTTCGAGGTGGACGACCTGATCGTCGAGCTCGGCGGCGAACCTGACCCCATGCTGCGCGCTCACCACGTGGATCCCGCCGCGACCAGGGACTTCGAACGGTTCATCCACTATGGGGACGCCGCGGCGGTGGTCGGTGACGCGGCGCACCGGCTCAACTGCCCCGACTTCGGGATGCGGTTGGCACGTCGGCAGAGCATCGGGATCCTGGGCCCCATCGGGGTGATCCTGCGCAACGCGGCGACCGTCGGCGAGGCCGTGGACAGCGTCTGCGAGTTCCTGCACAACATCGTTCTCGCGGACACCGCCGAGTTGATCAGGACTCCCCAGGCCGCGGTCTACTCGTACGACACGGTGCTGCGCAACGAGTACGACCGTCACCAGATGGTGGAGAAGAGCCTGGCGATCGCCATGAACGCCTTCCGGACCATGCTCGGCGCCGGCTTCGTCCCGCTCAGGGTGACCTTCCAGCACCGACGGCTGGCGCCGCTCAGCCGCTATCAGGAGGTGTTCGGACGGGCACCCGAGTTCGAGGCCGACGTCAACTCGCTGCATCTGCCCCCGCAGGTGCTCGAACGGCCCATACAGGACCGCGATCCCGCGGCGCTCGCGCTGGCGGAGAACTACCTGACCCGGATCCGGCCGGACCTGCTGGCCGCCGAGCAGGTCCGCGAGGTCGTCCGGCGACTGCTGCTCATCAACCGGGCGAGCCTGAACGACGTCGCGCGGGCCATGTCCCTGCATCCGCGCGCGGTCCAACGGCGGCTGGCCCAGGAGGGCACGACCTTCGAGCGGGTACTGGACGACGTCCGTCGGGCGCTGGCCTGGGAGCTGTCGGGGACGGGGGTGCCGGTCGCCCGGATCGCCCGGGCCCTGGGATACTCGGAGCAGAGCAGTTACACCCGCGCGTGCCGTCGTTGGTTCGGCGAGTCACCGCGTCAGCTTCGGACGAGATTGCGCCAGGCCCAGCCGGATCCACCCGCCGAACCCGGGGCAATGAGTCAGACTGCACCAGCGGCGGACTGAGCCCCTGCCGGGGCGAGGCCGTCGTGCGAAGTCGTCAAAAGACAAATCTTCGTCGCGCCGCGACAAGTCTTCGCGGACCCCCATCCCAATCATGTGAGAGCAGCCACACACAACTCCCAACGAAGGGATGAGGCTCTTGGCAGCTCTCCAACACCTGACGGTCCTCGGCTCAGGTGTCCTCGGCGGGCAGATCGCCTGGCACAGTGCGTTCAAGGGCAAGAGTGTCGTCGTGTACGACATCTCGGACGCGGCGCTCGAAGGCTGCCGCGCGGCCCACGAGAACTACGCCGGCATCTATCTCGACAACCTCGGTGCGAGCACCGACGACATCGCCGCCACCCGGCAACGGCTCTCCTTCACCTCCGACCTGGCGACCGCCGTGGCCGAGGCGGACCTGGTCATCGAGGCGGTCCCGGAGATCCCGGACGTGAAGGCGGCGGTCTACAAGGAGATGGCACCGCTGCTGCCGGCCGGGACGCTGGTGGCCACGAACACCTCCACGCTGCTGCCCAGCGACTTCGCCTCGGTCACCGGCCGCCC
Source organism: Streptomyces sp. NPDC104367 (assembly GCF_055583825.1). NCBI lineage: Bacteria > Bacillati > Actinomycetota > Actinomycetes > Kitasatosporales > Streptomycetaceae > Streptomyces > Streptomyces sp. NPDC104367. The sequence continues at coordinate 92,835 of NZ_JBVJND010000021.1, read as the reverse complement.
CGACAAGTTCTGTGCCCTCCACTTCGCCACCACGCTCTGGGCCATGAACTTCACCGAGATCATGGCGCATCCGGCCACCTCCCGGCAGACGCTGACGGCGGTGACCGAGTTCGCGATCGAGATCGGCATGGTCCCGATCCCGGTACGCCAGGAGCACAGCGGTTACCTCGTCAACTCCTGGCTGGTCCCGCTGCTCAACGCGGCGCAGACACTGGTGACCAACGGCATCGCGACGGCGGCGGACGTCGACCGCACCTTCCTGGTCAACGGGGCGAGGGTCGGCCCGATGGGCATGTTCGACATGATCGGGATGAAGACCGCCTACGACGTACTGGCCTACTGGGGCGGCCAGAGCGGCGACACCCAGATGAGCGCGAACGCCGCCTATCTCAAAGAGCACTTCCTCGACAACGGGCTGTTGGGGACGCAGACGGGCAAGGGCTACTACGAGTACCCGGACCCCGCCTACCAGCGGCCGGACTTCCTCGCCGTCCCCGGGCTCTCGGCCGTGCCCTCGATCGTCTCGCTGATCCTGCCGGACTGACCCCGGGCTCCAGGAAGCCCCCGGGTCCCGGCACTCCCGCACTGTCGGCGAACCGACGATCCCCGAAACATCCGCAGCAAGGAGCCGCTATGCGTACACACGCCTCGATCACGCCTGCCCAGAACTCCCCGCTCCCCGAGCATGTCGACGTGCTCGTCGTCGGCGCGGGGCTGACCGGGATCGGCATGGGCCACCACCTCAGGACGCAGCAGCCGGGCCGTACCTTCGCGATCATCGAGTCGCGGGACGCGATCGGCGGGACCTGGGACCTGTTCCGCTACCCGGGCATCCGGTCCGACGCCGACCTGCACACCTTCGGCTTCGGGTTCAAGCCCTGGACCCGGGACAACGCGATCGCCAACGCCGACGAGATCCTCGACTACCTGCACGAGACGATCGACGAGTACGGCCTCGGCCGCCACATCCACCTCGGCCACAAGGTCGTCAGCGCCGACTTCGTCCGCGCGGACGAACGCTGGACGGTCACCCTGGAACGCACCGCCGACGGCACCCGGTTCGCCGTCACCGCCACCATGCTGTTCTCCGCGGCCGGCTACTACGACGTCGACGAGGGCTACACCCCCGACTTCGCCGGCCGTGACGACTTCGGCGGCCGGATCGTCCACCCGCAGCACTGGCCCGCGGACCTGGACCACGCCGGGAAGAAGATCGTCGTGATCGGCAGCGGAGCCACGGCGGTGACCCTGGTCCCCTCCCTGGCGGAGACCGCGGACCATGTGACCATGCTCCAGCGATCGCCGTCCTACATCCTCCCGGCCCCGCGCCAGGACCCCATCGCCAACACCCTGCGCCGCTGGCTGCCCGAGAAGCTGGCGTACAAGGTGACGCGGGGCATCAACATCCGCAAGCAGAACATGCTCTTCAAGGGCAGCCGGCGGTTCCCCAAGCAGATGCGCGCCCTGATCCGCAAGATCACCGTGAACGCGCTGCCCGAGGGCTACGACGTCGACACCCACTTCAACCCGAGCTACGCCCCGTGGGACCAGCGGCTGTGCGTCGTTCCCGACAGCGACCTGTTCAAGGCGATCTCCGACGGCACGGCCTCCGTGGTCACCGACCGGATCGACCGCTTCACCGAGAACGGCATCCGGCTCGCGTCCGGCGCCGAACTCGAAGCCGACGTCATCGTCACCGCGACCGGACTGAACATGGTGCCGTTCGGCAAGGTGGCGCTCCACGTGGACGGGGAGAAGGTCAGCCTCCATGACCACCTCGCCTACAAGTCCCTCATGGTCAGCGGCGTGCCGAACTTCGTCTTCACCATCGGCTACGTCAACCACGCGTGGACCCTCAAGGCCGACCTGGTCGCCCAGTGGACCTGCCGGCTGCTCGCCCACATGGACGAGCACGGGTACGCGACCGTCACCCCGGTCGTCAGTGACGCGGGCATGGACCGCAAGCCCCTGATCGAGATGGGGTCGGGCTACTTCAGCCGCGCCGTCCATCTGTTCCCGCAGCAGGGAACCCAGGGACCCTGGACCGCGCCGCAGAACTTCAACCGCGACCGCGTCGTGCTCGGCAAGGACCCGATCGACGATCCCGAGCTGCGCTTCACCAGCACCAAGGTCTCCGCGCCGTCGTCGCCACGCGCGGTCAGCGCGTGAGCGCCCCCGCCATGACCGTCGTCCGGGGGCGGAGAACCCGCATCCTGGACGGCGGGCAGCCGGCCGGTACGCCGGTGCTGCTGCTGCACGGTATCGGCCGGAGCATCGAGGACTGGGCCCCGCTGTACCCCCTCCTCGCCGAGACCCACCGGCTGATCGCCCTCGACCTGCCGGGCTCGGGATTCTCGGCACGGGCCGCCGAGCCCACCACGCTGGAGGTCCTGGCCCGGGCCGCCCTCGACACCCTCGACGCGCTCGACGAGAGCCGGCCGGTGCATGTTGTCGGCAACTCGCTCGGAGGTGCGGTCGCCCTGCGGGCGGCCGTCCTGCGGCCCGCGCGCGTGGCCAGTCTGTGTCTGGTCGACAGTGCCGGTTTCGGCGCCGAGGCCGCCCTGCCGTTGCGGCTCATGGCCGTGCCGGGACTGGGTGGCCTCGCGGTGCGGCGTCCGAGCCGGACCAGCGCGCGCATGGTGGAGCGCATGACGTTCGCCGACCCGCGGCTGGTGACCGCGGCCCGCGTCGATCACGCACTCGCCATCGCCCGGCAGCCCGACACGGGTGCCGTGATGCTGGAGACGCTCCGGTCGCTGGCGACGTATCGCGGGGTCAGGGCAGGGTGGCGCGGCGAGTTGCTGCGCGAGGCCGCGAAGCACCGGCACCCCACCCTCGTCGTCTGGGGGGACCGCGACCGCGTCCTGCCCCCCGGTCACCTCACCGCGGCCCAGGCCGCACTCCCCCACGCCGACACCGAGATGTTCGCCGGTGTCGGCCACATGCCCCAGATCGAATGCCCGGACGAGTTCGCCGCCCGTCTGCTGAGGTTCCTCGACTCCGTCGACACCGAGCGTGCGGCCAAGGAGCACCACCATGCCTGATCAGACCGCCAACCTCGGCCACCTCCTCACCGACTCGGCGGCCCGGTACCCGAACCGCACCGCGATCGTCCTGGGGAACAGGCGGCTGGCCTATGCCGAACTGGACGCCGCGTCGAACCAGGTGGCCAACCTGCTCGTCGGGCGGGGTGTCGAGCCGGGCGACAGGGTCGCGCTGTCCTGCCCGAACGTCCCGGAGTTCACCATCGCCTACTACGGGATCCTCAAGGCGGGCGCGACCGTGGTCCCGCTCAACGTGCTGCTGAAGGAACGAGAGGTCGCCTACCACCTCACCGACTCCGAGGCCAAGGTCCATATCGCCTTCGAGGGCACAGAGCAGATGCCGATCGGGGCCACCGCACGCGCCGCCTTCCAGGCGGCCGAGCGATGCACCGACCTGTTCGTCATCGACGCCGACGCGTCGTCCCGGTCCGCCGAGGAGAACCCCGAGTCGTTCTCGGCCGCTGTCGCCGAACAGCCGGAGACCTTCGACACCGTCCCCCGCGACGACGAGGACACGGCGGTCATCCTCTACACGTCGGGAACGACCGGCCGGCCCAAGGGGGCCGAGCTCCGGCACCGGAACATGCGGGCGAACGCGCTGGCGAGCGGGCAGATCGTGGGCTCGGACGCGGAGCGCCCCGACACCTATCTTTCGGTGCTGCCGCTCTTCCACTCCTTCGGGCAGACCATGATCCAGAACGCCGGGCTCGCCTTCGGCGGCACGATCGTGATGCAGCCCCGGTTCGAGGCCCGGGCGGCGCTGCGGCTCATGCTCGACCACGAGGTGAGCTACTTCGCCGGCGTGCCGACGATGTACTGGGGCCTGCTGGGCGCGCTCGACGACACCGTGGACGTCGCCCGGCTCGCGACGAACCTGCGCATCGCCGTCGCCGGCGGATCCGCGCTGCCCGCGGAGATCCACAAGGCGTTCGAGAGCCGTTTCGGCGTGACCGTCCTCGAAGGGTACGGGCTCTCCGAGACCTCGCCCGTCGCGTCCTTCGCCAAGTACGGCGAACGACCGCGGGTCGGGTCGATCGGGGTGCCGATCCCGGGCGTGGAGATGAAGCTCATCAACGACGACTGGAGCGACGTCGAGGACGGGCCCGAGGAGATCGGTGAGATCGCCGTCCGGGGCCACAACGTCATGAAGGGCTACTACCGACGCCCCGAGGCCACCCAGTGGGCCATCAGGGACGGCTGGTTCCGCACGGGAGACCTCGCCCGGCGGGAGGACGGCTTCTACTACATCGTCGACCGCTCCAAGGACATGATCATCCGTGGCGGGTACAACGTCTACCCGCGTGAGATCGAGGAGATTCTCCTCCAGCACCCCGCGGTGTCCCTGGTGGCCGTCATCGGGGTGCCCCATGAGTCGCACGGCGAGGAGATCAAGGCCGTGGTCGTAAGGCAGGCGGAAGACCCGACGACCGAAGGGGAGATCATCACCTGGGCCAAGGAGCGGCTCGCCGCCTACAAGTACCCCCGCATCGTGGAGTTCACCGCCGCCCTCCCGATGACCTCGACGGGCAAGATCCTGAAGCGGGAGCTCAGCTAGAGGCCCGCCGGCTGTCACGTGCCGTGGGAACGGCCGCTGTGGTCAGTCCGTCCCGGGCGGCCGGGTGCCGGGCCAGCACGCGCTGTGAATGGCCTGGGCCACCCTGAAGATCGTGTCCTCCTGGCCCGGACGTGCGGCGATCTGCACACCGACGGGCATTCCGTCGACGAAGCCGCACGGTACGGACAGCGCCGGGAAGCCCAGCAGGTTGAACATCGCCGTGTGCGCCGAGTACGAGCCCATGGTGAAGTGCCGGCCGCTCAGGCCCCACTCCGCCAACGAGCGCGGAGCCATCGGCGTGGTGGTGCTGAGGAGCACGTCGTGGTCCTCGAAGAGGCGTGAGAAGCGCTCCCAGTTACGTGCCCGGTCCCACGAAGCCACCCGGTAGTCCTCGGTCGTGACCGGCGGGAGCTCACCGAAAGCAGCCGGCGGCTGCTCGTCCGACCATCCCCAGTACTCGTCGACCTCGCGTGACCGCTTCGCGAGTTCGGCGGGGTCGATCGGCGGGACGTAGCCCATGGCCGAGAACACCCGTCCAAGCATGAACATGGTCGGACGGGGGTCCTCCCACACCTCGGCGGTCTCGTGGACCTCCGCGCCGGAGGCGGTCAGGCCGAACGCGGCCACGCGTGCCACCTCGGTGAGGGCCGGCGTCTCGTCGACCCACTGCGCCTTGGACCATCCGAAGTCGTCCGTCCACGCCACCCGCAGACCTTCGATGCCCTCGTCGAGGCTGGCGAGGTAGTCCGGAACGTCTTGGTGGAGCGAGATGAAGTCCCGCCCGTCCGGGCCGGCCATGACCTGGAGGACCAACGCACAGTCGCGTACGTCGCGGGCCAGCGGACCCACCGAGGTGGTCAGGACGAACCCCGGGTTCTCGTAGTCGATGTGCGGTATGAGACCGCGCGACGTGTGGATCCCGATCACTCCGGACCAGGCGGCGGGCAGGCGGGTCGAGCCCGCGCCGTCCATGCCGATGGCGACGGGCAGCATACCCGCGGCGACGGCCACGCCGCTGCCGCGGCTGGAGTTGCCGGGGTCCTTGTCGGTGTTCCAGGGATTGCGCGGTCGCTCCGCCGGCTCCCAGTAGTAGGTCGCTGTCGTGCCCACGATGACGGCGCCGGCCTCCCGGAGGCGCTCGACGCAGAGATCGTCGTCCTCGGGTGTCTCGATGCCCCACAGGGCGTTGCGGAAGCCCTTGACCCGTATGCCGTCCATGATCCCGACGGGAACACCGTGCAGGGGCCCCAGTTCGGCGCCGTCCCGGATCGCCTGTTCCGCCGCGGCCGCCTGCTTGCGGGCGCCTTCCGCGTCGATGACGTCGAACGCGTGGAACGTCGGCTCCAGCCGCGCGATCCGCTCCAGGAAGTGGTCGACCACCTCGACCGGTGAGAGTTCACCCGCCCCGATGAGTTCCCTGATCTTCCATGCGGGCATCCAGCTCAGTTCGGTCTTCATCGAGCCTCCCGTAGCTCTCTTGTGCGCATTTCGATGTCACTGCTTGTCACCGGGGGTCGGCACCGCCCCCGGCGAGATTCCGGCGACGGCGGCTCACCTGGGGCCCATGCGCAGGGCCCCGTCCATCCGGATGACCGCACCGTTGAGGTAGTCGTGCGCGATGACCGTCAGGGCCGGCTCGGCGAATTCCCCGGGGCGCGCCAGGCGGTGCGGGAAGGGCACGGTGGCGGCCAGGGATTCACGTACCTCGTCCGAGAAAGACGCCATCATCGTCGTGTCGACGATGCCCGGCGCGATGGTGCAGACCCTGATCCCGGACGAGGCGAGACGCCGGGCGACCGCGTCGCCCAGTCCGGAAGCGGCGCCCGTGACGATCGCCGATGTGTTGTCGAACCGCACTGTGGTTCCTCCCCGTGCCCGTCGCTGCGGGCACCGAGCCATGCTCCGGTCGGTCTTTTCCCTGCTACGCGAGATCCGCTATCTCTCCGTCGCTCAGGCCTCTGAGGACGAATCGCTGGATCTTTCCGCTCGGTGTCTTCGGCAGGCGTGCGACGACATGCACCCTGCGCGGGTAGGCGTGCGCCCCGTACTGGCTGCGCACGAGGTTCTGGAGGCGCTCCTGCAAGGACGCGTCCACATCGTCGGCCGAGCTCGGGACGACGAACGCCTCGACTACCTCGCCGCGGATCTCGTCCGGGCGCCCGACGACCGCCGCCTCGGCGACGCCGGGATCGGTCGTGAGAATGCTCTCGATGTCGAAGGGGCCGATGCGGTAACCCGCCGCGAGAATGACGTCGTCGTCCCTCGACGCGAAGAAGAAGTCGCCGTCCTTCTCGTGCCCCACGTCTCCGGTGAGGTACCAGGTACCGTCGGCCAGGAAACGCTCGCGGGTCCGGTCCGGCGCGTTCACATACCCGGTGAACCACATCAGGGGGCTTTCCACCACGGAGACGGCGATGGCCTCACCCGCGGTGCCGGCCACGAAGCCGGGCAGCGCCTGTCCCATCGATCCGTCGCGCACCGCACGCCGCAGCCTCGGATCCCAGGCGTTGACGATCACCATGCCCTGCTCGGTCTGCCCGAACTGGTCCCGGACCTGGGTGCCGAGCGCGGCCGGTGCCCAGGACGTGACGTCGGGTGTCAGGGGCTCGCCGGCCGACGACGCGACGCGCAGGCGGTGGCTCTCGTCGAGCGAGAGTCCCTGCTTCTTGAGCGCCCTGAACACGGTGGGCGCCGCCGCGAAGTTGGTCACGCCGAGAGTGGCGATGACCTGCGCCGTGAGCTCCGCCGAGAACCCGCTGGAGAGGAGCACGTTGGGCCGCCCGGTCGCGAGCGGGCCCACCACGCCGAAGTACAGTCCGTACGCCCATCCGGGGTCGGCCGCGTTCCAGAGCACATCCGTGTCGAGAAGGCCGAGGCCGTACCGCATGTAGGAGATGAATGCGGCGATCGCCCGCGCCGGCACTCCCACACCTTTGGGAGCTCCGGTGGTTCCGGAGGTGTACAGCTGGACGAACAGGCCGTCCGGTCCGACGGCCGCATTATCCTCGGCCGGTGGGTGCGACGCGACGAGCTCCTCGATCTCATCACCCGCCTCGATCACGGGTATCCCGAGTCCGTCGACCTTGGCACGCTGGTCGTGGTCGGTGACGATCAGCTTCGCGCCCGCGCCCAGCACACGCACGCTGATGGCCGGGGCGGCGAAGGCCGTGAACAGGGGCACATGGACGGCGCCGAGCCGCCACAGGGCGAGCAGCACGATCGGAAGCTCGCGCCGCTTGCTCATGAGGACCCCGACCCGGTCACCGGGTCTGATCCCGCGTTCGCGCAGCGCGGTGGCGAGCCTGCGTGACTCGTCCGCGAGTGCGCCGAAGGTCAGGCGGGTGACAGCCAGGTCGCTGTCGACGATCAGGAAGGCCGTGTTCTCCCGGGGATGTTCGTCGCACAGGACGGAAGCCACGCAGAGATCCGGGAGTTCGAATCGCCTGCGCAGGTCCTCGACCTCGGCCGCGACGTCCGGCAGTTCGAGCCACGGCGCCGGGGCGGTGGAAGGTTTCTTCGAGGCGATGTCAGAACCTGGCAGGTCTTCCGCAGAAGCGGGCACGTTCCCTCCGCGCGTCTCACCGTCCATACGAATGCGCAGCACCCGCGTCCAGGATCGGCGCTGCGCTGCGCAAGCCCACTGTCAGGGGGCCCGGAGGCAGATCCACACCCTCCAAAGAGGGGGGCACGATTTTCTTGCTACAACCTACGTTTACCTGGAAGATAAAATCCTGCCCATTCAACATGGTCATGCGTCGCACGTGTCATGGCCGTGTGTCAGACATGGACGAGCTGCTCACGCAGCGGGCAAGTCCGACGAAGGGGATCAACGATGATCGCCAACGATCTCATCCGTCGGCTCGACCGGACAGCCGAGCGGATACACAAGCGGACCGGTGTGTCCCTCGCCTTCGCGGGTTCCGTCACATCGACGAACGATCTCCTGCTCGGAAACTTCGCCGGACCGACGGTGGGTGCTCTCCCCGGACTCCTCCTGCGCTACGACGAAGGTCTCGGAGGGCGCGCCGTCGCCTCACGTCGGCCGATCGCCGTCGACGACTACTTCGCCTCCGACAAGATCACTCACAAGTACGACCTCATCATCCGCGCAGAAGGGCTCCGCTCGATCGCGGCGGTCCCGGTCGTCGTCGGCAAGCAGCCGGTGGCCCTGGTCTACGCGGCGTTCCGCACCGACCAGGTCGTCGGCGACCGGATACAGGACGGGCTCAAGGAAGAGGCCCGCTCACTGGAACAGGAACTCGTCACGCTGGAAGCGGTCCGCGGGCGCCAGGAGGAACTCCGTGCCGACCTGGGCCGCCTGCACGGACAGATGCGTGAGACGTACAGCGAACTGCGGGCGTTGAGCCGAACCGTTTCCGATCCGGAGCTGAAGTCGGCCATCCGTGACATCGCCGACCGCCTCACCGAGCCGGAAGCGACGCCGCAGCCCCACACCCACTTGACCACACGGGAACTGGACGTGCTCGCTCTCATCGCGTCCGGGATGCGCAACCAGGCGATCGCGGACCGGCTCGGACTGACGCTCTACACCGTCAAGAGCTACTTGAAGTCCGCGATGTTCAAGCTCCACGCGACCACCCGCCTGGAAGCGGTCGTCTGCGCCCGACGCGCCGGGATGCTGCCCTGATGACGACAGGCGGCACCGACCCGCTCGGACGGACCGTCGCCACGGGCGCTCGGTGCGTCAGGGTCGGCGGTACGCAAAAGTCCGTCGGGCAGACCGACGCCGCATGAGCGTCCGTCTGCCCGACGGTGTTGTTCAGAGCCGTCACCGATCCCTCGCGGGACCGGGACGCCCTCGCGAGGCGGCTGACGAAGGTCAGCCGGCCAGCTGCGGGTACAGCGCGGTCAGGTCCGCGGACAGCCCGGCCTTGACGTTCCGGGTCACCTCGTCGGCCAGCACCTCGTACGCACCCGTCTCGACACCGTCCAGAGCGAGGGCGGCGACATCCTGCGGGCTGGTCTTGGGCGCTTCCACGCCCGCCGCCATGTCCGTGTCGACGTAGCCGACGTGCAGACCGGTGACCCCGATGCCGCGCGGGTGCAGATCCACGCGCAGGGAGTTGGTCTGCGACCACAGGGCGGCCTTGGATGCGCTGTAGGAGCCGGCGAGGCCCAGCCAGGAGAGGACCGAGTGCACGTTGAGGATGTGCCCGCCGCCGTTGCCCTGGATGATCGGGACGAAGGCACGCGCGGTCAGCAGCGGCCCGTAGAAGTTGGTCTCGAACTCCCGACGGACGTCCTCGACCGGCGAGTCGAGGAAGGAGGCGGCCAACAGGACACCGGCGTTGTTGACCAGGATGGTGACGTCCTGGGCCTGCTCGGCCGCGGCCGCCACGGAAACGGGATCGGTGACATCCAGCGCCAGCGGTACGGCGTCGGCGTGCGTGACGGTACGCGGGTCGCGTGCCGTGGCGTAGACCTTGGCGGCCCCGCGCGCGTACAGCCCCTCCACGAGCGCCTTGCCCAGGCCCCGGTTGCCGCCGGTGACGAGGACCACAGAGTCCTTGATCGCAGTCATGTTCATCTCCATATGTGGAACTGATCGATTCGGATTGAGAGCACTACGCCGGCCGTAGCCAGCCGGCCGCCGCGGTCCCGGCTTGGCGGACGACGACTCAGACGGCCTGATCGGCCGCGCGGGCGGCGTGACGCCCGGTCGGCGCCGACTGCCGGTCGCCGACAGGCAGCAGCAGACAGGTGGTGGTGGCGTGGCCGAGCAGTCTGCCCTTGAGGTCGGTGATGCTCGCGGTCGCGTAGGCGGTACGGCGACCGACGTTGAGGGCGATCCCCTCGCAGCGGACGGGGCCCGTCTCCACGCTGACCGGACGCAGGAAACTGACGCTGACGCCCTGCGTCGTGTAACTGGTCCCCGCGGGCAACCGGGTGTGCACGGCGCAGCCCAGTGCGGTGTCGGCGAGAGTCGCCAGGATTCCACCGTGGACCGTGCCCAGCAGGTTGTAGTGCCACTCCGCAGGGGTCATCTCGAACACGACGCGGCCCGGCTCGACCTCGACGGGCACGATTCCCAGCGTGTCGAGCGCGGGCGGGTGCGGGACCTTCCCCTCCCGGGTGCCCTGCAGCACCTCAAGGCCGCTCAGACGCTGCACGGCCTCGACGGCCGGCCCGGGATCAGCCCAGGTATAGGCCCGCTGCCGGGGTCCTGCCTGGGAGCCGACGGCCGGAGAAGCGCCATCCGTGGTCATAGAGGTCCTTAGCGTTTCGGGGCCGACTGGATCTGGGGCCGGTGAGCTACGACTGCCCCGCAATTTGAATTACGACCATAATACTAAATGAGTCGGCCGGCACAGGCAAATCGAGCCGACGAGACAAGGAAGGCACCCTCTGTGCCGTACGGAGCCGATCAGCGGCTCCGGGCAGCCGCGTCCGAGCGTGGGATGCACGAGCCGCCGCCCACCAGGAGTACTTCCAGGGTGCGCGGGCCGTGCACCCCCTCGACCCGGTCCAGCTCGATGTCGCTGGTGGCCGAAGGGCCGGAGATCCAGGTCAACGGGCGGGTCGGGTCGAGGCGTTCGAGGGCCTGGGGCACCGAGGAGACGACCTGCTCCGGGACCCGTACGACACAGACGTGGTGGTCCGGGACCAGGGTGATCCGGCGGCGGCCCTGGTCCGGGCCGCCGTCCAGCACGATGGTCCCGGTCTCGGCGATCGCCACCGCACAGCCGGTGACCACACTCTCCACCTCGTCCAGTTCACCGGGTGTGCTCTCGGCACGGTCGTGGACCCGGGTGGCGTCGGCGGCCGACATCCACTGCGGCGGCAGCCCCGGCGGCACCAGCACGTGCCGCGACCCGCGCTCGGCGAGCAACCGCATGATGGCCCGGGGGAGTTCGTTCTCGGTGGTGCGGTGCACGACGGCCCGGTAGTCCGCCAGGTTCTCGGCGAGCAGCTCCACCGTCTCTTCGACGCTCCGCCCGCCGTGCTCGCGCAGATACGTCCGCTCGATGGGCGGGTCCTCGTCCCGCACCCCGTCCAGCGCGCGCCGTACCCGGCCCAGGATCCGTTCCCTGCTGCTCACTTCGCCCCGCCCTTTCCGCCGTCGGTCCGCTGCCACCAGTCCCTAAACGGCTCCGCCGGTACGGCCGGCAGGTCCCGGGTGCCGCTCCACGCCCTGCCCGGCCCGGGGAGCGTCCTCGGGTGCAGGCGGCGGGTGCGGGAGGCGAGCCGCTGGCCGGTGCGCAGGGCCGCCGGACGGGAGAACGCCCAGCGGGCCGCGCGCATCGCCGCCCGCTCGGCCGCGTGCCCCTTGGCCGGCCTGAGCACCACCTTGTTGCCGCCCCGGACCGTCTCGCCGCCCTCCACGACCCGCTCGCGCAGGTGCACCAGCACCTCGGGGATGTCGATGGCGACCGGACACACCTCGTAGCAGGCCCCGCAGAGGGAGGAGGCGTACGGCAGGGAGGCGTCGATCTCGCTCTGCGTGCCCCGGAGCTGAGGGCTGAGGATGGCGCCGATCGGGCCCGGGTAGACCGAGCCGTACGCGTGTCCGCCCGCCCGCTCGTACACCGGGCAGACATTGAGGCAGGCCGAGCAGCGGATGCAGCGCAGGGCCTGGCGGCCGACCTCGTCGGCGAGGGTGTCGGTGCGGCCGTTGTCGAGCAGGACCAGATGGAAGGTGCTCGGGCCGTCGCCGTCCGTGGTGCCGGTCCACATCGAGGTGTACGGGTTCATGCGCTCGGCCGTCGACGAACGGGGGAGTGTCTGCAGGAAGACCTCCAGGTCCTGCCAGGACGGCACGATCTTCTCGATGCCGACGACCGAGATCAGCGTCTCGGGCAGGGTCAGGCACATCCGCCCGTTGCCCTCGGACTCGACGACGACCAGGGTGCCGGTCTCGGCGACCATGAAGTTGGCGCCCGAGATGCCGACCTTGGCGCGCAGGAACTTCTCCCGGAGGTGGAGCCGGGCCGCCTCCGCGAGTTCGGCGGGTGTGTCGGTCAGCCCCTCGGGCGCCGGGCGCCCCCACGCCCCCATCTCACGCCGGAAGATGTCCCTGATCTCCCCCCGGTTGCGATGGATCGCGGGGACCAGGATGTGCGAGGGCCGGTCATGGCCCAACTGCACGATCAGCTCGGCGAGATCGGTCTCGTAGGCCCGGATGCCCGCCGCTTCGAGGGCCTCGTTGAGCCCGATCTCCTGCGTGGCCATCGACTTGACCTTGACGACCTCCGACTCGCCGGTGGCCTTGACCAGGCCGGCGACGATCCGGTTGGCCTCCTCGGCGTCCGCCGCCCAGTGGACCGTACCGCCGGCCGCCGTCACCGACTCCTCCAACTGCACCAGATACCGGTCCAGATGGCGAAGCGTGTGGTCCTTGATCCGCTTGCCCGCCTCGCGCAGCGCCGCCCAGTCGGACACCTCGGCGACCGCCCTGGCGCGCTTGGCCCGGATGGTGTGCGTGGCATGGCGCAGGTTCCCGCGCAGGGTGGGATCGTTGACCGCCTCGTGCGCGGCCTTCGGAAAGGCCGGCATTCCTACGAACGTTCCGCTCATGCGGCCGGGTCCTCCTCGGTGCTCGCCAGGATCTCCGCGATGTGCACCGGCCGCATCGCGGTGCCGAGCCGGGTCATGGTGCCGCCGAGGTGCATCAGGCAGGAGTTGTCGGCGGCGCACAGCACCTCGGCGCCCGTCGACTCGGCGTTGCGCACCTTGTCGGCGCCCATCGCGGCCGAGACGTCGGAGTTCTTCACCGCGAACGTGCCGCCGAACCCGCAGCACTCCTCCGCGCCTGGCAGCTCCACCAACTCCAGCCCCTTGACGGCCTGGAGCAGCCGGCGGGGCCGCTCGCCGAGGCCGAGGCTGCGCAGCCCATGACAGGTCGGGTGGTATGTCACATGGTGCGGGTAATAGGCCCCGACATCGGTCACCCCCAGCACATCCACCAGGAACTCCGTCAGCTCGTACGTCTTCGGCACCACCGGCGCCAGCGCACTCGCGAGCCCGCCCCCGCGCCCCTCCGCCCGGGCCCGCTCGCCCATCCTCGGATACAGCTCCCGCACCATCGCCCCGCACGACCCGGACGGGGTCACGATCGCCTCGTACTCCCCGAAGACATCGGAGAAATGCCGGGCCAGCGGCTCCGCCTCATGACGGTAGCCGGTGTTGTAGTGGGCCTGCCCGCAGCAGGTCTGCGCCATCGGGAAATCGACCTCGACGCCCAGCCTGGTCAGGAGTTTCACCACGGCACGGCCGGTGTCCGGATACAGCGTGTCGTTGACGCAGGTCAGGAAGAGAGCGACACGCATCGCGGCTCCTCCTGCCCTGGCTGTGCAGCCGAGTCGGTGTGGTTCATCGTGCGATCTTCCGGTCGAGCCAGGCGATCAGGTCCGCGATGACCTCCGCCCGGTTGGTTTCAATCAGCACCTTGTGACGGGCACCCTCGTAGACCCTCAGCATGATGTCGGCCAGACCCGCTCGCTCAAGACGGTCGACCAGCGCGCGTACCAGCTTGAGCTGGGCATTGACCGGATCCATGTCGCCCACCGCGAGGTAGACCGGCAGGTCGCTGCGAATCCCCCTGACCATCGCCGGGTCGGCCAGCCGGACCGCGCCCTCGAACATCGCCTTCGCGCCGGCCCCGTCCAGTCCGAAGCCGCACAGGGGGTCGGCGACGTACCGGTCGACTTGACCGGGGTCCCGGCTCAGCCAGTCGTACGCCGTGCGTGCCGGCTGGAAGGCCGTGTTGAGGGCCGAGAGATCGATGGGGGCGTTCCCGTCGGGCGCCGGCCGGAGATCGATCGCCGCCGTCCCGGTCAGCGCCAGCGCGTCGATCGAGCGGTCGGCGTCGAGGACGTACTGCTGCGCGGCGAAGGATCCCATGCTGTGGGCCAGGAGCCCCAGCCCGAGGCCCCCGTGCTCCCGACGCGCATGGTCGCCGACCCGTCCGAGGTCCTTGACCAGCTCGAACCACCCCTCGGCGCCGATCGCACCCGGTCGGTCCCCCTCGCGCAGGGTGGCGCCGTGCCCCCGGTGATCGTGCGCGTAGACGACGTAACCGGTGGCGACGAGGGTGTCCGCGACGTCCTGGTAGCACAGCGCGTGCTCGCCCATGCCGTGTGCGATCTGCACGATCGCCTTCGGGGCGCCGTCGGGGTCCCACCGGTACGAGGCCAGGGTCACTCCCCCGGCGCTGGGGACGGAGAACCTGATCGGTTCGGCCATGTTGGAGACTCCTTGTCTCGCGGACTCGGCGGCCGGCCTGGCCGACCGGGAAGAGAGCGTCGGTCTGGCACGCCGTCGGCCACGATCCCTCGGACCTTGCGTGCCACAGACCGCGATACGACTCCCTGACCGACCGGGCCGATCGCCGGGAGGAGGGACACCCTGGACCGCACGCTCGCCGTCGGGTCACGACTCCAGGAAGTCCAGGGCCTTCTTGACGAACGCGCCGTGGAACTGGAAGACGCCACCGTGCCCGGCGTCCGGGTACAGGACGAGCTCGCTGTTGGGAAGGCGTCGGTCCAGGTCCACGGAGTTGCTGCTCGGCACCATCCTGTCGTGTTCGCCGTTGGCCACCAGGACCGGCTGTGTGATGATCGACAGGTCGTCCGGCCGCTGGAGCCCCCACGCACGGACGGCCTTGAGCTGGGAGTTCTGGGTCTGCATGGAGGCCGTCTTGTCGCGGTTCGTCGTGCGCTCCTTCAGGCGCCCGAGGAACGCCTTCGCCTCACGCTGGCCGTTCGCGGTCTGGGTGAAGAAGAGGTAGCGCTTGGGGTGCCGGAAGGTCAGCCCGGCCTTCGTGATCTGCCTGACGGTGACGCCGTTGATCTTGGAGATGCCCTCACCGCCGGCCGGACCCGTGCCCGCCAGGATGATCCGGCGGACCAGGCCGGGCTCCTGCTGGGCGATGACCTGGGCCACGAAGCCGCCGAGCGAGAAGCCGAACAGGTCGACCTGCTCGTAACCGAGAGCACGGATGAACGCGACGGCGTCGTGAGCCATCTCGGCGACCGAGGTGGACGTCTTGCCCTCGGACGCACCGACTCCCCGGTTGTCGAAGGTGACGACAGGACGCCGAGCGGCGATGCCGTCGACGACCCGAGGATCCCATTCGTCCAGGTTCCCCCCGAGGTGGTGGAGGAATACGACGGGCGTACCGGTCTCCGGGCCGAGCCGCCGGTAGGCCAGACGCACGCCGTTGACCGAGATGGTCCTCGTCGACGCCTGGATGTATGAGTTCGAGGCGCCGGACTTGCGCGTTGTCGTCATTGTGCTTCCCCAATCATGTGGTCAGGCCTACGGGCCCGAGGCAGGAGCCCATGCGGTGCTCGCTGGGCTCCAGTTCATAGAATTACGTTCGACATACAATGGCGCCTCGACCAGCCCTCGTCAAGCCGATCGCGCACCAACTCGACCGGAAGTGCGCGATCGACGCAGTATGCGGGGCGACACGCCGCCGCACGGATGGGCGAGCCGGCCCGGAGCTATTGCATTACGTTCGACATTCAATAGAGTGGATACCCGACAGCCCCGACGATCCGCTCACCACCAGGAGCACACGATGACCAACGCCGACACCCCGACGGTCGAGAACCTCCGCGTCGACGCGCCGGCGGCCACCTTCACCTACCGCCGCTCAGGCCCGCGCGGAGGCGTGCCCCTCGTGCTGCTGCACCGCTTCCGCGCCACCGTGGACTGGTGGGACCCGGAGTTCGTGGCAGCCCTCGCCGCCGAGCGGGATGTGATCGCGTTCGACAACATCGGGATCGGCTACACCGAAGGCGAGCCCATGACCAGCGTGCAGGACTTCGCCGCTGGTGCCATCGAGTTCATCGAGGCCCTCGGCCTCGACACGGTGGACGTTCTCGGATGGTCCTTCGGGGGTGTCGTCGCCCAGGCGGTCACCCTGATGCGGCCCGACCTCGTCCGCAGGCTCGTCGTCGCCGGCAGCGGGTCCGGCAGTGCTCCGGGTACACCGAAGATGACCGAGAAGGTTCTCTCGATCATGGCCACGCCCCGCAGCGGCGACCACCGCGAGGACATGATGTACCTCTTCTACCCCGACAACGACGAGGCTCGTGCCTTGGGCGCACAGCACTTCGACAAGGTGGCCGCGAGCATGCCGGAGGGTGCCCCGGTGGTCAGCGAAGCGGCCGCGATGGGGCAGCTGAGGGCGATAGGCGCGGCGCAGTCGATCCCCTGGGAGGAGGTGGCGGCGAACCTGGCCACCATCAAGCAGCCCGTGCTCTACGCCAACGGCATGCAGGACGTCATGATCCACTCCCACGCGTCGTACGCCGCGGTCCAGCATCTGCCGTCCGCCAAGCTCGTGCTGTACAGCGACGCCGGCCACGCCTTCCTCTTCCAGCACCTCCAGGAGTTCGCGACCGAGGTCAAGACCTTCCTGGCCCAGGGCGACTGAAGAGGCGCGGAGCCGAGCTCGTCTCCGCTCCCCCGTCAAGAAGTCCCAACACCTCACCCGAAGGAGATGAACCCATGAAGATCGAAAACGCGGTCGTACTGGTCACTGGCGGCAACAGGGGCCTCGGCAAGGCCTTCGTGGCCGAGGCCCTGACCCGCGGCGCCCGCAAGGTGTACGCGGCGGCCCGCGACCCCAGGACCGTGACCACACCCGGCGCCGAGCCACTGGCGCTCGACGTCACCGACCCCGCGTCGGTGGCCGCCGCGGCCGACGTGGCCGGGATGTCACGCTGCTGATCAACAACGCCGCCATCAGTGTGGCGGCGAACTTCCTGAGTGGGGAAGTCGCCGACGTGCGGCGCGAGTTCGAGACCGACTTCTACGGTCCCCTGCTGGTGACGCGCGCCTTCGTACCCGCCATCGTCGCCAACGGCGGCGGTCACCTGCTCAACATCAACTCGGTGGCATCGTGGCTCGGCCAGGGCGGCTCGTACAGCGCCGCCAAGACAGCGCTCTGGTCGATGACCAACTCGCTGCGGCTCGACCTGGCGCCCCGTGGAATCGGCGTCACCAGCCTGCACGTCGGCCTCATGGACACCGACATGGGGAACCGCTACGAGGGTGCGAAGAGCAGCCCGCAGGACGTCGTACGGCAGGCGTTGGACGGCGTCGAGGAAGGCGCGTACGAGGTGCTCGCCGACGAGGTGGCCCGTAACGTCCGGCAATCCCTGTCGGCCGACCTTGCCGCCCTGTACCCCGAACTGGCAGGCCAGTAGCGGGACGGCCCGGGATCAGCCGGCCCGGAGAGGACCGTCGTCACCGACGGCAGCGTGAACGGCACAGCGAAACGCTCACAGTTCAGGATGTCGCCTCAGGGGCAAGGATCTGGTTCTTGTAGAAGTCCACGATGTGCTCGCTCACCAGCTCGGCCGCCGCATCGCCGTCGGACTTCTCGATCGCCCGGAGGATGCCCTCATGCTCGGTGACCAGGGCGTCGGCGACACTGCGCCAGTCGGAGAGCCGGGCGAACGCCGCGACCATGTGGGACTCGACGGCGTCGCGGAGTGCCTGCATGAGGTCGGCCGTCAACGCGTTGCCGGAGATCTTCGCGATGGCGACGTGGAACTCGGTGTCAAGGGCGTTGAACTGCTGGTGTTCGAGAGCGGGCGACTTCATGGCCTCGACGAGGTCATGAAGTCGCCCGATGTCGGTCGGCGTTCGGGCCGAGGCAGCGCCGCGCGCCGCGCTGCGTTCCAGCTGGACGCGGGTCTCGACGAGGTCCGCGAGGCTGATCTGCGCGAGCGCGAGATGCAGGCGCAGCAGGTTGGCCAGAGCCGGCGTGGTCCGACCGGTGATCACGGAGCCGGAGTCGGGCCCCGAGCCGGTGCGCGCCTCGATGATCCCCATCGCCTCCAGTGCCCGAAGGGCCTCGCGCACACTGGTTCTGCCCACCCCGAGCGCGTTGACGAGATCCCGCTCACTGGGCAGCTTCTCTCCGGCGCGCAGCCTGCCGTCGATGATGCGCTGCTCGATCTGCTCCAGCACCTGCTCGTACGTACGGGTCCTCCGGACCGGCTCCCACGACTCTTCGTTGGTCACGACGAACCTTGTTCCCTCCACAGCCGGGGTGCCGTCCTCTCCTCTGGTGAAGTGTCCGGTGGCCTCCCCTTTGCTGTCAATGCGACCACGTCAGTGGTCAGACCACACCGGAGGGGCTCCCGCCTGGAAACACATGCCGAGAGGCACCTGCTGGCGTTCCAGTTCCTCAGCCCGGAGCGCCACGCGGAGCAGAACCTCTTCCAGCAGTTCCAGGTAGGTGCCATGCTCCGCCGGCGCCGGGGCCACCGCGCTCACCGCGCGCCGTGCCCGGCGCGTGACGGCTCGGGCCAGCTTGAGCAGGCCGGCCGCGGCGTCGGCTCCGCCGAGCACCGCGCAACCGGGTGCGGCGTCTCCGGCGTACTCGTCCCGGGCCCGGATCAGACCAGCGGTGCCCGGTCCCGGGCCACCGGAACCGACGGCCGCGGCGAGTGCCAGCATCTCGTGCTGGACCTCGTACAGGAGCGATTCGAGACCTCGGGGCAGGGAACCGGTCGAGATCGCGGCGCCGATCGCCGCGTTCGCCTCGTCCACCGTGTCGCGAGCCACGTCACGGGCCTCGTCCCGGGAAACGTCGACCGGTTTCATCACGGCACCATCCAGGAGAGCAGGGGGGTGGACTGGAGGTAGACGAGCACGCACATCAGCGGCACCAGCACCGCCGACGCGGTGAGCACTTTGCGGAACAGCACACCTTCCTGACCTGCGAGTCCGACGGCAGCGGCGCCGATCGCCAGGTTCTGAGGACTGATCATCTTGCCGAGCACTCCGCCGCTGCTGTTCGCCGCCGCCATCAGCAGAGGTGAGAGTCCGGCCCGATGCGCGGCGGTGACCTGCAGTGCGCCGAAGAGCGAGTTCGAGGACGTGTCGGAGCCGGTCACCGCGGTGCCGAACCATCCGAGCAGTGGCGACAGCAGAGCGAACCACACTCCGGTCTTGGCCAGAAACGTCCCCAGCGTGGCGGTCTGCCCGGACAGGTTCATGACGTAGGACAGGGCCAGGACCGCCGTCACCGTCACGGCGGCACCGCGCAGCTGCATGAGGGTCGCCCCGTAGGACCGCAGCACGGAACGAACCGGAGCTCTGAGCAGGAGGGCGGTGAAGAATCCGGCGACCAGAAGGGTCGTGCCGCTGTTCGCCAGCCAGTCCAGCTTGAACGACGCCAGGCTCAGCGGCTCTCCTTCCGCGTTCACCACGTGCACCCCCGGCCAGGCGAAGGTGCGCGTCGTGGTGGCGAGCGCGGTCTTGACCGCCGGGACGGCGGCGAGGGAGAACAGCACGATGACGATGGCGTAGGGGGCAAAGGAGCGGGCCACCTCGACGGGTGGGTCCGACACCGGAGCGGGCGCTCGTACGGCCGTGGCCTGTGGGCCGGCCGATTCCACGACCGCCACTCCGTCACCGCGCGCTCCGGTGCCCTGGGGACCGGGGAGACCGAGTTCATCGTGTGTCGAGGGCGTGACGGAGGACGTGGCCTCTCCCCCCTCCGACCGCGGTTGCCAGAGGCGCAGCAGCGCGAGCACCGCGGCCGCCGACACGAGCGAGGCCGCGATGTCGGTGAGCTGGACGGGCCCGAAGTCGGCGACGAGATACTGCACGACGGCGAAGCTGACACCGCAGACCACGGTCACGGGCCAGATGGCGCGCAGTCCCCTCGTACCGTCGAGCACCAGCACAAGAGCCGTCGGGACGAGCACGGCGAGCAGTGGCACCTGGCGTCCGGTCATCGCGCTGAGATCCGACAGCGGCAGTCCGGAGACCTTGGCCAGGGTGATCACCGGAAGTGCCACCGCGCCGTAGGCGACGGGAGCGGTGTTGGCGATGAGCGAGACCGTCGCGGCCTTGACCGGCTCCAGCCCGAGTGCCACGAGCATCACCGAGCAGATGGCCACCGGGGCGCCGAAGCCGGCCAATGCCTCCAGCAGCGCGCCGAAGCAGAAGGCAATCACGACGGCCTGGATCCGCCGGTCGTCACTGATCTTCGTGAAGCTGCGGCGCAGCACGTCGAAATGGCCGGAGTCCCGCGTCATCCGGTAGATCCAGATCGCGTTGACGACGACCCACAGGGCGGGGAAGATCCCGAAGGCCGCGCCTTCGAGGCCGGAGGACAGGGCCTGGGAGACCGGTAGTCCGTGCACGGCCACGGCGACGATCAAGGACAGGGCCAGGCCGACGAGAGAGGCGGCCCAGGCCCGAAGCCTGAACACACCGAGCAGGATGAACAGCACGAACAACGGAGTCGCGGCGGCCAACGCGGACCATCCGAGACTCCCGTCCAGTGGCGCGGGGATCTGTCGGTACATGACGCTCCTGGGTCTCTCGACATTGAGAAACCGCCGGGCCCACTGCCTGACCCGGCAGCGAAGGGGATCAATACACCGGTGTTTCGGTGTAGGAGCCGAAAACAGTGCGCAGCGCCCCGGTGATCTCTCCCATGGACAGGTGCGCCTTGACGGCTTCGATGGTGGCCGGCATCAGGTTGGCGTCGGGGTCGGCGGCCGTGTCCAGAAGGCGGTCCAGGGCGGCCCTGGCCCGGTCCTGGTCACGTTCCTCCCGGACCGTCTTCAGGCGCCGGATCTGGCGGGACTCCGATTCGGGATCGAGCTTGTGGGTTTCGATCTTCTCGCCCGGCCCCGCGTCGACGTACTTGTTGACGCCGATCACGGGGCGGTCTCCGCTGGCCTTGCGCCGGGCGTAGTCGTAGGCGCTGTCGGAGATCTCGCGTTGGAAGAACCCCTGCTCGATGGCGGTGACGACGCCGCCGAGCTCCTCGACCTTCTCCAGGTACTGCTCGATGCCCCGCTCCAGCTGGTCGGTGAGGCTCTCCACGTAGTACGAACCGCCCAGCGGGTCGATGACTTCGGGCACACCGGTCTCGTCCGAGATGATCTGCTGGGTACGCAGGGCGACCTTCATGGCCGTCTCGCTGGGGATCGTGTAGGCCTCGTCCAGGCCGTTGGTGTGCAGGGACTGGGCGCCGCCCAACACCGCGGAGAGCGCCTGCAGAGCGGTACGGATGATGTTGTTCAGCGGCTGGGGCTTGGTCAGCGTCGCGGCGGCGGTCTGTGCGTGGAACCGCAGGCGCATGGACTGGGGATTCCGCGCACCGAAGGTGTCGCGCATCATCCGGGCGTAGAAGCGGCGCACCGCGCGGAACTTGGCGGCCTCCTCGAAGAAGTCGGCCTGGCTGACGAAGAAGAAGGACAGCCGGGAGGCGAACCGGTCCACGTCCACACCGGCGGCGACCACGTCTTCCACATAGGCCTTGGTGACGGCCATCGTGAACGCGATCTCCTGCAGGGCGTTGGCCCCGGCCTCGCTGATGTGGTAGCCGCTGATGTTGACGGGGTTGTAGCGGGCCATGTGTTCGGAGCAGTAGACGATCGTGTCGCGCACGATCCGCATGCTCGGGCGGACGGGGAAGACCCACTCCTTCTGGGCTATGTACTCCTTCAGGATGTCGTTCTGGATGGTGCCGGAGAGCTTGTTCAGGTCGTAGCCCCGCCGTTCCGCCACGGCGATGTACATCGCGAGGAGGATCCATGCCGAGGGGTTGATCGTCATCGAGACGCTGATGCGTTCGAGGTCGATGCTGTCGAACAGCGCTTCCATGTCGGGAAGGGTGTCGACGGCCACGCCCTCGCGTCCCACCTCGCCGAGGCTCATCGGGTCGTCGCTGTCCAGGCCCATCAGCGTCGGCATGTCGAAGTCGACGGAGAGACCCGTCTGGCCCTGGGCGATGAGGTACTGGAAGCGCTTGTTCGTCTCCTCCGCCTGGCCGAAGCCGGCGATCTGACGCATCGTCCAGCGGCGACCCCGGTACATCGTCGGGTAGGGCCCGCGGGTGTACGGGTACTGCCCGGGAAGCCCGATGTCATGCCAGTCGGCCGGCAGGTCGGCGGGCGTGTAGACGCGCTTCACCGGAAGGCCGCTGCCGGAGCGGTGGCTGTCCTGGATCTCCGGCTGCCGTGAGATGAACGCGGCGAGCTCGTCGCCCTCCCATGCGGCGAGTTCCTCGCTGACGGCGGCCACGAGCGCGTCGGTCGTGAGCCGCGTCCGGTCGTCATCGCTGGTGTGCTGCTGCTTGTCGGTCACTGCTGGTCCTCGCATCCTCGGGTAAAGGGGTCACAGTCCGGCCACCAGGTCCCTGGCCGCGGACGCCGGATCGCGGCGGCGGGCGGTCACGTCGTCGACAGCGCGATCGAAGTCCGACACCCCTGGTTTCATACGGCCCGTGACGATCTCCTCCACCTGCCAGCGGAGCCGCATCTCGGTGTTGCGCCGCGCGCGGCGGTCGTCCTCTCCGTCGGCGGTCATCCAGGCGAGGTGCTTGTCGAAGCGCTCCGCCAGTTCCGGTACGCCGGCCCCGGTCGCCGCGACGGTCTGCTCGACGGGCACGTTCCACTGGCCCGGACGCCGCTTGCTCAACCGCAGCATGTCGCGTAGTTCGGCGACCGTCTTCGCCGCGCCGTCCCGGTCGGCCTTGTTGACCACGTGCACGTCGGCGATCTCCAGGAGCCCGGCCTTGATCGCCTGGATGTCGTCCCCGAGGCCGGGCACGCTCACCACGGCGACGGTCTGCGCGACGCTGATCACGTCGACCTCGGCCTGGCCCACGCCCACGGTCTCCAGCAGGACGACGTCCTTGCCGGCGGCGTCGAGGACCGTGATCCCGTCGAGGACGGCCCGGGACAGTCCGCCGAGCGCGCCGCGCGTCGCGACCGAACGGATGAACACCCCCGGGTCCCCGGCCAGACCGCTCATCCGGATCCGGTCGCCCAGGATGGCGCCGCCCGAGAAGACACTGGAGGGATCCACCGCGAGGACGCCGACGGTGCGCCCGATGCGCCGGTAGTGCTGGGCGAGTGCCGATACCAGGGTGCTCTTGCCGCTGCCCGGCGGCCCGGTCAGGCCCAGCACATGGGCGGCGCCCGCCTTCTGGTGCAACGGCGCGAGTGCCTCGTCGACTCCGGGGGTCCGGCGCTCGATGCAGGTCAGCATCCGGGCGATCGCCCCCTGCTCGCCGGCGAGGACGCGGTCGGCGAGTTCCTGGGGGGCGGTCATGACCCGCTCCCGGTGCTCGTCTCCAGTTGGCGCAGCAGCTCCCGGTCGTCGATCACCCGGCGTGCCTTGAAGTCGGTGCGGGAGAAGGTCTGCTGACGCACGGGTACGACCCTGGCCCCCACCCCCAGTACCTTCCGCAGCCGCTCGGCGATGCCATGGGCCCAGGCGTCGAGGGGTGGGCCCTCCGCTATGCCCCGGTGCTCGACCTGGACGGTGAGGACGTCCATGGCGCTGTCCCGGCTGATCACGATGCGATGCTCGCCGCCGTAACCCTCGACGGCCATGACGACGTCGTCGATCGCACTGGGATAGACGTTCTCGCCGCGGACGGTGAACATGTCGTCGATACGGCCGTAGATGCCGCGTGGCAGGAACGGGTACGTACGGCCACGATCCGCCGAGGGCGCCTCCCAGCGGGTGAGGTCGTTGGACAGCAACCTGATCATCGGCTGGCTGGTACGCTCCAGGGTGGTGTAGACCGGGGTGCCCTCGCAGCCGTAGTCGACGCGGCGCAGGGTGCCGGGGTCGCACACCTCGGTGTAGACGAGGTCCTGCCAGCACAGGACTCCGGGCGCGTCGCTCGCGGCCCCCAGGTGCATCCACGGACTGACCTCGGCCATGCTTCCGGAGTCGTAGACCTCGGCGCCGAAGGCTTCGACGAGCCGGGAGCGGATCGCCGGCACGCTGGCGCCGGGCTCGCCGGAGAAGAACAGCTTGCGCAGACCGAGACTCTGCGGCTTCACGCCCTCGTCGACGGCGACCTCCGCGAGGTGCAGCGCGTACGACGGGGTGCCGTAGAAGACCGTGACGCCCATCTGACGCATCCACTGGACCGTCCGCGCGGTCTGCCCGGAGGCCCCCGCACCGAAGGGGAAGACTCTCGCGCCGAGCCGTTCGGCCCCGAGGTAGGCGCCCCACGACCCCCAGTAAAGGCTCAGAGGGGAGGCCACGAGCACCGTGTCGGACGGCCGGATGCCCATGCCCCACATCACCCGCGCGTGGGCGTTGGCCACACTGCGCCAGTCGCGCTCGCTGATCCCGAAGGCCGTCGGCCTGCCGGTCGTGCCGGAGGTGCCGTTGACGTGCTTGATCTCCTCCACCGGTACGGCGAGGTAGCTGCCGAACGGTTGGTGCGCGGCCTGGTCGGCCCTCAGTTCCTCCTTGCGCACCACGGGGACCTTCTCGAAGTCGGCCAGGGTCCTGATCGACGACGGGTGGATGCCCGCCTCGTCCCACTTGCGGCGGTAGAACGGTGTGCGTTCCCAGGCGTACGCCATGACGTGGCGGATGCGTTCCAGGATCACCTCGTCGCGCTGTTCCGCCGCCATGGTCTCCCGTCCGGGGAACCAGTACCGCTGGGTGTCGGGCGGCCGGTATCCCTCGTCGTACCGGGGAGGCCAGTTCCACTGCTCCATCCGTGAACCCACGTGCTGCACCTCCCTCAGGCGCTCGTGGTCTGGGCGGCGACTCCCCGGATCCGGGCGACGATCGTCTCCGGTGTGGTGTCCTGGCCGAGTACCTCGGCGACGCCCATCTTCTTGAGCTCGTCCTCGTCCTCGTCCGGCATGACACCGCCGGCCACGATCCCGAACCGTGGCCGCTGTGGCAGGCCGTCGAGCAGATGGAAGATCCGGGTGAAGATCGGCATGTGAGCGCCGGACAGCAGGCTCACCCCGAGGACGTCGACGTCCTCCTGCACGGCGGCCTCGATGACCTGCTCGGGGCTGCGGTGCAGTCCGGTGTAGATGACCTCCATGCCGGCGTCGCGCAAGGTGCGCGCGACGACCTTCACGCCTCTGTCGTGACCGTCCAGGCCGATCTTGGCAAGCATCACCCGGATCGGCTGACCGTTGTTCTCGTGTACCGCATCCATGTCTTACTCCGATGTGGTCTGTCGAGGCTGTGGTCTGACCATAGGACCGGTCTTCTCGTGAGGCAATACTCATGCTCGCGACAGCAGTCAGGAGCCCGACCCGAGGACGATCACCGGGCCGATGCCGACCAAGAGGGGGAATGGTGGGGACCAACCGCTCCGCACCTCCTGCGGGGGCGACTCATCCTGCCGGTGACCTGCGGCAAGGCGCTTCGGAATTCAAGGGCGTGCGCGATCCCCTGCCTCGACGACGCCCTTGCCCCCTTGGCCTGCGGCTGCACCCCGTGCCCGCCTTCACCGGCGAAGGCCCGGCCTGCTGCGGGAGCCGGCCGGCCCAGGACGACCAGCAGGGCAACTGCCATGATGACGGTCACGGTCGAACGCCAATGACAGGAAGACGCGACGATGTCCATCGCAGGGGAACTCGTCACCGAGACGTTCGGGTACGACGGCGGCCGGCAGGTCACGGTGTACCTCCGCCGAGTCCACCCGAGGCAGTCGTGTTCGCCGGTGACGGCCGGCTGATCTCGCCATGGGGCGCAGATCTCGAGGCGACGTCCGACCTGCCGCCCACGATGATCGTCGGTGCACACCGGTCGGCCGACGAGACGCAACGGCTGCATGAATACTCACCAGGCTTCGACCCGCAACAATTCGCGGCCCACGAAGAGTTCTTCGTCGAAGACGTCCGCCGGTGGACGCGCTCGCGCTTCGGCGTCGCGCCACCCGCCGAGCGCACCACGGTGTTCGGCGTCTCGGCGAGTGGAGAGCTGGCGATCGCTGTCGGGCTGGACACCCGAAGGTCTACGGTGCGATCTTCTGCGCCTCGCCGGGCGCCGGCTACCAGCCCTCCGGCGCACTGCCGCCCTCGCTTCCACGCGCATATTTCGTCGCCGGCACCCTGGAGCCGTTCTTCCACGAGAACGCAACGCGGTGGGCGGTCGCACTGCGCGATGCGGGCGCGGACGTCGTGATGACCGAGAGGGTCGGATCGCATGGCGACGCATTCTGGCGAGAAGAGCTCCCGCTGATGGTGGCCTGGGCGTTCGGGCAGTGAGCGTCCCGCAGACACCGTGGTGGATCACCACGGGCGGCCCGGCCTCATCAGCCAGCCCCGCCACCGGCTCATCACCAGCAGCATGCCGTAGAGGTCACGCCTGTTCGCCGTGAGTGTGTCCTCCTGGCGAGGGGGCTCCGTCTGATACAGCCGCTTCTCCAGCAGCTCCGTGGTCCGCGCCATGGAGCATGGCCAGTGCACAAACGACGTGCAGGTTCAGCCGGCTCTCGACGCACCGGCATCAGGTCTGGATGCAGGACCGCTCTCCACGAGCTTGCCCGAGTGGCGTCCAAAGCCGCCGCCGGCGCGTCCGGTCAAGGGCGGTGACACCTCCCCCGCGCGCCCTCGCTAAGAGGACGGCCGGGCATCAGAGAGAGCCGCGTCGATGAGCGATTCCGCGATGGATCGCGCGCAGTGGAAGGTCTCGGCGCTGTTCAGCACGACGCTACGGGCGACCGCGCCGTCGAAGAGCAGTGCGAGTCGCTCACCGAGGACTTCCGGCGCGCGGACTCCGGCTCGTCGGGCGACGTCCGCGAGGCGGCGGGCGAACTCCGTCTTGTGCACCGCCGCCAGCTGGTGGGCAGGATGCTGCGGATCCGGCACCTCGACACTGACGTTCAGGAACGGGCACCCGCGCCGCGGCGAAACCGTGCGCCGGGTCTCGCGGTCGAACACCGCGAGGAGTTCCTCACGCGGATCCGAGCCCTCGGAGCCGGGCGGCACAAGGGCCGGCAGAAGCTCTTCGTCCAGACCCTGGAGATAAGCCTGGACGAGCTCTTCCTTGCTGGCGAAATGCACGTACAGAGTGCGCTTCGACACGGTGGCCACGGTGGCCAGTTGGTCCATCCCGGTCGCGTTGATCCCCTGCGCCTTGAAGAGCTCGGTCGCAGCCTTGAGGATCCGCTCCCGGGCGCCGCGCCCGCCGCGCGCGCGTACAGGGGTGGTTTCGGTCACCACTCCAGGATACCGATCGTTTTACATGGGCGCTTCAGCCAAGTACGGTGACCCAAAAGTAGACCGATCTTCTTACCAGGATCGGCCGCTCCGCGCAGGGACGGCACCTTCGCCTGCGGCTCCCACGCCCGGTCCCTTCCCTGACGGTAGGGTCCGCGCCGGCAGTCGCCCGTGCCGTCGGCGGGGTGGCCGCACCACAACTCGATCGGTTGATGGCCAACTCCCAAGGAGACCTGATGCGTTACACGACCTTCGGACGGACGACGGGGCTGCGCGTTTCCGAGTACGCCCTCGGAACGGGGAACTTCGGCACCGGCTGGGGAGCCGGTGCGGATCCGGACGAAGCGCGCCGCATGTTCGACCGGTTCGCCGAGGCCGGCGGAAACTTCCTCGACACCGCGAACAACTACCAGTTCGGGGAGTCGGAAGAGCTGCTGGGGAAGTTCCTCACCACCGACCGGGACCACTTCGTCCTGGCCACCAAGTTCACCCAAGGAGCCACGCCACAGCCCGGCATCTCCCGTACCGGCAACAGCCGGAAGAACATGATCGCCTCGCTGGAGGCCAGCCTGAAGCGCCTCGGCACCGACTACGTCGATCTGTACTGGGTCCATTTCCCTGACGACCTGACCCCCATGGAGGAGATCCTGCGGGGTCTCGACGACCTGGTCCGGTCCGGCAAGATCCTCCATGCCGCCCTGTCCAACTTCCCGGCCTGGCGCGTCTCCCGTGCCGCCACCCTCGCCGACCTCAGGAACTGGGCACCGGTCACGGGGATCCAGATCGAGTACAGCCTCGTCGAGCGGTCGGCCGACCGGGAACTGCTGCCCATGGCGGAGAGCCTCGGGCTCGGCGCCGCCCTGTGGTCCCCGCTCGGCGGCGGACTGCTCACCGGAAAGTACCGGGGCAGCGCGGACGGACGTCTGAGCGACCTCAAGACGCTTGTGCACACGGAGAGCACCGACCAGAAGACGGCGATCGTCGACCGGGTTCTCGCGATCGCCGAGGCGACCGGAGCGACCCCGGCCCAGGTGTCGGTGGCCTGGCTCCGCGAGCGCGCCGCACGCGCGGCGACCTCGTTCATTCCGATCATCGGGCCGCGCAACCTCACTCAGCTCGACGACTACCTGGGCGCGCTGGAGGTAGTGCTGACCCCCGAGCAGTACGCGCACCTCTCCGAGGTGAGCGAGGTGCCGCTGGGGGTGCCGCACGAGGCCGTCGCCAACAGCCTGGGGAGCGTCAGGGGCGGAGACGCCGGCCGCGTGCTCGCCCCCGCTCCGCCGGTGGCGTGACCTCCGGCGGTCACCGGGCCGGCCCGCGGGCCCCGGTATGCGTCCTCGGTCGAGTGACGGCCGCAGCACCGGGAAGCCTTGGCTTCCCGCCTCGCCGGAGGACGGGAAGCCAAGGAAGGGTCAGCAGGCCCGTACCGGCTGATCCTTGCCGCCGGCGGCAGACCTCAGTCCTGTCAGCCCTCGGCGTCGAGCAGGGTGAGGGCCTGAGAGACGCCCTGTTCGAGTACCTGGTCGGCCAGCCGGGGGTCGGACAGGGCACGCGAGAGCTGAAGTGTCCCGAAGAGGAGAGCAAGAACACCGAGTGCCTGAACGCGCGCCGAGGACGGGTCGTGGGGGGCCAGGCGAGCGGCGACCTCGTCGGCCACGGCCAGCACGCCGTCGGTGTACGCCTGCCGGGTGTCGTCGCCGCAGCGGCCGATCTCGTCCAGGAGAGCGGCGTTGGGGCATCCGCCGGCCCGGTTGTCACGGTGGGCAGGCGAAAGGTAGTCGCGCACCAGTTGCTCGACGCCGGCGCGTCCGGGAGCGATCTGGGTGCTGAAGCCCGCGTGCTGGGTGTGCAACTGATCGGTTATCACGTTGGCGACCAGGTCGTCCTTGGAGGCGAAATGCGCATAGAAGGCACCATTGGTGAGCCCCGCGTCAGCCATGAGGGTCGAGATGCCGGAGCCGTCGATGCCGTCGCTCTTGAGCCGACGGCCGGCCGTCTCGATGATCCGCTGCCGCGTCTCCTGCTTGTGCTCTCTGCCGTAGCGCGCCATGCGCTCCTCCACTCGTCATGAGGACCGCGCACACTCCACCGGCCTCTACCCACCTATAGTATTGCGAACGTAATTCTAATATTTCAAGGCGATATGGATCACAGGTGCGACCGGCACACCATGGACCATCCGCCCGTCGCGCACACCAACCCCGCAATCAAGCCCACCATGGTATTATGACTATAATATAAAGCTGTAAGTGCTCGACGCGTGGCGTGGTCGACCCAGCCGAGCAGTCGCACGTCCGCAGCTGCCCCTTTCCCTCCCGAATGGCCGAGGAGCCTTTGATGAATGCCCTCTGGAATCCGATCACCGTCGGCGAGATCGCTCTGCCGCACCGGCTGGTCATGGCCCCCATGACCCGAGCCCGCTCGACCCCGGAAGGCACCCCGACCGAGCTGAACGCCACATATTACGCCCAGCGCGCCGGGCACGGCCTCATCATCACCGAGGGGGCCCAGCCCTCCGCCGACGGACAGGGCTACCTCCTGACCCCGGGCGTCTACTCCAGGGAGCACATCGCCGGGTGGCGCCGGGTCACCGATGCCGTGCACAAGGCCGACGGCCGGATCGTCATCCAGCTGATGCACGTCGGACGGATATCACACCCCGACAACACGCCCCACGGCCGCCAGCCGGTGGCTCCCTCCGCGATTCGGCCGGCCGGAGTCATGTTCACCCCCACCGGCCCCCAGGAGATGCCGGTG
Organism: Streptomyces sp. NPDC104367; assembly: GCF_055583825.1. NCBI lineage: Bacteria > Bacillati > Actinomycetota > Actinomycetes > Kitasatosporales > Streptomycetaceae > Streptomyces > Streptomyces sp. NPDC104367. Next base: position 62,533 of record NZ_JBVJND010000021.1, on the reverse strand, counting down.
CCCCGCGAACTGAGCACGGAGGAAGTCGCCGCGACGGTCGACGAGTTCCGTCGCGCCGCCGCGGCCGCGGTCGCCGCGGGAGCCGACGGGGTCGAGATCCACGGCGCCAACGGCTACCTCGTGCACCAGTTCCTCTCCGCCGACACCAACCAGCGCACCGACCGGTACGGCGGCACCGTCGAGAACCGCATCCGGTTCGCCGTGGAGGTCGCCAAGGCCGTGGCCGACGAGATCGGACCGGGCCGCACCGGCATCCGTCTCTCCCCGGGAAACCCCTTCAAGATGGGGGACATCACGGAGAGCGACACCCAGGAGCTCTACCCGGCGCTCGTACAGGCCCTCGCCCCACTCGATCTCGCCTATCTGCACCTCGCCCACGGCGGTGACGAGGACCTCCTCCACACCCTCCGGAAGCTGTGGCCGACCGCCCTGATCCTCAACAGGGCCGGCAGCGATGTCGCCCGACGTGCCCAGGACGTCGAAGACGGCGTTGCCGACATCGTCAGCGTCGGCACCCTGTCGCTCGCGAATCCGGATCTGCCCGAACGCATCCGCGCCGGCGCGCCGCTGAACTCCCCCGACCCCGACACCTTCTACACCCCCGGTGCCGTCGGTTACACGGACTATCCGGCCCTCGATTCCTCGGACCAGGACTGACCGCCGGCCAGCCTGTCCGCGGCGGGCCGTCGTTCGCTCCATCGGGACATGGTCCTGCCGCACAGCCACTCCGCCCCACCGGACAGAACCTGTGGGGCGGAGCCGGGGGGCGTTCACCAGCGGTGTCCGAAGGAATCGATGCCCTCCCTTCGCCGATCCCTGTTCCGTCCGGCCGCGCTCTCCTGATCAGCCGAGCACGGCCGCCATCCGGCGGACCGCGTCCGAGAGCACTTCGGGTGACGTCGCCAGGTTCAGCCGGACGAAGCCGGCGCCACCCGGGCCGAAGCCCGCGCCGGAGTTCAGAGCCACCCTGCCGCGTTCCAGGAAGACGTCCGCGGGATCGCCGCGCAGCCCCAGCGAGCGGCAGTCCAGCCACGCCAGGTAGGTCCCCTGGGCCGGCACGTGGCGTACGGCGGGCAGCTGCTCGGCCAGCAGGTCGGCGAGCAGCCGGCGGTTGTCGTCGAGGCCGTCGAGGACCGTGTCGAGCCAGCCTCCCCCGTCCCGCAGCGCGGCGGTGTGGGCGATGACGGCGAGGTGACTGGGCCCGTGGCTCACCTCTTCGGGAATCCGCGCCAGGTCTTCCGCCGCGTCCGGGCCTGCTATGGCGAGGGCCGCCTTGAGCCCGGCCAGGTTCCACGCCTTGGACGCCGACATCAGCGACAGCCCGTCCTCCGAGCCGGGCACACTCAGGTACGGCACGAACCGCCCGCCCTCCGCCACGATCGGGGCGTGGATCTCGTCCACGACGACGCGTACGTGATGGGCCCGCGCGAGCCGCGCCACGGCCTCAAGCTCCGCGGCTGTGTGCACGGTGCCGGTCGGATCGTGGGGGCTGCACAGCAGATACACGGGCCGACCACCGCGCCGCGCGGCCCGTCCGAAAGCGTCCTCCAGGACGCCGAACTCGATCCTGCCGGCCTGGTCGAGCGGCGCCTCCACGATCGTGCGGCCCATGTTCCCGACGAACTGGTAGAACGGCGGGTACACCGGCGGGTTGACGATCACCGGATCATCGGGCCCGGAGACCAGCTTGAGCATCTCGACGATGCCCAGCATCACGTCCGGAACTATCGCGGTGCGCCCCACTTCGATCCCGTCCCAGCCCCACCGCTCACGCGCGAACTCCGCCAGGGCCTCGGCGTACCCCGCCCCGGTGGGATAGCCGGTGTCGCCGAGCATCACGGCGTCGTTGATCGCCCGCGCGACGGGCTTGGCCGGCGGCGCATCCATCTCCGCCACCCACAGCGGCAGCACGTCGTCCGGGTAGCTCCGCCACTTGAGGCTCGTACGCCGTCGGAGCTGCTCCAGCGTGAGCAGGCTCAGCGGATTGACGGGCTCGGGGGCAAGGATTTGAAGGGAATGCTGTCCATGCGCCAAAGGTAGAGAATCTCCACGTCCAATCTTTTGCCTCATTTACCCCGAGGGACTGAGAGGTGGGAAGATCTCGCACATGGATGCTGTAGATCGCAAGATTCATGCCGAACTTCAGGAGGAAGGTCGACTGACTCTCCCGCTGTCAGCGACGCCTGCGTGAACTCGAACGCGCACGCGTCATCCGCGGCTACCACGCCGCGGTGGACGCCGCCGCGGTCGGCTTCGGTTTCGAGGTGCTCGCCTTCGTCTCCCTGCGCCAGGAGGACTGGGACACCCTCGACGCCTTCGACGCGGGTGTCGCCGCCATCCCCAACGTCGTACAGGCCCAGCGCCTCTTCGGCGATCCCGACTACCTGCTGCGCGTTGTCACCGGCGATCTCGCCGAGTACCAGGATCTCCACGAGGGAAAACTGGTCCGGCTGCCAGGCGTGCAGCGCATCAACTCCACGATCGTCATGAAACAGGTGATCGAGAGGCGGCCGCTGCCCGCGCGACCATGAACAGTCCCGAGGCCCAAACGGCATCGGAGGCATGGACGGAATGACCATGGCCGCGCGCGTACAGTGCCCGCGCCGACGAGGCCACAATCCGGGTCCGCACCTCGGCCGTTGGTTTGGCCACTCAGCTTTGCGCCCATCCACTCCATATCGCCGGCCTCTCCGCTCACGCCCTGGCCGCACAGCAGCCAGATGAATTTCGCTCCATACTGGGTGCATCGATTGATCACCATCGGCGAGGGGCGAAATGACCGCTCCAGGACGTGACCACCAGGGGGAAGCGTTCTGCCTCGGCAGCATCGCGGCAGCCCTGGTCGACGGCCAAGGCATCGTACGGGGATGGTCCGCCGCCGCTGCCGACCTGCTCGGCGTGCGCTCTGAAGAAGCCTGCGGCCGGCCGGTGGGCGAACTGTTCGCCGATCCGTCCCTCGGGACCGCCACGGCCGCGGGCTGTGGGACCGGCATCTCGGTCACTGGTCAGGCCGTGCTGCGACACCGCTCCGGAGGACGGGTCGACGTCACCTACCACGCGGTGCGGTGGGAGGAGGACGACGACGGGTCACTGGTCCTCGCGGCCGCGACCCGGCTCGTCACCGGCTGGGAGCAGGGCGCCGCGTTCCTGCGGGCGTTCCTCGGCCAGGACCGGATAGGCATCGCTCTTCACGACGCGGACCTGACCCTCGTACGGACCAACCTCGTTCCCGGGCTTTTCGGCGAATCTACGCCGTCGGCCGGTGACCGGCTGATCAAGATGATGTCCGCGGAGGACACGGAGAGCGCCGAAGGTGTCCTGCGCGAGGTCCTGGCCACGGGCGTGCCCACGCTCGACAGAGAACTGCGGATCCGGTCCCCGCAGCGTCCGGGACGGCACCTGGACTTGTCCGTGTCCGCTTTCCGGCTGGAGGACGCGACCGGCCGTCCTGCCGGTGTCGCCACGATGTTCACGGACGCCACCGAGCGCCTGAGGGCCCGTCGTCGACTCGATCTCCGGCAGGAGGCCGCCGCCCGCATCGGCGGTTCCCTGGACGTCACGCGCACCGCCCAGGACCTGGTGGACGTCCTCGTCCCGGCGCTCGGCGAGCTGGCCTCCGCCGACCTCGCGGAGGCCGTATTCACGGGAAACGAACCTCCGAAGATTCTCGGTGGAGGCCGCCTGCACCTGCGCCGAGCGGCAGTCGCCTCCGCCTCCGGCACCTGGCCCCCGGCACTCCTTCAGCCCGGCGCGCCGATGCCTCCAGTGCCGGACGATCCGAAGCTGCGCAGATACCAGCACGGCGAGACCTTCATCATGCCGAACCGGTCGACCGTACTCGCTTCGTTCGAGGACAGCCCGGAGCTGGTCCGACTGATCGTGCCCGAGCAGGGGCAGTCAGCCATGGCAGCTCCGCTGACCGCGCGTGGTCTGCTTCTCGGCCAGGTGGTGGTCTGGCGCACCCGGGAAGACGAGCCCTTCGGCCAAGAGGACGCGAACGTGCTGGCCGAGATCGCCTCACGGGCCGCACTGGGCGTGGACAACGCCCGCCGGTACACGCGTGAGCACCGTGCCCTCGAAGCCCTGCAAAGACGCCTGCTCCCCCGCACCGCCTCCCGGACGCCGGCAGCGGAGACCATCGGGCTCTACCGGCCTGCCGCCGGTGGAGCCGAGATCAGCGGCGACTGGTTCGACGCCCTTCCGCTGCCTTCGCTCCGGGTGGCCTTCGTCGTGGGCGATGTCATCGGTCACGGCCTTGCCGCCACCGCCACCATGGGCCGCCTGCGCACCGCCGTCCACGCCCTGGCCGGCATGGAGCTGGACGCGGCCGAACTCCTCACCCACCTCGACGACCTCGTACAGCAGCTCGCCGGCGAGACGCCTCCCGAGCTACGGGACACCATCGGAGCGACCTGTCTCTATGCCGTCTACGATCCGGTCACCCGCGTGTGCACCCTCGCGAGCGCCGGACATCTGCCACCGCTCCTCGTCCACCCCGACGGCACCGCCGAAGCGGTCGATGTATCCCCCGGCCCGCCCCTCGGAGTGGGTGGCATGCCCTTCGAGACCACCACGCTCACCCTCGACCCGGGCAGCGTCCTCGCCCTGTACACGGACGGGCTGATCGCACGCCACACCCGCGACGGAGGCGACCTCGACAGCGGCGTCCAGGACCTGGCGCGCGACCTCGCCACCCTCTGCCGCTCCGGCCAGGAACTGGACACCATCGGGCGCACCCTCCTCGGCAGCCCCGACGACACCCGGCCCGACGACGACATCACTCTTCTCCTCGCACGGACCCGCGCGATCCCTGCCGACTCCACCGCGAGCTGGGAGTTCCCCGCCGACCCGGCGATGGTCGCCGAGGCCCGAATGGTGACCGCCCGGCAACTGAGCATCTGGGGACTGGACGAGCTGGCCTTCACCACGGAACTCATCGTCAGCGAACTGGTGACCAACGCCCTCCGCTACGCCGGCGGTCCGGTCGGCCTGCGGCTCATCCGCGAGAACGTACTCGTCTGCGAGGTCACCGACCCCAGCAACACCCAGCCCCGCCTCTTCCACGCACGCACGACTGACGAAGGAGGCCGCGGCCTCTTCCTCGTCGCCCAACTGACCGCGCGCTGGGGCAGCCGCTACAGCCGGCGCGGCAAGACGATCTGGACCGAACAGCCGTTGACCGCAGCCGTTTAGGCTGCCGCGGATAGCCCGTTCCGGAGCCGCTCCTGCGACAACCACGGGCCAGGGTCGCAACGGTGACGAGCCGGAGCCTTCGGTTCCTTGTCCAGCACCGCTCACTTGGGCTGGGCCGGCCTCCGTGCCCCGGCAGCCTGCGGTGGCACCGGCGAAGGCCGAAGCCGCACCGCTTCACCGTCCACCCGTCAAGCGGGGAGCCCCATACGAGCGGCCGCGGTCGAAGCTCGCCCCGCTCGCCTCAGAACAGCGCGATCGGGTTGATGGCCGTGCCGGTCGTGCCCAGGCACCGCAGCGGTGCGAGCACGAAGGCGAACTGCCACCTACCGACCGCACGCGCGTGGCCGGCCAGTCGGCTCAGGGAGGCGTTGTCCACCAGCGGAAGACCCATGAACACCAACGCACCGACGTGGACGGGAAGATACGGCGTTCGCCGCGGGAGGGCGTCACTGCCGCCATCACTCATCAGTACGGCCACGTCGCGCTCTCGCAGCCACGGCAGGCACTCCGTGGTCATGCCAGAGAGAGTCGTCTGCCCGTCCACGCGCTCGCATTCCCGCCCTTCCGCCAGCACCCGCGCCTCGCGACCGCAGTTGACGGCCAAGATGTCGCCGGGCCCCACACGGACCCCGAACTCGCGCTCCGCGGCGTCGAGTTCCTCAGGGCGGACGGGGTCATCGGCCGGGATGAAATCGGTGCCGCGCAGTGCGGGGATGTCGAGGAGGACTCCGCGTGAGACGACGCCGTCGACCATCGCGGACAGGTCGTTGGCCCGCACCCCGTTCGAGGCGACGAGCGAGGCGGGGCGGCCGTTGTACATCAGCCCGTCGAACGACACGTGGCACAGGGCGTCGAGGTGGGTGAAGGTCCCGCCGTGCGGCGCGATCGTCAGGGTGTCGGTCGCCACACCGACACCCTCGGCCGGTGCGACATCCCCGCCCTGCAGGAGCGACCACTGCGCCGGGTTCCAGTTGTGCTCCGACCCGGACTTCTCGATGTCGCGCGAACAACTGATGGTCACACCCTCCGACACCGTGGCCAGCGCGCGGAGCCGCTCGTCGGGCCCGATGAGGTTCAGCGTCCCGGCCTCGTCGTCCTCGCCCCAGCGCCCCCAGTTGCTGACCTCGCCGAACAACGCCCGAAGAGCCTTTGCCTCAGGATCCATGCCTGCCTGCTCCGATCTCTACGAGGGCACCCTGCGGGTGGTGTACATGGCCACAGCGCCAATTTAATAGTATCCTACTTTAAGGATCGCGTCTCGGTCATTCGATCACGACCGGATCCGCCCCGATCCCCCTCCCGCGACCCCACTGGAGCGCGGAGGCACCCAGCGACTCCCCGCCCGTCCATGCGGGCTCACCCACATACCAGGAGACAGGGGAAGACGATGCGAAAGCTCGACGGCCGCGTCGCGGTCATCACCGGAGCCGGACGGGGTATCGGCCGCGAACACGCCCTGCTCTTCGCGCACGAGGGCGCCAAAGTCGTGGTCAACGACCTCGCGGCGCACGACGGCACCGGATCCGGCACCTCGCCGGCGCACGCGGTGGCGGCCGAGATCTGCGCCGCGGGCGGCACGGCGACCGCCAACGTGGACGACGTCTCGACCTGGGCGGGAGCCGCGAGGGTCGTCGAACAGGCGGTCACGGAGTTCGGCGGCCTGGACGTCGTGGTCAACAACGCCGGGATCCTGCGCGACGCGTTCCTCACCGACCTGAGTGAACAGCAGTGGGACGACGTCATCACGGCGAACCTCAAGGGGCACGCGGGGATGCTGCACCATGCCGCCGCGTACTGGCAGGGCCGGAGCAAGGCGGGCCACCGGGTCGACGGCAGCATCATCAACACCTCGTCCGGCTCGGGCACGACCACGGTGGTCCCGCGCGAGATCAACTACGCCGCCACGAAGGCCGCCATCCTGGCCATGACCCAGGTCGCGGCGTTCGAACTCGGGCGGTACGGGGCGCGGGCGAACTCCATCGTCCCGTTGGCCCGCACCCGACTCACGCTGGCCGCGCCGGCCCTCCAGGACCGGATGGCCAAGCCGGAGACCGGCGTCGACGCCTGGGACCCCGCACAGATCTCACCGCTGGTCGCCTTTCTCGCACAGGCCGACTGCCCGATCACGGGTCGCGCCTTCGCGGTGCGCGGCGGGGAGATCGACGAGCTGGAGGGCTGGCGCTCGATCCGCTCCGTCACGTCCGACGAGCCGTGGACGCTCGACGGCATCGGCGCGATCGACTGGAAGCACCCTCGACCCGGAAACGCATGAGAGCCCTCGACCGCCTCTCGGGGCGTCGCGGCCTGCCAGTGAGTGGCTCCCCGACAGGACGGGCGACTCCACAACAGGACGAGCAGCTCATTGACAAGAGGCACATACCAAACCGTAATAGTAGTACACCACTTTCAGTGACTGCTGGTCGTGGGTAGAGCTGGGAAGGATATTCGACATGGACCACGTCACAGTCGAGCGCCTGGACGACGGCCGGATCGTTCGCATCACGTTGAACCGGCCGAAGCAGCGGAACGCCCAGCATCGGGGGCTGTTGGTCGAGTTGGACGAGGCCTTCGCCGACGCCGAGGCCGACGACGCGGTCCGGGTCGTCATCCTGGCCGGCGCGGGCTCGTCCTTCAGCGCGGGCCATGACCTCGGTTCCGCGGAGGCGGCCGCGCAGCGGAGCCCAGGGCCCGGCCAGCATCCGACGTTCAGGTCCCACGGCGGCACGCGGCAGGCGGCCGAGAAGCGCATGTTGCAGGAATCGAGCTTCTACTTCCGCAACACCCTTCGCTGGCGCAACCTCCGCAAGATCACTGTCGCGCAGGTGCAGGGGAAGGTCCTCTCGGCCGGACTGATGCTGATGTGGGCCTGCGACCTGATCACGGCGAGCGAGGGGACGGAGTTCGCCGACGTCGTCGCCACGCGGCTCGGTATGTGCGGCGTGGAGTACTTCGCGCATCCTTGGGAGTTCGGGCCGCGGCGCGCCAAGGAACTGCTGCTGACGGGAGACAGCCTGGGCGTCGAGGAGGCCTACCAGATCGGCATGGTCTCCAGAGTGTTCCCCAGCGACTCCCTCGCCGACCGGACGCTGGAGTTCGCCCGGCGCATCGCCTCACTTCCGACGGCGGCCTCGCTGCTGGTGAAGGAGTCGGTGAACCAGGCGGTCGACAACATGGGGTTCTACAACGGCCTCCAGGCCGGCTTCGCGCTGCACCAGCTCAACCACGCGCACTGGGCTGAGCTGCGCGACGACGGCTATCCCGCCGCCCGTGTCGAGGACGGGGTGGACGACTGGCGCAAGCCCTCGCCGATCCGTGTGCGATCCCGTAGCGAAGCGTCCGCCTGACCGCCACTGCCGCCGGTTCGCGCATCGCGCGCACATGAACGGCGAACACAGGCGGCCTGGAACGCCCGCACGTATGCGAAAGAGGAGTTTCTTGTGGTCCATCTGAAGCCCGGCGCACGATTTCGGAGCGCCGTCTGCACCACCGAGGTCGTGGTGGTCGTCGCACCCGGCCAGGACGTCCCCCTGGAGTGCGGGGGACACCTGATGGTCGCCATCAACGGCGGCACAACGACAACGGACGACATCGAGCTGGACCCAAGGAGGGCCGCGGGCACCCAGCTGGGGAAGCGCTACACCGCCGGTGAGGATCTGAAGCTGGAGCTTCTCTGCACCAAGGCCGGCCAGGGGTCACTCGCGGTCGATGACACGCCGCTCGGGGTCAAGGAATCGAAGCAGCTCCCGTCCTCCGACTGACCTACCCCGTCGCCTACCCCGCCGCCGGGACGCGCCTGCCCGCCGCCGTCCGGACAGCCCTGTGGTGGAATGCCTCCAGGCGGAAAGAGGCGGGCGTGGAGTCGACATCGCAGAGCGGAAACGTCGCGGAAGGGTCACTGCCCGCGAGAGAGCGGCCGGAGGCCGCCGGCGGCAGGAACGGACGGCCCCGCGCCACCTCGCGGGCCGAGCTGGAACGCATCGGCTTCCGCCTGTTCGCGCTCCAGGGTTTCGACGACACCACGATCGACGACATCGCCCGCGCGGCGGGGATCGGCCGGCGTACCTTCTTCCGCTACTTCACCTCGAAGAACGACCTCGTGTGGGGCGACTTCGACCAGCAGCTGAGCGGGTTCCGTGAGCTTCTGAGCGCGGTGCCGCCCGGTGTCCCGGTCATGGACGCGCTCCGCGAGGCCGTCGTCGAGTTCAACCGGTTCGATCCGTCCGTCGTGCCCTGGCACCGGCAGCGCATGACGCTCATCCTGACCGTGCCCGCCCTCCAGGCCGACGCCACCCTCCGCTACGCCTCCTGGCGCCGCATAGTCGCCGAGTTCACCGCGGGACGCATGGGCCTGTCCCCCGAGGACATGGTGCCCAGGCTCTCCGGCCATACCGCGTTGGCGGCGGCCATCTCCGCGTACGAACACTGGCTGTCGGACGGACAGTCCTCTCTCACCGAGGTACTCGATCGGCTCATGCGCCAGCTCGCCGACGGGCTCGGCAGGTTGTAGATCACAGCGTCTCCGACGGCACCCGCAGGACCCGCTGATACTGCCCGTGTCATCCGTTTCGGCAGGGGGACCAGTCATGCCGGGCCCGGATGTCGGCGGCCCCCTTGTAGGACCGCGAAAGACATGACGGGAGAAGTTCAGCGCGCGTCGGTTCGGAGGGCGTGTGCGACGAGTTCGCCGATGAGCACGGCGGTGGCCGCGGGGCCGCGGTGGGGCGCGTCGGGGAGGATCGAGGTGTCGGCGACCCGCAGGCCCGGTACGCCGTGCACACGGCCGAACTGGTCGACGGCCGCGTGTTCCGGATCATCGGCGGGGCCCATGGGGACGGTGCCGCAGGTGTGCTGGGCGGTCCCGAGGTGCTCGCCGATCCAGCGGTCCAGGGCGCGGTCGTCGTCAAGAATCGCCGGGTCGGGACCGGTCAGGGAACGGGACACGGCACGGAACGGCGGTGTCTCCACCAGGGTCGCGACGACACGGACCGCCTCGCGCAGGCGCCCGAAGTCACCCGGCGTGGAGAGGTAGCCGTAGTCGACGCGGGGCGGAGTTCTCAGGTCGGCGGACCGGATACGCAGCCGACCGGTGCGGCGGGGCGCCAGATCGGAGACGAGAAACGGCAGCGGGGCGCCGGCGACACCCGCCACGCCGGTCACGAGCCCGGCCAGGGGAACTACCGACTGGAGGATCTCCAAGTCGCCCGGCCCCCCGGAGGAAGGCGCGGAGGCGGATACGGCACGCGTTCCGGACCGGAGATGAAGGCAGCCTCCGAGCCAGGTATCGGCCGGGGCGCCGAGGTCCTCGCGCGGGGTCCACTCCACGACCAGCTGCGGGTGGTCGCTGATGCGTGCCCCGACGGCGGGCGCGTCCCGCACGAGGGGTATGCCGTGCCGCTCCAGATCGGCGCGCGGGCCTATGCCGGACAGGCACAGCAGCTGCGGCGTGACCAGGGCACCCGCGCACAGGACGACGGTGTCCCCGCCGACCTGGACGAGGCGTCCCCCATGTTCGTAGAGGACGCCGGTCGCGCGGCCGTGCTCGATCAGGACCCGGTGTGCCTGGCAGCCGACCCGGACGGTCAGGTTGGGACGGCTGCGCACCTCGGGGGAAAGGTACGCGAGGGCCGTGTTGCGGCGGATCCGGTCGACCGCGTTGCTCGGCACGGGGCCGAAGCCGGGCGGGGCCTGGTCGTTCTTGTCGGGCTCGGCGGGAAACCCGGCAGCCCGCGCCGCGTCGCGGAAGGCCGCGGCGGCGGGGTGTCCGAGGCCGGCCCGCCGGATGCGCATCGGTCCTCTGTCGCCGTGCAGTTCCTCCGCAGTGTGGTCGAGATCCGTCTCCAGCCCTCGAAGGAAGGGCAGGACCCGGTCGTAGGACCAGGCGGGGTTCCCGGCGGCCGACCACCGGTCGAAGTCGGCACGCCGGGCGCGGATGAAGTATCCGCCGTTCACCGTGGTAGACCCGCCGAGGATCCGCCCACGCGGGACCTTCCAGGGCCGTCGCGGCGTGAGGTGCACCAGGTGGGCGGTGGTGGCGGGATGCTCCGGCCGCGCCCCGGGCACCAGCCGGGCGTCCAGCAGTTCCGGGCCGAATCCGGCCGGGGTGGATGGCACGGGTCCCGCCTCCAGCAACAGGACACGGCGTCCGGGATCCTCGGTCAGCCGTGCGGCCAGAACAGCCCCGGCCGCACCCGCGCCGACCACGACGACATCGTGGTGAGAACGCTCCATGGCAGGTGATCCAAGGCGATCACGGCGGCCCTGCGCAAGACCCCGGGCGGTGCCGCGCGGGAAGTCCGGAAGATTGGTGCACGCACGCGTCTTTCTTTTGGCACACGATGCCAATAGTCTCCGACGAACGGCGCGCAGCCCCACGCGGCATCGGCGAATGCCCGGTGGCGGGCGGGCAGCGGCCGACGTCCTCACACGTGTCCGCACCCGACGACACGTCACCTCCGTACCCGCGGTACCGCACGGAGCCACCAGAACCGCCCCGCCAGCGGTTCCCCTCCGAGGTGTGCCGCCTACACCAGGGAGAACACATGAGCAACGGCATGTTCCCGGCGTCCGAGGCCGAGCGGATCCGTACCGAAGCGGTCCACGCCGAGCAGACCGCCGCACCCGACACCGATGTCGCACTCGTCGAGGCCGACGACCTCATCGAGGAGGTCTCGATCGACGGCATGTGCGGCGTCTACTAGGCCCGGGCGACGACATGGTCACGCAGTATCCGGACCTGGACCGGGCCTGGGACCTGCACCCCCAGGTCTCGGTGCGGCCGGAACCCTTCGGTGCGCTGCTGTACCACTTCGGCACGCGCAAACTCTCGTTCCTCAAGGACCGCAGGCTGCTCGCGGCCGTTCAGGCGTTGGCGACGGCGCCCACGGCGCGCGCGGCCTGTGCGGCCGCCGGCGTCGACGAGGGTGAACTGCCCCGGTACTCCAGGGCCTTCTCCGCGCTCGCACAGTCGTCGATGGTCATCGAAAGGACTCCGGGTTCATGACAACAACCCTGGACGCGCAGCGTCAGGTTCCGCGCCCCGACCGCCTGGTCGATCTCTTCGAGTACGGCCTCACGTCCCCGATCTGCCTGACCTGGGAACTGACCTACGCCTGCAACCTGTCCTGTACGCACTGCCTCTCCAGCTCGGGCCGTCGGGACCCCCGCGAGCTCAGCACGGCCGAGGCGAAGGCCGTGATCGACGAACTGGAGGCCATGCAGGTCTTCTACGTCAACATCGGCGGAGGCGAGCCCACGGTCCGCCCGGACTTCTTCGAACTCCTCGACTATGCCACCGCCCACCACGTCGGCGTGAAGTTCTCCACCAACGGTGTGCGCATCACTCCCGAAGTCGCAGGCCGACTGGCCCGCAACGACTACGTGGACGTGCAGATCTCGCTCGACGGCGCCACCCGCGAGGTCAACGACGCGGTACGCGGACCCGGTTCGTACGACACCGCGCTGCGAGCCATGGCCAACCTGGCCGACGCCGGGATGAAGAACTTCAAGCTGTCCGTCGTCTGCACCCGGCACAACATCCCGCAGATGGACGAGTTCAAGGCCATCGCCGACCGCTACGGTGCCCAGTTGCGGCTGACCCGGTTGCGTCCCTCCGGGCGCGGCGCGGACGTCTGGGACGAGCTGCACCCGCTGCCGACCCAGCAACGGCAACTCTACGACTGGTTGATGGAGCACGGGGACCACGTCCTCACCGGCGACTCCTTCTTCCACCTGTCCGCCTTCGGCAAGGCGCTGCCGGGACTGAACCTGTGCGGCGCGGGCCGGGTGGTCTGCCTGATCGACCCGATCGGTGACGTGTACGCCTGCCCGTTCGCCATCCACGACGACTTCCTCGCCGGGAACGTCCGTGAGCCGGGCGGTTTCGCCGGGGTGTGGCGGGAGTCGGAGCTGTTCGCCCGCCTGCGAGAGCCGCAGAGCGGGGGTGCGTGCACGTCCTGCTCGTTCTACAGCAGCTGCAAGGGCGGTTGCATGGCCGCGAAGTTCTTCACCGGGCTGCCGCTGGACGGACCCGACCCCGAGTGCGTCCGAGGCCACGGTGAGCGGCTCCTGGCCGAGCGCTCGCAGGACACCACGGACCGGCCGAAGCCGTCCGGCGACCACTCACACCGGACCGGCCCGGTGGACGTGCGGTTGACGCGGCGTCCGCCGACCACACCCTGCGACGAGAGCCCCGTCGCCGGCCTGCACCCGGCGCCACCGGTGCCGCAGCTCCCCTGACAGAGAGGACCCGCACGTGGCAAGGAACTCCTGGTTCGAGACCGTCGCCGAAGCACAGCGCCGCGCCAAGCGCCGGCTGCCCGCCTCGGTCTACGGCGCTCTGGTCGCCGGCTCGGAACGGGGCCGGACGATGGACGACAACACCGCGGCCTTCGCCGAACTCGGCTTCGCCCCGCGCGTCGTGGGCCATCACGCCGAGCGGGATCTGTCCACGACGGTACTCGGCCTGCCCGCCTCGATGCCGGTGGTGATCTCCCCGACGGGAGTACAGGCCGTGCATCCCGACGGGGAGGTGGCGGTGGCACGCGCGGCCGCCAACCGCGGTGTGAGCATGGGCCTGAGCTCCTTCGCCAGCAAGCCCGTCGAAGAGGTCGTCGCCGCCAATCCGAACACCTTCTTCCAGATGTACTGGTCCGGCACTCGGGAGACGATGACCCAGCGCATGGAGCGGGCACGGGCGGCCGGTGCGAAGGCGCTGATCGCCACGTTGGACTGGTCGTTCTCGAACGGCCGGGACTGGGGCAGCCCGAGCATTCCCGAGAAGATCGACCTCAGGACGATGCTCCGGTTCGCCCCCGACGTCCTGCCGCACCCGGGTTGGCTGTGGTCCTACGCGCGCACGGGGCATATCCCCGACCTGACCACGCCCAACCTCCAGCCGCCGGGCGGCGACGCCCCCGGGTTCTTCGGCGCCTACGGGGAGTGGATGCAGACGACGCCGCCCAGCTGGGACGACGTCAAGTGGATGCGGGAGGAGTGGGGAGGTCCCTTCCTGCTGAAGGGTGTGGGCCGGGTCGACGACGCCCGGCGGGCCGTCGACGCCGGGGTGTCGGCGATATCCGTCTCCAACCACGGGGGCAACAACCTGGACACCACCCCCGCCACCATCCGGCTGCTGCCGGCGATCGCCGAAGCCGTCGGCGGCGAGATCGAGGTCCTGCTGGACGGCGGTGTCCGCCGCGGCGGGGACGTGGCCAAGGCACTGGCCATGGGCGCACGGGCCGTGCTCATCGGGCGCGCGTATCTGTGGGGTCTGGCCGCGGGCGGGCAGGCGGGCGTGGAGAACGTCCTCGACATCCTGCGCGGCGGGCTCGACTCGGCCGTGCTCGGCCTCGGCCACTCCTCGGTCCACGAACTGTCGCGGGACGACCTGATCGTGCCGGACGGTTTCAGTCGCGTGGCCGGAGCGAAGGCCTGACGATGCCCGACAGGACCGAACAGTCGTCACACGGCCGGAGACTGGCGAACCTGACCTCGCCCAAGGTGCCCGCCGCTCCACTCGTCCTGGTGCCGGTCGGCTCCACCGAACAGCACGGCCCGCACCTGCCGCTGGCCACCGACACTGTCATAGCCACCGCCGTGGCACGGTCAGCCGCGGACGAACTGTTCCTCCTCGCGCCGGAGACCCCCGTCGTGCTCGCTCCTGCCATTCCCTACGGAGCCAGCGGTGAGCACGACGGGTTCGCCGGGACCGTGTCGGTGGGGCACGAGGCGCTGCACGCCGTCCTGGTCGAGACCGTGCGGTCGGTGTCGGCATGGGCCGCGCGGATCGTCTTCGTGAACGGCCACGGCGGCAACGTCGCCACCCTCGACTCGGCGGTGGGAAAACTGCGCTACGAAGGCCACGACGTGAGCTGGTTCGGTTGTGAGGCACCCGGCGCCGACGCGCACGCCGGCCGTACGGAGACCTCCCTGATGCTGCATCTGGCGCCCGCCGACGTGCGGCCCGCCGACGCCGTGCCGGGTGATATCCGGCCGCTGGCCGAACTGCTTCCCGAGCTGATGGCACATGGCGTGCGGGCCGTGTCGCCCAACGGCGTGCTCGGAGACCCGTCCGGTGCCACGGCCGAGGAGGGCCGGACCCTGCTGGCCGTCATGGTGACGGCGGCGACGCACGCCGTACGCTCGGGGAAACCGGACGCCAGGGGCCGTCTCCGGGCCGGAGCCGTGGGCGGACGCCGACTGCCCGCAGGCATCGAACCGCCCAGGGCGAAGAGGGGCTCGCGATGACACTTCCGCTCGGCTTCACCGTGACCCTCGACGAGGACACCGAAGTGCTCGACGGAGGGCGCGCCCTGCTCGGCGGGCACCCCACCAGACTGGTCCGGCTGACCCCGCGGGCCAGGGCGCTGCTGTCGGGTCGCACGCTCCGCGTTCGGGACCGGGCGGGCTCGGCCCTGGCCGACCGTCTGCTGAGTACCGGCCTGGCACACCCGTCACCGACCGTCGGCCGGCCTGCTCCGGGTACGGGTGCACACGAGCCGTCGTGGACCTATGTCATCCCGGTGCGTGACCGCCCGGCGCAACTCGCCAGACTTCTGGCGAGCATCCCGGAAGGCAGCGAGACCGTGGTCGTCGACGACGCCTCGCACGATCCCGGCCGTATCGCGGCGGTCGCCGCCCGGTACGGCGCACGCCTGTTGCCGCTGGCGGCCAACTCCGGTCCGGCGGCCGCCCGCAACGCCGGGCTACACCTGGTCACGACGCCGTACGTGGCCTTCGTCGACTCGGACGTCGTGCTGGCACCCGACACCGTCCCCACCCTGGTACGGCACTTCGCCGATCCCCGGGTCGCGCTGACCGCGCCCCGGATCACCGGCCTGCCCCAGGCCGCCCCCGGCTGGCTCGGCCGCTACGAGAACATCCGCTCCTCCCTGGATCTGGGCCGCCGGCCGGCCGCCGTCCGGCCCGGTACACCGGTGTCATGGGTCCCCAGCGCCTGCGTGGTCGCCCGGGTGGACGTGCTCGCCGCCCTCGGTGGCTTCGACGAGGACATGCGGATCGGCGAGGACGTCGACCTGTGCTGGCGGCTGGACCGACAGGGCTGGCGCATCCGGTACGAACCCGCGGCCCGCGCCGCACACGAGCACCGTGCGCGCTTCACCGACTGGTTCACCCGCAAGGCCGCCTACGGAAGCGGCGCCCACGCACTCGCCGAACGCCATCCCGAACACATCGCCCCGGTCGTCTTCGCCCCGTGGACTGCGGCCCTTCTCCTGGCCCTGGCCGCCCAGCGCCGCTGGTCCGTTCCCGTCGCGGGTACGGTCTGCGCCCTCACCGCCGAGCGGATCGCCCGCAAGCTGCGGGGGACCGCCCGGCCGCGGCGGCACGCGGTCCGTCTCACCGCCAACGGTGCCGTGACCGCGCTGGTACAGGGCGGAGCGCTGCTGACCCGCCACTGGTGGCCGCTGGCCGCCGTCGGCTGTGTGGTCTCCACACGGGTGCGGCGGGCCGTGGCGGTCGCCGCGGTGGCCGACATCGCTCTGGAGTACCGTCCCGGCCGTACGGATCTGGACCCCTGGCGTTACGGGCTCGCCCGCCGGCTCGACGACATCGCGTACGGGACAGGCGTGTGGCTCTCGGCACTTCGGGGCCGGTCCACCGCCTCCCTGCGCCCCCGCGTCATGGTCCCCTCCCGGCGCGCCCGGGGTTGAGCGGCTGGTTCGGCCCGTCGCCGTCGGTGCTCCCCCACCCGACCGCGACGGGCCGAACCAGCCGGCCGGCCCGACGGACTCAGGACGGTTCCGTGCGCTCCGTGCCGTCCATGCGCAGCCCCTCCAGGTCACCGCGGGCCCGCCACGCCGCGGTGAGTTCGTCGAAGGCGGCCACGCCGGGTGAGTAGCGGTCGAAGGTCCATCCGCCGGCCTTTCCCACCTGGCCCTCGTTGTTCATGTAGCCGGGCGTGCACGACTCCAGGAACTCCGTGTTGTCGACGGTCACGCGGCGGAGCTCGGCGAGCCAGGCCGCCTGTCCCTCCTCGGTCGCCTCGACCGTGCGCGCGCCACGGCCGCTCACCTCGGCGATGATGTACGCGATGTTGGCGGCCTGGCCCTCGATGGTGGCGGTGTAGTTGACGGAGATCGCGGCCTGGGTCCGCCCGATGTAGAACCAGTTGGGGAAACCGGTGGTGCTGTGGCCGTGGAAGGTGCGGAAGCCGTCACGCCACCGCTCGTGCAGTTCGACGCCGTCCCGACCGACGACCGGGATCGCCATCCGGCGGTTCAGGGACGTGCCCCACTCGAATCCGGTGGACAGGATGACGCAGTCCAGCTCGTACTCGACCCCCCCGGCCACCACCCCCTTGGACGTGAAGCGTTCGAGCCCACGGCTCTCGCTCACGTCCACGAGTGAGACGTTCGGACGGTTGAACATGTCGAGGTAGGTGTCGCTGAACGTCGGCCGCTTGCAGCGGGCGCGGAACCAGGGCTTCAGCAGCTCGGCGACGTCCGCGTCGCGCACCGCCCTGTCGACCCGGGCCCGCACCTGGTTGAGTTCGCGGAGGTCGGCGAGTTCACCCCGTATCGCGGGGGTGAGGTCCGCATGCTCCTCGGCGGTCACCGTGGACGGCTGGAGGCGGGGATAGAACTCGGTCCATCCGTCCTGGATGAGGTCGTCGTCGGTGCGACGGCCGAGCAGACTGTCCTCCAGGTTGTAGCGGCGTACGCGCTGCCAGCCGGGTTCGAGCGAGTTCGCCCACTCGTGGTCGGTCTTCTGGTTGTTCCGTTCGAGCACCATCGCCGGGGTGCGCTGGAAGAGGATCAGTTCGCCCGCGTCCCGTGCGAGGTAGGGCATCGCACCGATACCCGTGGATCCGGTGCCGATGAAACCGACCTTCTTGTCGGCGAGTCCCGTGAGCCCGCCGGAGGTGCTGCCGCCGGTGTAGCCGAAGTCCCAGCGGCTCGTGTGGAACATGTGTCCCCGGTAGTCCTCGATCCCCGGGACGCGCGGCAGTTTCGGCTTGCTGCCCGGTCCCAGCGCGAGGACGACGAAGCGCGCGGACAGCTCGTCCTCGCGGTCCGTCGAGAGCCGCCAGCGGCCGGCGCCCTCGTCCCAGCTCATCCGGGTCACCGCGGTCTGGAGGATCGCGTTCTCGTACAGGCCGTACCGCTGGGCGATGCGCTGGGCGTGCCCGAAGATCTCGGGCTGGTGGGAGTACTTGTCCTCCGGTACGAAGCCCGTCTCCTCCAGGAGCGGGAGGTAGCAGTAGGAGTCGATGTCGCACTGGGCTCCGGGGTAGCGGTTCCAGTACCAGGTGCCGCCGACGTCAGCCGCCTCGTCGATGATCGCGACGTCGCGGACGCCCGCTTCCTGGAGCCGTATGGCCGTCACCAGGCCGGCGAACCCGGCCCCCACGACGATCACGTCGTGCTCGCGCCGGATCGGCCCGCGGGCGAAGGACGGGTCGGCGAACGGGTCGGCGGCGAACGACGCGAACTCCGTCCGGACGTCGAGGTACTGATCCTGGCCGTCGGAGCGCAGTCGCCGGTCCCGTTCCTCCCGGTACCTGACGCGGATCTCTTCGAGCTCACGCAACGTAGGAGTCGCCACTTCGTCGTCGGCCACCATGCCACCTCTGCCTAGCCCACTCGAACACTAAAGTAGTTCACTACTAAGTTACGGTGGCGCTTCGGGGCTGGTCAACCATCCGTTCCCGGTACGCACGCCCGCCATCGCACACCCGGCAACCGACGCGGTCACAGCCCGCGCGGAAGCGGTTGACACCGCCACGAGCGACTCCTAATGTGATGCACTACTTTCAAGAGGTGTACTACTTTCAAGAGGCAAGGTCGCCGCGGACAGAGCGGGCATGGCAGTCGCCCACCTCGCAGTCGGCAGCCTGCACGGTCGCGGCCGAACGGTCCTTCCGCGACCTCCGACGGGACCCTCCGTCCCGGTCGATCAGGGAGCCTCCGTGTTCCCGCGCTCCATCTCACAGGTCATCCGCACCATATTCCGCGAGGTGCAAGCGCCGCTGACGCCTGAACGGCGGGCGGAGAGCTCGAACCCCCTTCTCCCAGGACGGCCCCAGGCGCCTGGACCTCGCAAGAAAGGTACTCATCGTGGGACGTGTAGAGGGCAAAGTCGCCTACGTCACCGGCGCGGCCAAGGGGCAGGGCCGAAGCCATGCCATCCGGCTGGCCGAGGAGGGCGCGGACATCATCGCCATCGACATCTGCAAGGAGTACGTCCCCGAGACCTCTTTGGGGAAGGGCCCCGCGATGGGGACAGCCGACGACCTGGCGCAGACGGTCGAGGAGGTGAAGGCCCGCGGGCGCCGGATCATCGCGGTCCAGGCCGACACCCGTGACCTCGCAGCGCAGCAGGAGGTCCTCGCGGAGGGGGTGGCCGAGTTCGGGCGCCTGGACATCGTGGCGTCCAACGTCGGCATCGGCTCGTACGGAAAGGCCGACGAACTCCCGGTCGAGAACTGGCAGACCGACCTGGACGTGAACCTCACCGGCTCGTGGAACACCTTCAAGGCGGCCATCCCGCACATCCGCGCCGGCGGCCGGGGCGGCTCCATCATCATGACCACCTCGGGCGCGGGGCTCCGAGGCACCTGGAACCTCTCAAGCTATGTGACGACCAAGCACGGCGTCGTCGGGCTCATGAAGGCGCTCGCTCTGGAGCTGTCCCAGGAGATGATCCGGGTCAACGCCATCGCGCCCACGACGGTGAACACCGACATGGTCCGCAACGAGCAGATCTGGCGCGCGTTCCGGCCGGACCTGGAGAACCCCACCGAGGAAGACGTGATCCCCGGCTACACCTCGCTGAACGCCCTGCCCATCCCCTGGGTCGAGCCGGTCGACATCAGCAACGCGCTGCTCTTCCTGGCCTCGGACGAGGCACGCTACATCACCGGCGTCACGCTGCCGGTCGACGCGGGGTTCATGCTCAAGTAGGGATTCTCCCCCGCCCACGCCTTCGGCCCGTACCCGGTACCGACACCGGGTACGGGCCGAAGGCGACGCGGCCGTGCAGCCGTTTCCCGGCCCGGCCGCCGCTTGGCAGCACGGCCGGGGGACCCTACTCGCTCACGAGACTCGACCCACGGTTCTCCCGGGTGACGAACACCCACGCGCCGGAGGGACCCGGCTTCAGCGTGTCGTGATACCGCCCGCCACGCATCGCCACACCGCCGATACCGGTCGCCTGCACCAGCAGATAGTCGGACACCGCGGTCGCGCGCCCGTCCTTGATGTCGATGACGGAGTTGACGGTGAGATGCTTGACACCGGTACGCACCGGCCACGATGTCACCACGGCGCGGATCGCGTCGATGCCCTCGTACGTGACGCCCTGCACGGTCCACCGGGCGTCGGCGTCGAACAGCTCGGCGGCCTCGTCGTACCGGCCGTCGTCCATGAGGTGGCCGTACAGCGCGAGCGTGCGCCGTACGCCCTCGATCTCGTCGGCGGTCATTCTGTTCCTCCAGCGTCCTCGCGGTACGGATCGGCGACGGCGGTCACGCGCCGAGGAGACGGAAGGTCTCCAGATCGGTGACGGCCGTCCCGAGCCGCTGGGTGAGCTCGAGAATGATCGGCCGCGCGACCTTCCTGGTGACGGCCCACATGTACAGGCCGTACACCATGGCTTCGCGATAGGCCTCGAAGGCCTCCCCGAAGCCGGGCGCGTCCACGCCGTAGGCCGTCAGCCGGTCGAGATAGTGGGCCAGGAGGGCGCGCTCTCCCGCTCGGCGGTCCTCGACCGAGAGGACCGCGGCCACGTGGTAGGCCACGTCGATCGACCAGTGCGCCCGCTGGACGAGCTGCCAGTCGATCAGGGAGATGCGGCCGTCGTGTTCGTACACGTTCCCGGCATGGGGGTCACCGTGGATCATGGCCTCCGGCCGGCCCGCCACCCGTGCGGCGAGCGCGCGCAGGGAGGCGTGGATCAGGCCGACGTCGGTCACCTCGGCGGCGAGGCCTTCCGCACGGCCGTCGCCGAGGAGCTCGGCGAGCTCCTCGTCCGTCCGCCACGGGCGGGCCGCGAGTCCGGCGAGCCGGTCGATGATCCACGGGTGGCGGTCGAGCCCGCCACCGCCCCAGTGGGACGCGTGCAGCCGGGCGAGCTGGTCGAGGCTCGCGCTCGCCTGCTCGTGCGTGTAGGGGCTGAGCGCCTGGAGGAACGTCGCCCCGGCCGCCTTGACGTCGTCCATCAGCAGCAGCCCATGGCCGGTCCCCGGGTCGATCCCGACGTAACGGACGGGCGGATGGCGCACGCCCACCTTCTCGACGACCTCTTCGTAGAAGCGGGCCTCGGTCTCGGAGACGCGTGCGACGAAGGGGGTGAGCGGGTCGTGGTCCAGCATCGCCTTCACGAAGACGTCGAGGCTCTGCGTACCGGACGGCGTGTCCACGATGAGCCGCGTCCGCACTTTCGTCGCGACGGTCACCTGACGTTCCACGACCTCCACCGACGTGACGGGGATCCCGAGCGCCCACCCGAGCCAGTCGGTGGAGAGCACGTGATCGAGGGAGGTGGGGGCCGGATTCCGGTCCGAGGGCGACATGGCGCTCCTTCCTGTCCGCCCGCTCTGTCACCAGGCCGACTAATCTAGTATACTACATATCCCGTCCAGCGAAGAAGGGCAGTTCAGTGAAGGAAGGGTCCGTGTTCCAGGGCAGGTCACCGGAGAACGCCATCGTGGCGCCCCGCGTGCGGGACTTCTCCGAGTTGGCCGGACAGCTCACCGGCTGGCTCGCCCAGCGCCTTGAGGGAGCCACCGACCTGCGACTGGCCGACTTCGAGTACCCCAGCGGCGCCGGCCAGTCGCACGAGACGATCCTGTTCGACGCGCACTGGCACGAGTCGGGCCGGCAGCGCACCCAGGGGCTGGTCGTCCGGATCAAACCGACCAGCTTCACCGTGTTCGTGGACGACATGTTCGCCGAGCAGTACGACGTGATGCGGGTCCTCGCTGCCGACGGCCGCGTCCCCGTGGCCAAGGTCTTCTGGTTCGAGGAGGACCCGGGCATCGTCGGCGCACCCTTCTTCGTGATGGAGCGGCTCCGCGGCAGGGTCGCGGTCAGCAACCCCCCATACGTGCAGTCGGGCTGGGTGGCCGAGGCGACCGAGGCTCAGCGGGCCAGACTCTGGGACCAGGCGGTACGCGCCCTGGCCTCGCTCCAGACCCTGCCGCTCAACTCGTTCCCCTTTCTCGCGCCGCCCGCCGGGATGACCGGCTTCCAGCACGAGTGGAGCCGCTGGGAGGACTTCCTGATCCACGTGGACACGCCGGACCGCCCGCTCCCCGAGTACCGCCGGATCTGGTCGGATCTGCGGGACCGGATGCCGGCGGACCCGCCGCCCGGACTCGTGTGGGGTGACGCGCGGATCGGCAACATGCTCGTCGACGACGCCTTCGACGTCGTCGCCCTCATGGACTGGGAGCAGCCCTCGCTCGGCGGCGCCCTGCACGATCTGGGCTGGTGGCTGTTCATCGAGCGGGTGATCACCCGGCGGAACGACGGACGGTCGCTGCCCGGCATCCCCGACCGTGAGCGCACGGCCGCGATCTGGGCCGAGGTCACCGGCATCGAACCCGTCGACCTGCACTGGTACGAGGCGTTCGCGGGATTGAAGATCGCAGCGCTCGGCGTCAACGTCATGGACATGCGCGGACTGGTGCCGCCCGGCGGCGACTACACCGCGACCTCCCCGATGCGCGCGCTCCAGGAGTGTCTTCTTGAGCGCTGATTACCCGCCCGCCGGTGCGCTCGGATAACGTTTCCGGTGTTGACCTGGGTCCGTCAACGCCCTGATCCTGCTGCCCCGCAGCGCACCGCGGCGGCCTCACGCGGACCATGAATTAGAAGGACAGTGCTTTCCAGTGACAAACAGCAGCGAGACGCCTCAAGCGAGCGGCAAGTGGATCGAAGTGGCCCGCAACCTCGTTTCCGAGCTGGCCGATCGTCGCGTGGCTCCGGGTCAGGTCCTCAACATCGAGGCCGACATCGTCGCCCGGTACGGCGTCTCTCGGGCGACGCTCCGTGAAGCACTGCGCCTTCTGCAATATCTGGGCCTGGTGGAAGTCCGGATGGGGCGTACTGGCGGAATCGTTCTCCAGGAGCCGACCGCCGAGCACTTCGCGCAGATCCTGACGCTCTACCTCCAGTGTGCCGGCTGCACCTGGCGCCAACTCCTGGAAGCCTACGTACAGATCAAGCCGCTCATCGTGGACGCGGCCGCCCGGAACCGGACCGATGAGCAGGCCGCGCAACTGGAGTCGCTGCTGTCGGAGATGGGGCAGCTCCCGATCGAGGAGCAGGCGCACATGATTCCGACCCTGGTGAAGTCGTACCACGCGATGTCGGGCAATCCGATGCTCAATCTGATCGGGCGGGCTTTCGAGACGGTCGTCCTCTCCCACTCCGCGGTCGACCGCACCACGAAATCCGATTTGCCGAAAGTCGTCGAGACCACGCGACTGCTCGCCCAGGAAATCGCGAACGGAAACGCGCCCCGAGCCGTCAAGATCGCGCAGCGCCAGGGAGAAGCCGTCCTGGAGATCCGCCGGCAACGGCAGCCGGAACTCCTCGACTCCGTCATTTCGTGGGAATGACGGAGTCCCTCACGGATCCCTGAGTCGCCTTGTGCCTGTTCGGGGGACCAAGGTCAGGTGACGATCACAGCAGGGTGACGGAGGCGGGTTCGATACCGGCCGTCCGGAGAACGTCCTGGCTGTAGAGCACCTGGCCGGTGACGCGCTCGCCGAGCGGACCGGTCAGGTATCCCACGGCGTTGGCCATGTCCTCCGCGCTCTCCAGCTCGCGCCCCTTCAGATCGAAGAAGGCGCCGGCGCCGAAGGTCGGCACGATGTGCGTCGGAGCCAGCGCGTTGACGTCGACACCCTCGTCGTAGACCTCCGCTGCCAAACCGGTCGACAGTCTTTCGACGGCCGCCTTGCACACGCCGTAGATCGTGTTCAGGGAGGCGTCGGCCCGGGGAGCGGGAACCTTCGGGTGTACCGCCGCCTTGGAGCTGACGTTGATGATCCAGCCGCGCTTCTGCTCCCTCATCGCGGGCAGCACCGCCTGGCACAGGTCCAGGACGGCGCGCACCTGGACTTCGAGCATGAGGTCCAGCCGCGAGGCACGGAACTCGGCCACCGGCTCGAACGTGGAGACGGCCGCGTTGTTCACCAGGACGTCCACGGGGCCCAGTTCGTCGGTCACACGGGAGATCAGTTCGCCGCGTTCCCGGGCCACCGACAGATCGCAGTCGAAGGGAACGGCGTGGCCCCCGAAGCCGAGGATCTCGTCGACGGCGTCCTGCGGTGTCGCCGGATAGCGCGCGTCGACGCGTGCCGCGATCGCCACCGACATGCCGTCCCGCGCGAGCCTGTTGGCGATCGCCCGGCCGATGCCTCCGCTCGATCCGGTCACCAGCGCGACGCGAGGTCGTGTCATGTGTGCCACTTTCCTTCCCTTGCTGTGTGCTGCCCGGTTCGGCGTGCCGCCGGTGCCGGCGTGGGTGTGGTCCGCCCCGTCAGCCCTGGCCGACCACCAGGTCGACGAGAGTGCGCCGGAGCACCTTTCCGGTGGGCGTCGTCGGAAGCCCGTCGAACATCACGACCCGGTCGGGAGTCTTGGAACTGCGCATCCTGGCCTTGACGAACTGCCGGATCTCTTCGGCGAGCGCGGCCGTGTCGAGCCGCCGCCCGGGCCGGAGCACGACGCAGGCGACGATGCGCTGTCCCCACTCCTCGTCCGGTACTCCGATGACCGCGCTGTCGGCGACGGCCGGATGGTCGGCCAGGACGGCCTCGATCTCCTCCGGGGCGATGTTCTCGCCACCGCGGATGATCGTGTCGTCCGAGCGCCCCTTGACGAACAGGAAGCCGTCGGTGTCCAGGTAGCCGATGTCACGGGTGGGGAACCAGCCCTCGGCGGTCAGCCGGCTGCCGCCCTCCAGATACTCGCCCGCGACCTGCGGACCGCGCACCGCGATGTCGCCCACGACACCCGGCGCAACCGGCCGTCCCTTCTCGTCGTGGATCTCGATCTCGACGGTCGGCAGGGGCTTGCCCACGGACGACAGCCGGGCCCGCACGTCCGGGTCCTCGGCGGCCAGGGCCTCGCGATGCTCCGCGGGACCCAGGACCGCGATCGAGGACGCGGTCTCGGTCAGCCCGTACGCGTTGACGAAGCCCGTGTCCGGGAAGGTCCGGAGCGCCTCGACCAGGGCCGGCCGGGCGATCTTCGCCCCGCCGTACGACAGCGTCCGCAGCGAGGGCGGCCCCTGCTCGTCACGGGACCTGAGCTCCTCGACGATGCGCACCAGCATCGTGGGCACCACCATCGCGTGGGTCACCCGCTGGGTACGGACCTCGTCCAGCCACCGCGCCGGACCGAAGTGGTCCAGGTAGACGATCCGGCGTCCCGAGTACAGGTTCGACAGCAGGTTCGCGACCGCCGCGACGTGGTACGGCGGGACCGAGAGGATGGTCGCCTCGGTGCCCTCGGAGGCCATGAACTCGACCGAGCCGATCACGTACGCGGTCAGGTTCTCGTGCCGGAGCACGGCGCTCTTGGGCGCGGCGGTCGTCCCGCTCGTCATGAGCAGCACCGCGACGGCGTCGTCGTCCGCGGTCTGCGGGGCGGGCACCTCGTCGCCGCGGTCCTGCCGTGCCCTGGCGAGCAGTTCGTCGACGGTCATCGTCGGGTTGGCCCCGATCGCCGCGACCCGCTCCGGGGTGTCGGAGACGACCAGGGAGTCCGGGTGGCGTCCCAGGATGTCGGCGAGCTGCTCCGTCGACAGCCGGTAGTTGACCGGCAGGAAGGGCACCCGCGCGTAGGCGGCCCCGAAGAACGCGGTGGGATAGGCGAGACCGTTGCCCGCCAGGTACAGCAGGGAAGGCGTCCCGGAGGCCGCGATGACGCGCCCCGCGGCCTGCGCGTCGTCCCTGAGCTGCCGTGCTGTCACGCCGTGCTGCCGGTCGCCCAGGAGCACGCGGTCGGGCATGCCCTCCGCCGCCATGTCTAGAAGCACCGTCACGTTCACGAGGCGTCCTCCTCAAGGACCGGCAGGACCACGTGGCTCGGACGCGCGCGGACCGTCGTCATGGATGGCTGGGTGCTGCCGAGTTCCAGGCGCGGGTGGTTGGAGTTCGCGATCTGGAGGCGGAGGCGGTGCCCCCGGTCGAACCGGTGGGCCGTGGACCCGAGGGACACGGAGGTGGCGCGGGGCCCCTCCGCGCGCACCCGGGTCACGCCGTCGACCACGTTGACGGACCGGCCGTCCTGGTCGACGTCGGTCAGCTTCACACAGAGGTCGTAGGGGGCGGCGCTCGACTCGGCGTGGATCACCGCCGTCACCGGTCCGGCGACCGTCACCGGATCGGCCAGCGGCGCCGAGGTGAAGACCAGCACGTCGTCCCGCGCCTCGACCCGGCTCTGCTCGCGCGGCCCGGCGATCCGGGTGCCCGGGGCGATGAACCGGCCTCCGACGGAGGGCACCGGCCGCGCCGGGTCGAAGAGCAGCCGCCACGCGTGGTCGTCCTCGGGTGCGCCGGGGGTCAGTACGCCGTCGCCGCGCCGTGACTGCGGGGCACGGCCGTCCAGGTACCAGACCGTCTCGGTGTGCGGCGGGGGCCAGCTGGGCCAGTCCCGCCACTCGTCGGCGCCCATCACGAACACCCGCACCCGGGGCATCGCCGGCTCCGTGCCGCTCATGACCGCGTCGAAGAAGCGGAGCTGCCGTCCCGCCAGGTCGACCGCGGCCGGCGCGGCGGCCGGGCCGAAGTCGACCTCCCCCACGACCTGTTCGATCACCGTGTGCTCCCACGGCCCCACGAGCAGCCGCTGGTCGCGCCGTACCTGGCCGGAGGGACCGTGCTCGGTGAGGCCCTGGAAGTTGGCCAGGGTGCCTTCGAGGAACGCGTCGTACCAACCGCCCAGGTGCAGGCCCGCGGTGCGCAGGCCGGCGTACTGGGCGTCCATGTTCCACGCGTCCCAGTACGCGGGGTCGTCCCGGCGGCTCAGCCACGTCCGGTAGTGCGGGACGGCCTCGGCCGCCTCCGGGCCGAAGGCTTCGGCGACGGGCCGGGTGAACGCCTCGGGGTCGACGGCGAAGGCCGCGAACTCACGGCGTGCCGCACGGCTGGCGCCCGGCGCCGTCATGCCGAGGGATGCCGTCCAGGTCTGGAGGAAGTGCTGTTGGAGCACCTCGTCCTCCAGCAGCCAGCCGGTGCGGTAGCCGGCGGCGGTGAAGGACGGCGCGACGCCCACCAGGCCCTCCGGTCTCCCGGCGGCGGCGAGCAACTGGGTGGCCCCCACATAGCTCGCCCCCCACATGCCGACCCGGCCGTCCGCCCACGGCTGCCGACGGCACCAGTCGATGGCCGCCGCGCCGTCCGCCGCCTCGTTCTCGAACGGCAGGAACGTACCCTCGGCGTCGAACCGGCCGCGGCAGTCCTGGACGACCACCGCGTAACCGCGCCGCGCCGCCCGCAGCGGGTTGAACAGGGCCAGGTTGGTCAGGGCCCGGGAGTACGGGGTCCTGGACAGCAGGACCGGGTGGCGGTCCCCGTCGTCCGGGAGGTACACGTCCGCCTGGCTGGTCAGGCCGTCCGCGAGCGGGACGGGCACGCCCGTCAGTATCTTCAGCGCTTTCACACGGGCTCCAAGTGCGGGCACCCCTTGCGGTACCGCTGTCGGCCGGGGCGTGCCGCGAACGTCCTGGCGGGTGCTGCGCGGGAGCTTCGCCACCTCACTGGTCCTTGCCGCGCATCCGGCGAAGGCCCAGGCGGCGTTCGGCGATGATGTCGCGCTGGACCTCGCTGCACCCCCCGGCGATGGTGGAGACCTGCGCGTCGCGGAACGAGTACTCCAGCCAGCCGTCCGCGGCGGAGGGGGCGTCGGCCGTCGGCGCCACCAGGCCGTGGGGGCCGCCGAGATCCAGCAGGTCCGCGGTGATCCGGACGTAGGCCTCGGAGGCGTAGAGCTTCGCTCCGTTGCCGACCCCTGGCTGCCTGCTGTCGTCGTCGTTGCGACCGTCGAGAAGGCGCGAGACCTCGCAGTCAATCGCGGCCCGGGCCAGCCGCCGGCGTACGTAGGGGTCCTCCAGCAGCGGAGAACCGTCCTGCTTGGTCGCGCCGTCGGCCCATGTGACGGTGCGGCGGAAGAGCGCCTCCAGGCGTCCCCAGCGCTGCCACATCGTCACCATCCTGCCGACCTGGGCGGTGGTCCTGACCTCCTGGGAGTACCGGGCACCGGCGCCGTGCTCGAAGTCGAGCGCGACCCGCATCACCTTCCAGCCGGCGTCGACGTCGCCGACCCGGCACGAGTCGGGGACCCGGACCCCGGTGTAGTAGGTCATGTACGTCGCGTGGCCGCGCAGCGTCGGCACCTCGCGGATCTCGACCCCGGGCAGGTCCAGCGGCACGAGGAAGAGCGTCAGGCCCTGGTGCTTGGGCACGTCGGGGTCGGTGCGCGTCAGAAGGAACACGTGCGTCCCGATCTCGGCGTTCGACGTGTACATCTTCTGCCCGTCGATCACCCAGTCGTCGCAGTCGCGGACGGCCCGGGTGCGGGCCGCGGCGACGTCGGAGCCCGAGTCCGGCTCGGTGTAGCCGAGGACGGCCACGTACTCGCCGTTGACCAGACGCGGCACGAAGTCCGCCTTCTGCTCGGGCGATCCCACCGCTTCGAGGATCGAGGCGACCAGACCGACGGTGCTGGTCGAGCGCAGCTCCAGGCCGGCCCGGTCCACCTCGCGGACGAAGGCGTTCGCCTCGGCCTGCCCGGCGTCGGCGAGGTGCTCGACCTGCCACGCGGAGAACAGCCGGTGGAACTCCTTGTCGAAGGGCCAGTCGAATCTCCTCGCCCGCATGCCGGCGGGGAAGTGCTCGTCCAGGAAGCCCCGGAGCTCGGCCGCGAGCTCCTCGTTGACCGGTTGCGCGAAGTCCATCTCAGCTCTCCTGTGCCAGGTACTTCTGGATCATGCGGTCCGCGATCGGCCCGAGTTCGTCCTCCGGATCCCCGCAGACCAACGGCCACGCCTTGGCCCGGCGCAGAAAGAGCTGAGGGCTGCCCTCCAGGGCGAACCCGATGCCGCCGTGCACATGGAGGGCGTCGGCGGTGGCCTGCCGGGCGGACTCGACGGCGTGGTAGTAGGCCATGGCGGTGAGATACGCGCCGTCGGGTGCCTCCTGGTCGAGGTTCCAGGCCGCGTCCAGGCACAGCAGCCGGGCGCCGTCGAGCGCCACGGTGTCGTCGGCGAGCGGGTGCGCCACGCCCTGGAAGCTGCCGATGACCGTGCCGAACGCCTTGCGCTGCTTGACGTAGCCGAGGGCGATCTCCATGGCCCCCTCGGCCGCTCCGACCAGGGCCGCGGCCGTCAGCAGCTTCCACTCCGAGAGCGCCGACGCGAAGAGCTCCCGGGCCCGCTCCCCCTCGGCGAGCAGCTCGGCGTCCTCACGCACGGCACAGGTGGACAGGGGCATGGAGCCGAGGTTGGTGGGGGACGGTCGCGGCCTGTCGCCGTCGATCCCGCTCAGGGTCAGCCGCTCGCCGTCGAAGGTGATCATCCGCGCGGCGACCGCGCCCGCCGGGACCGACGGAACGGAGGTGCCGCGCACTGTCCGGGGCACGAAGGTGACGATTTCGTCCGGTGACGGCCGGCTCTCGGGGCGGCTCCGGCTCATGAGCCGGTGCACCACCATCGCCTCGACGAGCGGCACGGGGGCCAGCGCCCGTCCGCAGGCCGTGGTCACGAGCATCAGGTCGACGAGGGTCGCGCCGGGGCCGCCCGCGCTCTCCGGGACCCCGAGTTCGGGCAGCCCGAGCCGGGTGACGCCACGCCACAGGTCGGCGTCGAAGCCCAGGGGTTCGGCGGCTCGCACCCGGTCGAGGGGGCACTCCTTGGCGAAGAACCTTTCGACGCTGTCCCTCAGGTCTTCCTGGGTGTCGCTGAGATGTGTATCCATGGTCCGCAGTCCTTCGGTCCGGCCCGTCAGGCCTTGGTCCTGATCACGCCGTCCACGCCCACGACGTAGTCGGTTCCGACGATCAGCGGGTTGATCTCCAGTTCGAGGATGTCGTCGGCGTGCTCGACAGCCAGTCGGCTCACCTGCCGCAGCACGGCGACGACGCCGTCCACGTCGGCCCGGATCCCGCGCCGTCCTTCGACGAGCGCTCGGCCGAGCGGGAGCGTGCGCAGCATCTCGCGGGCGTCGTCGTCGGACAGGACTCCGTACCGCCAGGCGCGGGTGCCCTCCAGCTCGGCCCAGGTGCCGCCGACCCCGAGCATGACGTGGACGCCGAACCGGGGGTCGTTCACCGCGCCGACGATCAGCTCGGCGACCTTGCCCTGCACCTCCGGTTGCAGCACCACGGTGCCTTCGGCGCCGACCTCGGCGGAGAGCCTCCGCCAGGCCTGGTGGAGGGCTTCCTCGGTGCGGATCCCGATCTGGACCAGGCCCCGGTCGGTCTTGTGGGTCACGCCGGGCAGCAGTCCCTTCAGGACGACCGGGTAGTGCATGCCGCGCACGGCGGCGACCAGGTCGTCCTCGGTGGCGACCTCGTGCGACTCGATCATGCGGACCCCCGCCTGCGCGAACCTGCGCATCGCGTCCAGTTCGGGGAGCGCGTGCGATTCCTCCGCGGGAGTGCTCCCGGCGGCCGGCGCCGACGCCCCGACGGGGCTGCGGTGGGGTTCGACGTCCTCGCCGATGATCGCGCGCAGGGCCCGCCAGGCCGCGTCCCCGTCGTCGACCAGTCCGATGCCCGCCGCCGCGAGGCGCTCGCGGAAGGCGCGGCCCATGGTCGACGCGTGGACGACGGGAACACGGCCCGCGAGGTCGACGTACCTCTGGATCGAGGACTCGATCCACTCTGGCCGCCAGTCGGGGTACTTGAAAGCGGCGCCCCCGAGGATCACGACACAGCTCACGTCGGGGTCGTCGGCGATCAGGCGGTCCAGCTCACCGGTCAGCCCGCGCTGCGCCACCGCCGCGGTGGTGTCGATGGGGTTGGCCAGGCCCGCTTCGGGGGCGATGGCGCGGATCTTCGCCACGGTGTCCGGGTGCAGGCTCGCCAGGGGGACCCGGTTCTCCTCGCACAGGTCCGACACCAGGGCGGCGTCTCCCCCGGAGCCCGCCATCACGACGACGCGGCCGTGGAGTCGTCCGACCGTCAGCAGGAGTCCGCAGACCTGTGCCGCCTCACCCACGGTGCGGCACCGCACGACGTCGCACTCGCGGACCATCGCGTCGACGAAGACGTCGGGTGAGGCGAGGGCGCCGGTGTGCGAGGCGATGGCGCGATTGCCGCGCTCCGTGCGGCCGGGCTTCAGCAGCACCACTTCCTTGCCCGCCGCCCGTGCGGCCTTCAGGGACTCCCGCAGCGCGGCCGGGTCCGGAATACCCTCCAGGTAGACCAGAACGACGCGGGTCGTGTCCCGCTGCACCAGGTAGTCGATCACCTCCGGGACGGAGATGTCCGCGCAGTTGCCCATGGTCATCCACAGGTCGACGCCCTGCCCGAACTCGGAGACCTCCTCCATCAGACGGCAGGCGACGTTGCCGCTCTGCGCGACGACGGAGACGGCTCCGGCGCGGCAGTCGTCGAAGGGGGGCCGGGCCGCGAAGAGGCCGTCCCGGAAGTTGATCAGGCCCATGCAGTTCGGGCCGAACAACCGCACACCGCGGGCCCGGGCCAGCTCCCGGACGCGTCGCTCCGCCTCCGCACCGGCGGCGTCGACCTCGCCGAAGCCCGCGGTGACGACCGTGGCCACCCTGATCCCGGCGCGCGCGCAGTCCTCCACCGCGTCCTCGACGCCGGCCAGGGGGACGGCGATGAACGCGAAGTCGAGCCGGTCCTTCAGCGGGCTGTCGGCGGCCGAGGCGACCGTCCCGACGCCGTGAATGGTCTGAGGACGCGGGTTGACGAAGACGACGCGGTCGGCGTAGCCGTGCCGCATCAGGTTGTCGCCCACCCGGGCACCCTGGGCCCCCAGGGACCGCTCGCTGGCTCCGTACACCGCGACAGCGCGCGGGGCCAGACCACGGTCGAGCCAGCTCCAGTCCGTTACCGACGCAGACACACACCGCTCCTTAGTGAAGTCGGGGCGCCCGTGTCCTCGACACGAGCGGCCACAAGGGTCGACTAGAAACCGAGTTCGTCCCACTGGCGGCGCATCTCGCCGAGCGCGCCCTTCACCCCCAGGGTGTTGCGCTCCTTGAGGAAGTTGAACTCGTCGTCGCGCCACACCACGTTGGTGAAGAGCGGCTGGGCCACGCTCACGAAGTCCTCGTACGACTTCGCGCCGACCAGCGACCAGAAGATCCGCAGCGACCGCCGCCCGATCATCAGGTTGTCCGTGGAGTGCCAGGCGACGGCACGCGCGTATTTCATCGCCTCGTCCATCAGCGACTCCGAGGGCACGACCGACTCGACGACACCCCACTGCTGCATCTCCGTCGCGGGGACCAGCCGTCCGGTCAGGAGCATCGACCGGGCGCGGTTGACCCCGGCCTTGAGGGCCAGGACCGGGAAGCTCACCGAGAAGCCGGCGTATCCGATCCGGGACTCCGGCTCACCGAACACGGCGGTCTCCGAGGCGACGACGAGGTCGGCCTGGACCGCGTAGTTGAAGCCTCCCGCCACGCACGGTCCGTCCACCGCGCAGATGACGGTCTTGTCGCAGTTGAGGATCAGTGAGTTGGGGTTCTTCCACTGGTGCATGCGCACGGACTGCGGCAGGCGCCCGCCGGGACGCTGCCCGACCGACTCGACCGGCGTCCGGCGCAGGTCGACGCCCGAACAGAACGCGCCGCCCGAGCCGGTGAGAACGATGACCTTGATGTCGTCGTCGTCCTCGGCACGGGCGACCTTGCGCTCCAGCTCCCGGAAACTGTACGGGGACAGGAGCGCGTTCTTGCGCTCGGGCCGGTTGAAGGTGATGAGCGCGATGTGCGGCTCGACCACCTCGTACAGGACCAGATCATCGATCTGCTCGGCCGTGAGGTCGTCCGGGGCTCGGTCGTCCGGGCGCTCCTCGGCATACGCTTCGCGCGCCATGGCGCCTCCTGGGTTCACTACGTCGGCTCGCCGAGCCGGGATGGACAGGGGAACGTCGTCGCTGGGCCGAAGGCGCCGTTCGAGTGGGCCTCCACGATCTCCTCGTCGGTGAGTCCCAGCACCTCACTCAACGTCTCGTAGGTGTGCTCGCCGAGGTCGGGGGCGGGTCCGATCGGCCGGTCCGCCCTTCCATCCACCTTGATGTCGAACGGCAGTTTGGGAAGTACGGCGCTGTCGAGCTCGTTGTGGACGACCTCTCCGAAGTACCCCGAATCGGTCAGGAACTTGTCCTGGAAGACGTCGCTCGCGGTGCGCACCGGCTCGGCGGCCACACCGGCGGCCTGCAGCTCCTGTGCGAGGGAGAACACGTCGTGGCGTACGGTCGCGGCCGAGAGGACGGCGTCGAGCGAGGACCGCTGCTCCCAGCGGTCCTCGGGGCTGCCGAAGCGTTCCAGCACCTCGTCCGGGAGTTCCAGAACATCCGCCACCGCGCGCCAGTCCTCGTCGTCGAAGGTGGCGATGGCGATCCAGGAGTCCCCCGTGCCGGCGCACGGATAGCAGCCGTGGGGTGCGAAGCCCGTCTCGTCGTTCCCGCTCGGGCCGATGGCCTCTCCGGTCCGCGCCGCCCGCAGCACCGTCTCGGGGGCGACCGCGATCGCCGCCTCGATCATCGAGAGGTCGATGAAGCAGCCTCCGTCGTCCTCGCCGCGTCCGTGGAGGGCGGCCAGGACGGCGAGGGCGGCCGCCTGCCCCGCGAGGACGTCGCTGTAGGTACCGAAGATCTGCTCCGCCCGGCCGCCGGGATACCCCGTGCTCGCGGACAGACCCGAGAAGGCGTGGATGGACGGCCCGAGGGCGACGAACGCGGCGTAGTCGCTGTCGCTGCCGAAGCCGGACAGGGCCGCGTAGATCAGCCGCGGATTGGCCTCGCTCACGGTGTCGTAGCCGAGCCCCAGGGCGTCGAGCACGCCGGGGCGGTAGTTCGAGACGACGACGTCGCTCTCGGCGATCAGGCGCCGGCACAGTTCCAGCCCCGGCTCGGTCTTGACGTCGAGCGCGCAGCTGCGCTTCATCAGGTTGGTCCCGACGAAGACGGAGCTGTTGTTGAGCGTGGGGGTCGTGCCGGGCTTGAGCAGTGACATCCGGAACGGGTCCGGGCGTTTCGGCGACTCGATCCTGATGACCTCGGCCCCCAGGGCGGCCAGCCAGAGCGTGCAGTGCGGTCCGGCGACGAACTGGGTGAAGTCGACCACTCGAACACCTTCGAGCGGTCGGCCGACCTGCGAGGATTCTCCCATCGTCATCCTCCTCGCCTCTCGGGGAACGTGACGAGGGCCGGGCCCGCGGGCACCCTCGACGGTCCGTCCCCGTCCCAGAACCCACGGTTCACCAGTACGTCCTCCGCCAGGATCTCCGGTCCGGTGTTGACGGGCGCGCTCGGTACGCCGAAGGCCTGGGCCAGGTTGAAGACCTCCTGCTTCGAGCGGTCCGCGAGCCACGTGGAGAGACGGGAGTAGATCTCCTTCCAGTTGCGGTAGCGCAGTCCTGGAGTGGCGAACCGTTGGTCCTCCATCCAGGCGGGGCTGTCGAGCATCGCGCGGAGCGCCTCCCACTGTTTGACACCGGTGTAGTTGAGGTTCACCGCGCCGTCCCGGCAGGGCAGGTTCTGCTGGTCGGCGGTACCGCCGGCGCCGCGTCCCTTGGCGAGGTCCCGTCGCAGGCCACCGGCATGGTAGGCGTAGGTGCTCAGGTTCTGCCGGAACATGTTGGCCATCGCCTCGTACGCGCTGAGGTCGGCGCTCACCTGCCGGCCGCCGGCCGCCCGCCGCTGGTGGAGCGCCGAGACGACCGTGATGGCGGCGGTCAGTCCGCTCGCGAAGTGCCCCTGGTGGCTGCGCGGGCGCAGGGGGGCCATCGACGCCGGGTCGGCGACGAGTCCGGGGGTCGCGAATCCGGGGCCGCCGCCGTGGTAGATGGTCAGGTCCGACGCACGGCGGTCCGCGCGCTCGCCCCCGCCGAACGGGCTGAGGCGCACCACGATGATCTCGGGGCGGATCCGCACGACGTCGTCGAGGAGATCGGCGGTGCGCGTCGCCGCGCCCCGGCGGAAGTCGGTCACGACGACATCGGCGGAGGCGATCAGTCCGACGATCTGCTCCCGGCCGGCACCGGTCTCCGGGTCCGCGTGCACCGCGCTCTTGTGCCGGTCGAGGTACGGGGCGTAGTGGGGGGCCGTGCGCAGATGGGCGTCCGCGAACGGGGTGGCTCCTTTGCGGCGGAGTTCGTCGAGTTCGAGGCTGGTGACCCGGGCGCCGTATCCGGCCAGCAGCTGGGTCGCGAACGCGCCCATCAGGGACACCGAGCAATCCACGATGTGCACGCCTTCGAGGAAGCCGTAGCGGCGGGCCGCTCCGCTCTCGTTCATCGTCATGGTCGCTTTCCAAGGTAGAAGAGGGCCATCCGGCAGGGAGGAGTGCCGCCCGTTATGTCTGAGTGGGCGGCGCGTCGGACTCGGTCGTGGAGAAGACGTACGGCTCTCCGCCCTCGCGGGCCTCCTGCCACCAGCGGCGCCAGGTGGCCGCCCCGCCGTAGTAGGCCAGGCTTCCGGGCTGCGCGGCACCGTCCTGGTTGTAGTAGGAGAAGCAGTCACGGAGGGGCGACGTGGCGACGTCCACGTCCCGGCAGTGCTCGGACCACCGGGCCTCGGCGCTCTCCTGGACGTCGACGACGTCCACGCCCCTGTCCCGCATCTCGGTCAGGAGCCAGGTGACGTACTCGCTGTGCGCCTCGATGCCGTCGGTGAAGTTGAGACCGCCACCGCCGCCCTGCGGCCCGGTCATCACCAGCAGGTTGGGGAAGCCGTGGCTGTGCAGACCGAGAAAGGTGCTGGTGCCCTGCCGGTCCCACTTCCCCGAGAGCGACTCACCCTTCTCACCGTGGACCATCCCGAAGGTCGAGCTGTCCATCCACTGGAAGCCCGTCGCGTACACCAGGACGTCCACCGGGTACTCCACGCCGTCATGGACCACTCCGCGCTCGGTGACCTGTTCCACGCCGCCCGGGGCCACGTCCACCAGGTGGGTGTTGGCCCGGTTGAACGTCGGCAGGTACTCGTCGTGGAAGGTGGGCCGCTTGCATCCGTAGATGTAGTACGGCTTGAGTGTCTGCGCGGTCGCGGGTGTGTCCACGACCTCGTCCACACGTGCCCTGATCCGCTCCATCAGGCGGAAGTTCGCCTGCAGTTGCCGTTCGACAGCCTCCGGCGTCAGGTCGGCGGGCCCGGTCTGCGGACGCGCGGGGCGCTCCACCCTGCCCGCGAGATAGTCGTCGTCGGCGAGCATCGCGGCGCGGCCCCGGGGCAGTTCGGAGAACCTCTTGCGGCGGGCCCGCGCCCAGCCGGGCTCCTTCGCCCACGTCTCGCGCTCCTCCTGGGTCGTCTCGCGCTGACCGCGGACGTCCACGGTCGAGGGGGTCCGCTGGAAGACGTACAACTGGTTTACGGACTTGGCCAGTTCGGGCACGATCTGCACCGCGGTCGCGCCGGTGCCGATCACGCCGACCCGCTTGCCGGCGAGGTCGACGGAGTGGTCCCAGCGGGAGGTGTGGAAGCTCTGTCCCGCGAAGGTCTCCATGCCCGGGATGCGGGCCAGTTTCGGGGTGGTCAGGATGCCGTTGGCGAGGACCAGGACACGGGCCGACATGGTGTCACCCCGGTCGGTGCGGACGGTCCAGCGCTCGCTCGTCCCATCCCAACGGGCCTCCTCGACCGCGGTGTTGAACAGGCACCGGTCGTAGAACCCGATGCGTTCCGCCACCATCTGGCAGTAGTTGTATATCTCGAACCCGGAGGCGTACTTCATCGAGGGGACGTAGCCCATCTCGTCGAGCAGCGGCAGATAGCTGTAGGACTCGATGTCGCAGGCGACGCCCGGGTACCGGTTCCAGTACCAGGTGCCGCCGACGTCGCCGCCGCGCTCGCAGAAGCGGATGTCCTCGAAGCCGGCCTCCTGGAGCCTGTGGCAGAGCACCAGGCCGGCGAATCCGGCTCCGACGACCAGGACGTCACAGCTGTCGTCGAGCGCTTGCCTGGGGACCGGCTCGGTGGAGAAGACGTCCGCGAGGTAGGGGGCGAAGTCGCCTTCGAGCCCTACATAGGACGCCTTGCCCCGCCGGGACTCACGCTCGGCGCGATAGCGCTCGCGCTGGTCGCCGTCGAAGGACGTGTCGTCCGGGGCTCCGGGGAGGCTGGTCAGACGCGCGTCCTCGACGACCGCGTAACCCGAGCCGGTGAGGCCGGGATGCGCAGCGGTCGACCGCGTGGCGAAGACCTTGCGCCCGGTTCGGGGGTCGATGCGAATGGCGGGGACCGACTGCATTGGCACTCCTTCAGACCACCTTCGAGTCCGCTTCCCGGGTCGCGGACCATCAGGCGATCCACCCAAGAAAGTAGTACACTACTATAGAGGCCGCCCCGGCGAGCGTCAACGGCACAGGGCGCGCGACGGGTCACAACCACCCGCCCCCACCACCCGGACCTGCCGATTGACGACGCCGAAACGCCAACTTAAAGTAATGCACTACTTTTAGCCGCGGCTACGAAAGGGGTCCCAGGTGACCCGGGACGGACAGGACGGCCCCCGCCCGCTGGCCGGTGTACTGGTCGCTGACTTCTCACGCGTCCTCGCGGGGCCCAGCGCGGCCATGCTGCTCGCCGACCTCGGTGCCGACGTGATCAAGGTGGAGCGCCCCGAAGGCGGTGACGACACCCGCGCCTGGGGCCCACCGCACCGCGGTGAGACCAGCACCTACTACCTCGGCACCAACCGGGGCAAGAAGGGAATGGCGCTCGACCTCAAGGACCCCGCCGACCTGGAGACGGCCCGCCGGCTGGCGCTGCGGGCCGACGTGCTGATCGAGAACTTCCTGCCCGGCACGCTCGACCGGTACGGGCTGGGCTACGACGAACTCCGGCCCGACAACCCGGGCCTGGTGTACTGCTCGATCACCGGCTTCGGCAGTGCCGGGGGCGCCGGGCGGCCCGGCTACGACTTCATCGCCCAGGCCGTGGGCGGCCTGATGAGCATCACCGGCGAGCCGGACGGCCAGCCCATGAAGGTCGGGGTGGCCCTGGTCGACGTCGTGACCGGGCTCCACGCCACGATCGCCGTCCTGGCGGCCCTCCGCTCCCGCGACGCGTCCGGCGTCGGCCACCGCGTCGAGGTCGACCTGCTCTCCTCCCTGCTGAGCGCCCTGTCCAACCAGTCCAGCGCCTATGTCGCGGCCGGCGAGGTGCCGTCCCGGCTGGGCAACCGGCACCCCAGCGTCGCCCCCTACCAACTGCTCCGGACGGCCGACCGGCAGATCGCGATCGGGTGCGGCAACGACACCCAGTTCCGCGCGCTCTGCCGCGCACTCGACGTGCCCGCCCTGGCCGACGATCCGCGCTTCGCGACCAACCGCGACCGGGTCGCGCACCTCCCGGACCTGCACGTCGAACTCGACGCCGCCGCACGGCGGCGGCGGTCCGCCGATGTGCTGGCCCAGTTGGAGTCCGCCCGGGTCCCGTGCGGCCCGGTGAACACGATCGCCGAGGCCTTCGCGCTCGCCGAGACGCTCGGCCTCGAACCGGTCCAGCACATCGAGACGGACACGGACTCACTCCCCCAGGTGTCACCGCCGTTCTTCTTCGACGGCCGCCGGGTACGGGTGTCGGGCCCGCCACCCGCGCTCGGAGAGCACACCGAAGACCTCCGCGCGTGGCTGGCGGCCACGGACCGGGAGACCTCCTCCTCCCCCATCCCCGAACGAGAGACCCCATGACCGAACCGCTCCTCGTCGACGCCCGCGGCCCCGTCGAGATCTGGACCATCAACGACCCCGAACGCCGCAACCCCGTCACGGGCCCGGAGTTCCTCAGCGCCTTCGCCGAGCAGATGATGCGGGTCAACGACAGCCCCGACGTGGGCGCCGTCGTACTCACCGGAGCCGGGCGCGCCTTCTCCGCGGGCGGCGACGTCAAGGCCATGGCCCGCCGCGAGGGCATGTTCGACGGCGACATCGTGGCCCTGCGCCGCAGCTACCGCAAACACGTGCAGAGCATCCCCCGGCTCATGTCGGCCAACGAGGTGCCGTTCGTCGCCGCGGTCAACGGCCCCGCCGTCGGCGCCGGCTGTGATCTGGCGTTCATGTGCGACCTCAGGGTCGCCGCCGACACCGCCTTCTTCGCCGAGAGTTTCGTCAAACTCGGTCTGATCCCGGGCGACGGCGGGGCGTGGTTCCTGCCCCGGAGTCTGCCCGCCGCCCGCGCCGCCGAGATGGTCCTCACCGGGGACCGGGTCCCGGCCCGCCAGGCGATGGAGTGGGGCATGCTCAACGCCGTCGTCGAGCCGGACCTCCTGCTGGAGACCGCCCTGCGGCTCGCCGAACGGGTGGCGGCCAACCCGGTCCCCGCGGTGCGCATGGCCAAGCGGCTGCTCCGCGAATCGAGCCGCTCCGACCTCAGCGGTGTGCTGGAACTCTCCGCGGCGATGCAGGCGATCGCCCACCAGACCGAGGAGCACGGCCAGGCCATGCGGGACGTCCTGGCCCCACGCCCGGAGGGACAGTGATGCTGCGGTCACCGGAGATCGTCGCCGAGGACGAGCGGCTGCGGGCGCTCCGAGCGGAGGTCCGGGCCTTCCTCGCCCGATGGGGCGACGCGCACGGCCCGTTCGCCGCGGTGGACAGCTGGCTGACCCGCTGGGACCCCGGGTTCACCCTGGCGCTGGCCGGGCGCGGCTGGCTGGGCATGACCGTCCCCGTCGAGTACGGCGGCACCGGCGCCACCTTCGTCGACCGGTTCGTCGTGACCGAGGAGCTGCTCGCCGCCGGTGCGCCGGTGGCCGCGCACTGGATCGCCGATCGGCAGATCGTGCCGTCCCTCCTCGCCTTCGGCACACCTGAGCAGCGGAAGCACTTCCTGCCCCGGATCGCGGCGGGAACCTGCTCGTTCGGCATCGGGATGAGCGAACCCGACACGGGCTCCGACCTGGCCGGAGTGCGCACGCGTGCCGAACGGGTCGACGGCGGATGGCGGGTGCACGGCTCCAAGGTCTGGACCTCGGGCGCCCACCGGGCCGAGGCGTTCTTCGCCCTGGTGCGCACCGCGCCCCGCGACGAAGCGCACCGGCACGCGGGACTGTCCCAGCTCATCGTCGACCTGCGCGCGCCGGGCGTCGAGATCCGCCCGATCGAGTCGATGAACGGTCAGTGCCACTTCAACGAGGTGTTCCTGGACGACGTGTTCGTCCCCGACGAGCGGCTGCTGGGGACGGAGGGCGACGGGTGGCACCAGGTGACCTCCGAACTCGCCTACGAGCGCAGCGGTCCGGAGCGGTTCCTCTCCACCCAGCTGCTGCTGGAGGCGATGGTGACCCGGGCCCCGCTCTTCGACCCCGCCGAACTGGGGCACGCCGTCGCCCGGGTGCACGCCCTGCACCACATGTCCACCGCGATCGCGCACCAGCTCCAGGCGCGGTCCAAGCCCGACGCGGCGGCGGCCGTGGTGAAGATCCTGGGCACGACACTGGAGGGGGACATCGCCGACATGGCCGACCTGCAACTGGCGGACCTCGGCGCGCGCGTCGACACCGCGCTCCACTCGACCCTGGTGGACTCGGTCATGCAACGGCCCGGATTCACCCTGCGCGGAGGCACCAACGAGGTGCTCCGCGGGATCCTCGCACGAGAGCTGGGGCTGCGATGACCGTCACGACGGCGATCGACCACGACATCGAGACCCTGATCGGCGGCGTGCTGGGGGCCGAGCCCCCGGAGGGCGGGCTGTGGCCGCTGCTGGTCGAGACGGGACTGGCCCGGCTCGGCACCCCCGAGCGGCTGGGGGGCAGCGGGGGCGGCCTCACGGAGGTAGCCGCCCTGCTCCGGGCCGCCGGGCGCGCCGCGTGCCCGCTCCCGCTGGCCGAGCACGACCTGGTCGCCGGACGCCTGCTGGAGGTCGCCGGCGACGCCCGTCTGCGGACCGTCGGGCACCTCGCCGACGGCGATACCGTGCCGCGCGTGCCGTTCACGTCCGAGGTCGAGCTTCTCGTGGTCCTGCGGTCGGACCCGGAGGGCGGCACCCGGGTGGCGGAGGTGCCGGTGAGCGCCTGCCGGGTGGCCGAGGGGGTGAACCTGGCCGGTGAGTCACGTCCGACCCTGGTCCTCCCCGCGGACCGGACCGCGTGGACGGAGGCGACGCATCCGGAGACGGCGCGCGCGGCACGCCTGCTCACGGCCTGGGCGCGCGCGACCAGCGCCGTCGGGGCCCTGGACCGGATCCTTGAGCTGTGCGTCGAGCACGCCGGCGCACGGGCCCAGTTCGGCCGCCCGATCGGCCGGTTCCAGGCCGTGCAGCATCTCGTCGCCGACATCGCGGCGAACGCGGCGCTGTCCCGGGCCGCGGTCGGCGCCGCCACGCTGCGTCTGGGCGACGCCGAGGGGGCGGAGC
Organism: Streptomyces sp. NPDC104367; assembly: GCF_055583825.1. NCBI lineage: Bacteria > Bacillati > Actinomycetota > Actinomycetes > Kitasatosporales > Streptomycetaceae > Streptomyces > Streptomyces sp. NPDC104367. Next base: position 20,812 of record NZ_JBVJND010000021.1, on the reverse strand, counting down.
TGGCCGAGGCGGTCATCGCCGGGGAGTTCGAGATCGCGGCCGCCTGCTCCGTGCTGGGGCACGCGGCCTCGACGGTCGTGCGCAACGCCCACCAGGTCGTCGGCGCGCTCGGCACCACGCGCGAACACCCGCTGCACCGCTTCACCACGCGCGTCCTGGCGTGGCGTTCGGAGGTCGGCCCGGTCCGCGAGTGGGACCGCCTGGTGCTGCGGCACACGGTGGAGGCGGGCGGCGCCTGGCCTCGGATCGCACCCGTCTGACCGCTTGTCACATCGACGTGACACAAAATATAGTGCACTACTAAATTGCCAGCCGGCCGTCTTCGACCAGGTCCGCAGACAGGAGATCCGGAAGCCATGCCAGCCAACATCATCGTGGAGCAGGACGTCGTCATCCCGCTGCGGGACGGCACTCGCACGCGGGCGGATGTCTTCCGGTTCGACGACGACATACGGCGTCCGGTCGTCCTCCAGCGGTCGATCTACGGCAAACAGGGATACATGGAGCACGCCTATCCCGGGCCGATGGCCATCGTGCGGGCAGGCTACGCCTATGTCTCCCAGGACTGTCGCGGCTGCGGCGCGTCAGAGGGGTTCCTGGACTTCTCGTTCCAGGAGCAGGAGGACGGATACGACTCGGTCGAGTGGGCGGCGGCGCAGCCGTGGTCCGACGGGAAGGTCGGGGTCGTCGGCAACTCGGCCCTGACCATGACCGCCCTCCAGGCGGTCGCCGCCCAGCCGCCCTCGCTGGGCGCCGCCTTCGTGGTGGACGGCCACACGGACATGGAGTCCTGGACCCACCGGGCGGGTGTCCCCTCGGAGGTCTACTTCGCCGCCCAGTTCATGTCGCACATGGCCACGCTGAACAACCTGCCGCGCCTCGGTCTCGGCGAAGCCGAGCGCGAGGAGCTCCTGCGGGAGGTGCGGTCGGCCGTCAGATCGACCCGGGAGGATCTGCTGCGCCTTCCCCTGCTCGATTTCACAGCACTCAAGGACGATCATGTGACCTCGGGGCTGCGCAGCATCTTTCTCGCCGAGCCCACGGATCCGTTCTGGAAGAAGGACTCCCGCGCCCTCGGAAAGGATCCCTCGCGCGCCCTCGTCCCCATCAAGGCCGTCACTGGTGTGTACTCACCCTTCGCGGCGTCGATGGCGAAGATCTGGGCGGCCGATCCGGACATCGGCCATGAACTCGTCATAGGACCCTGGGGCCACTTCGGCACCGTGGGGACACCGTCCGGCCCCCGCGACCACCTCGACGCGCCGGCCGGCGGCCGCAAGGTATGGTGGGCGGCCATGATCGCGTGGTTCGATCGCTGGCTGAAGGACCCGGCCCCGGCGGCGACACACCCGTCCAGACTGCACTACTACCTGTCGGGCGAGAACAAGTGGGCCGCGTCGAGCACTTGGCCCCCGAGCGGATCCGCATTCGACGTCTTCCTCGACAGCGCCCCCGCCGCGCAAGCGGAACGGGAAGGCCTGCTGGCCTTCGAGGCACCCGCCGGCTACGGAAGCCCCGCCTACACCTACGATCCTGCCGACCCGGCGCCGACCATCGGTGGCGTCCTCATCGACATCGGCCAGGTCGCCCGGTTCGACCGCACGCTGACGGCCGACGGGGCACACGACCAGCGGCCCCTCGAAACACGCGACGACCTGCTGGTCTACGACTCTCCGGTGCTGACGGACGTGGTGCGGGTGGCCGGATCCGCGCAGGCGACCGTCTGGGTCTCCAGCAGCGCGGAGGACACCGACTTCATCGTAAGGATCATCGACGTGGCGCCGGACGGCTTCGCGGCGAAGCTCGCCGAGGGAGTCCTGCGCACCCGCTACCGCGGCGGCGGCAACGCGTCATGGCTGACACCGGGTGAGCCCGTGGAGCTGGACATCGCGATCGACCCGATCGTCCACTCCTTCCTGCCCGGCCACCGGATCCGCGTGCACATCACCAGCAGCAGCTTCCCCAAGTACTCGCGCAACCTGAACTCCCGGGTCGTCCCCGAGGTGGGACGCGAGACGGACATCAGCGTGGCCGCCCAACGTGTCCACACCGGGCCCGACATGCCCTCGCGCGTCACCCTGCACGTGGTGCCCGAGACCGCGGCCTCGTCGCCCTACGACCTGTCAGCCGCGCAGCGCCCGGCTGAACTCGACAGCAGGAGCGGGGGGCCGTCCTGAGCCCTGCCCAGGTCCAGGGGGTTGCCGCCCCGAAGAGCCACCGCCCATGAGATGAAGAGAGCCGCATGGACAGCAACGCCACTCAGTTCGACATGTCCACCCTGCGCGTCGTCGGCACCGGGCTGCGCTTCCCGGAGGGCCCCGTCGCCATGGACGACGGAACGGTGCTGGTATCGGAGCTCGCGGGCGCCCTGGCCCGGATCACGCCGGACGGCTTCCTGCACCGTTACGAGTGCGGCGGCGGTGTGAACGGCGCCGCGTTCGGCCCGGACGGCCACGTCTATCTGGCCAACAACGGCGGCACCCGCCTCGTCGTCGACGAGCACGGCATCACGAGGACGAACGGCGGCGGCCCCGGCAACGAGAAGTTCGACCAGGGCAGCCTGCAACGCCTCGACCTGGACACCGGCGAGGTCGACACCGTCCACACCCACGCCGAGGGTCACCATCTCGGCTGGCTCAACGACATCGTCTTCGACACCTTCGGCAACTGCTACTTCGTCGACACCACCACGGGGAACATCTGCTATGCCGACCCCATGGGCCGGTGGATCCGGTGGGCCGTCACCGGCCTCGCCCTGCCGAACGGTGCGGGCCTGTCGCCCGACGGCACCCGCCTGTACGTGAGCGAGACCTTCGGCGATCTGAACGTGTGGGACGTCGTGGCTCCGGGAGAGCTCACCAACCGACGCATCCTGTTCCACGACGCCGAGGGGCACGGCTGGGACGGGCTGGCCGTCGACGGCGCCGGCAACGTGTGCGCCGCCAATCTGAAGAGGTCCGGGATCTCGGTCGTCTCACCCGAAGGCCGGGAGATCGGACGGTTCGTGACTCCGGAACACGACCCCTGGGTGACCAACATCTGCTTCGGCGGCACCGACCCGGGCACCGGCTACATCTGTTCCTCGGGGCGCGGGATCCTGTACGCCGTCGAGTGGCCCTGGGAAGGTCACCGGCTCAACTTCGCCCGCTGAAGGGCGCACTCGGGGACAGCGAGGGAAGAAGCCGCGGCCGACCGTGCCTTCCGGCACCGTCGGCCGCGGCTCCCTTCGTACGTCCGGACGCCAACCGCCGTCCGGACAGCTCAGGCACCGACGAGGGCCGGCAGCCGCTTGACCATGATCTGCTCGGCCTCGGTCATGATCCTCGTGACGACACGGGCACAGGTGTCGACGGAGTCGATCAGACCCTGGGTCTGTCCGGCCCACCACATACCGCCCTCCACGTCACCTCCCGCGAGCACGTTGGTGCGACCGCGTACGCCGGACGCCAGCCCGGCCACATCCGCGAACGTGGCTCCGGGACGCTCGGAGATCTCGACGATCTGCTCGGAGACGCTGTTGCGCGCCACACGCGCGGTGTTGCGGAAGTTCCGGAAGACCAGGACGGTGTCGCGCTCGTCGTTGGCGACGATCCGCTGTTTGACGTTGTCGTGGACGGGTGCCTCGGTGGTCGCCATGAACCGGGTGCCCATGTTGACGGCCTCCGCCCCGAGCGCGAGGGCCGCGACGAGGCCGGCACCGGTGGCCATGCCGCCCGAGGCGATCACCGGCACCGCGAGTCGCCGCGCGGCCGCGGGGATGAGAACGAGCCCCGGTACGTCGTCCTCACCGGGGTGCCCGGCGCACTCGAAGCCGTCGATGCTCACGGCGTCGACGCCCTTGCGCTCGGCCGAGACGGCGTGCCGGACACTGGTGGCCTTGTGGATGACCTTGACGCCGGCCTTCTTGAAGTCCGGCAGATGGGGCTCGGGGCTGGAGCCCGCGGTCTCGACGACCTTGACACCCGACTCGACGATGACGGCCCGGTACTCGTCGTAGGGCACCGGGTTGATGGTGGGCAGGATGGTCAGGTTGACGCCGAAAGGCCGGTCGGTGAGGTCGCGTGTGCGGTGGATCTCCGTCGCCAGGGCCTCCGGTGTGGGCTGGGTCAGCGCGGTGAGGAACCCCAGCGCCCCGGCGTTGGCCACGGCCGAGATCAGCTCGGCGGTGCCCAGGCCGGTCATCCCACCGCAGACGATGGGGTGTTCGACGCCGAACATCTCGGTGACGCGGGTGCGGATCATGTGCCTTCCCTTTCCTGGCGCCGAGGGCGCCGATGGCTGTGCGGCGCACTGCCGCACCGTCAGGTCCCGGCCGCGGCGAACAGGACCGTCCCGTCCACCACTTCGCGAGCGGCACGTCCCCCGAGGACGAGGAGTTCGAGGTGTGCCTTGGTCTCCAGGGCGGCCAGCCGCTGGTTGAACCCGTCCAACTCCACGAACGACCTCTGTCGCCGCGTCCAGGGCAGCCCCGCGGCGACGGCGGCGGCCGTCGCGCCGGACGCGGTCAGCAGGTCGGCGCACTGGCCGAGCCGGTGCCCGTGCAGCGCGAGGAGTTCGTCCACCCGGGCATGGCTGGACGCGGTGACCGGTCCGTGGGCGGGCAGCAGACGCAGGTCGGGCAGACTGCGCACCCGCCGCAGCGACTCCAGGAAGCTGCCCAGCGGATCGTCCGGCAGCGGGAAGCTGAACCCGATCGACGGGGTGATGGTGGGCAGCACATGGTCGCCGGCGAAGAGCAGACCGGCCCGGCGGTCGGCGAACACATAGTGGCCCGGGGTGTGTCCGGGTGTCGGCACCGCGTCGAGGACACGTGACCCGACCTCGAACGTGGTCTCGCCGTCGATCCACCGGTCGGGTTCCCGCCACTCCCCCGGATCCGGCTTCGGCCGCTCGCCGGCGCTCATGAGGTCCGCCGCGCCCGCGGACACGAACGCGTCCCGCATCGTCCGCGCGAAGTACTGGTCGTCGCCGTTGATCAGGCCCAGGGCCGGCTCCTCGCCGCGGCCGAGCACGACCGTGGCGCCGTACTCCTGCGCGAGGACAGAGGCCATCGTGTAGTGATCGCGGTGCACATGGGTCACGAGGAACGTACGGATGTCCCGCAGGGTGTGACCGAGGCACCTGAGGCTCCGGGTGAGCACGTCGCGCGCGCTCTCGACGGCCCAACCGCCGTCGACGAGCGTGAGGCCCGCCTCGGTCTCCAGCAGATAGACGTTGACGGCCTTCAGCCCGTCGGCGGGCAGGGGCAGCGGGATACGGAACACACCGTCGGCGACGGGCCAGGCGCCTTCCGCCGTCCAGAGGAGCCCGGAGTCCGGGGAGACGGCCCGTGCCGTGGACGCGTGGTCGGTCGACATCGCCTCCCCTTTCACCGAGGTACGGGGGGAATTCCGGGCGCGACGGCCCTTGTCGCGTTCAGCAGCACTGTGAAACCTCTCTGTTCTCGGGGGTACGGCCCGTCACCGCTCGGTGAACGCCCTGATCAGTCGCTGGGCCTCGGGGGTCGAGACCGAGGCGGAGATGGTCGCGGCCTCGTCCCGGGCGTGCAGGTCGCGCGGCAGGTCGTAGCCCGTGCGGAGCAGACGTCGGGCCTGTCCCAGCGCCTGCGCGGGCCCGTTCGCCACGGCGGCGGCGATCTCGTACGCGGTCGCGGCCGGGTCCTCGGAGACCGAGGTCACCAGCCCCCACTCCTGCGCCTGCGCCGCCGTGAGGGTCTGCCGCCCGACTGTCATGGCCAGTGCCCGGCGCAGACCGACCACCCGCGGAAGGAGATAGGAGACCCCGCAGTCGGGCGTGAGCCCGATCTCGGCGTACGCCATCGTGTACTTCGCCGTCGGTGCGGACACCACGATGTCCGAGGCGAGCACGAGGGCCAGCCCGGCACCGGCGGCAGCCCCTTGCACGGCGGTGACGACCGGCTTGCGCAGGACCGAGAGCCGGCGGACCTGTGCCTCCAGGACCGTCGCCAGCTCCAGCAGGTACTCCGCCGGATCGTCGCCCGCCAGGAACGAGGACACGTCGCCCCCGCCGCAGAACCGGGTGCCGGCTCCCGTCAGCAGAACGGCCCGGACGTCGTCGGCCTCGACGCGGTCCATGGCGGAGCCGAAGGCGTGGGCCATGGGGAGGTCGAAGGCGTTGGCCCGGTCCGGCCGGTCGAGCGTGACGCGGGCGACACCGCCGTCGAGGTCGACCCGGACGAGTTCGTCGCTCATGCGGCCCGCCGGAACAGTGCCGCGAGTGCCTGGCCGCCGCCGATGCACATGGAGACGACCCCCCACTCACCGTCGGTGCGGGCCAGGTGCTTGGCGACCCGCAGGGTCAGGTTCGCTCCGGTGGCGCCGACGGGGTGGCCGAGCGCGATCGCCCCGCCGTAGGGGTTGGTCCGCTCGGGGTCGAGCTTGGCGTCGCGTATCACCGCCACGGCCTGGGAGGCGAAGGCCTCGTTGAGTTCCACGATGTCGATGTCCGAGGGGCGCAGGCCCGTCTGTTCGAACAGCTTGCGCAGCGCGAAGGCAGGGGCGTAGCCCATCAGTTCCGGCTCGTTCGCCGCCGTCGTGACGGCTTCGAGGGTGACCAGTCCCGTCAGGCCGCGTTCGGCGGCGACCGACTCGCGGGCGAGCACCACGGCCGCCGCGCCGTCGTTGATGCCCGAGGCGTTGCCGGCCGTGACGGTGCCGCCCTCGGTGAACGCCGGGCGGAGCTTCGCCAGGATCTCCAGGGTGGTCCCGGGCCTGGGGTGCTCGTCCTCCGTCACGGTGTGGGGCTTCCGGCCGCCCACCTCCACCGGCACGATCTCCTCGGCGAAGGCGGCCTTCGCACGGTCCGACGCGGCGCGTTGCTGCGAGACGAGGGCGAACTCGTCCTGGGCCTGCCGCGAGATGTCGTACCGCCGGGCCACGTTCTCGGCGGTGACGCCCATGTGGATGTCGTGGAACGGGTCTGTCAGCATCATGACGGTGCCGTCGACCAGGGTGCGGTCGCCCAGTCGGTAGCCGTTGCGGGCGCCGAAGTCGTAGAAGGGCATGCGGGACATGGACTCGTCGCCCCCGGCCAGCGCGAAGTCCACGCCGCCCCAGCGCATCTGCATGGCCGCGGCCCAGATCGCCTGCAGCCCGGAGCCGCAGAGCCGGTTGACCGTATGGGCGGGCGTGCTCACGGGCAGGCCCGCGGTGAGGGCGACCCGACGGGCGTTGAAGGCGTCGGGCCCGACCTGGCCGATGCATCCGAACACGACCTCGTCGATGTCGTCCGCGGCCACCGTCGCCCGGTCGAGTGCGGCCTTGGCGGCGACCGCACCCAACTCGAAGCCGGGGACGTCCTTGAAGACTCCCCCAAAGCTGCCGATCGGGGTCCGGGCGCCGTCGAGGACGACGATCTTCTCTGTGTTGGACACGGCCATGGAACTCCTTGCGTGTGACGGCTCAGACGTTGCGGCAGTGGGCACACAGGCCACGCTCTAAAGTAATACACTACTTTACGGCGACCATCGGCACGTGATTGACATCACTCCGTCACATTCCTAAAGTAATGCACTACTTTAGAGCGGCGATCGGGCGACGCCGCTGAAGGAGGCACTCCGTGTTCAACTTCGCTTTTGACATGCGAACCGCGCCGTTCGGCGCACCAACCCAGGAGCTCTACCGAGCCGCCCGCGAACTCACCGCGTACGCCGAGCAGCACGGCCTGGCGGGAGTCACCGTGAGCGAACACCACGCCTCCGGCGACGACTACCTCCCCTCGCCGCTCCTGCTGGCGAGCGCGCTCGCCGCGACGACGTCGAAGGTCCAGATCAGCGTGTCCGCCTTGATCCTGCCCCTGTGGGAGCCGCTGCGGCTCGCCGAGGAGATGTGCGTCCTGGACAACCTGAGCGGAGGCCGGGTGTCCTACACGGCCGCGATCGGATACCGGCCGGAGGAGTACACCCTCTTCGACGTCGAGTTCCGTCGGCGGGGACGCATCGCGGACCAGAAGCTGGAACTGCTGCTGCGGGCGAAGACCGGGGAACCCTTCGAGCACGACGGACGGCAGCTGCGGATCGAGCCGGCGCCGGTCACCCCGGGCGGACCCGTCGTGCGCTGGGGCGGCGGCTCGGTGGCCGCGGCGCGCAGGGCCGGCCGGTTCGGGCTCGACATGCGCTGCCAGGGAGGGGACGCCGCCGTCCTCCAGGCCGCCTACCTGGCGGCCTGCGAGGAGCACGGCATGCGGCCGGGAACCTGTACGGTCCCGGACACGGAGAGCGCGGCCTTCATCTTGGTCGCCGAGGACGTCGACCAGGCCTGGCAGGTCGCGGGTCCGCACCTGCTCCACCACGCCCGCAAGTACGCCGAGTGGTCCGTGGGGAACCCGACGGCGCTGATGTCCTCCGCCACCACCGTGGACGAACTGCGGGCGGAACGCGGCGCGTATCGCATCTTGACGGTGGACGAGGCGGTCGAGCGCATTCGTGCGGGCCGGGGGCTGTTCACGAGCCCTCTCATCGGGGGGCTGCCGCCGGACGCCGCGTGGGGTTTCGTGCGGTGCCTGGCCGAGCGGGTCGTGCCGGCGCTCGGCTGACCATCGGCCCGCGGCCTCCCCACGGGCCCCATCCGACCGTGCGGCGCGGGGGCGGGGATGCCGGCACGCCTTCCCCGTGCCGTGCGCGGCACACGTCCTGCTTCACCGAGGCCCTCAGGAGATGGAAGTGCCAGACACCACAGCACTGGACGAGGTCCGCGCACGCTACGCGGCCGAGCGGGCCCGGCGGCTGCGCTCCGACGGCAGCGGACAGTACGGCTACGTCGAGCAGATGGACGACCCGTGGGCCGGCCCGGTGGAGCGAGAGAGTCTGCACGACGAGGTCGACGTCGTGGTGCTCGGCGCCGGTCTCGCGGGGTTGACCTGCGGTGCCGAACTGCGCAAGCGGGGCGTCGAGCGGATCCGCCTGATCGACCGTGCCGGGGACGTCGGCGGAACCTGGTACTGGAACCGGTACCCGGCCGCCCAGTGCGACATCGAGTCCTACCTCTATCTGCCGTTGCTGGAGGAGATGGGGTACACACCGACGGAACGCTACGTCTACCAGCCGGAGATCCTGGAGCACTGCCGGTCGATAGCCCGCCGTTTCGATCTCTACCGGGACGCCTGCTTCCAGACCGAGGTGGTCGACGCGGAATGGGACGACGAGGAGTCCAGGTGGACCGTCCGCACCGACCGCGGTGACGAGATCCGCACCCGGTTCCTCGTACTGGGCGGCGGCGTTCTCCAGCGGCCCAAGCTGCCCGGCATAGCGGGGCTGGAGGACTTCCAGGGCGCCGTCTTCCACTCCAGCCGCTGGGACTACGGCTACACCGGGGGCGAGCCCGGCCCGAACGGCGGCGGGCTGCCGAACCTGGCGGACAAACGGGTCGGACTCATCGGAACGGGCGCGACCGGATTGCAGGTCGTCGCGCCGGTCGCGCAGGCGGCGGAACACCTCTACGTCTTCCAGCGGACGCCGGTGGTGGTGCTGGAGCGGGACAACCGCCCCACGGACCCGGAGTGGGCCGCGGGACTGACACCCGGCTGGCAGCGCGAGCGGATGTTCGCCTTCAACGAGCGGACCGTCGACCTCTCCGCCCCGGACCTGGTCCAGGATTCCTGGACCCGTTCCATCTTTCCGGCCCTTGTCAGCCACAACCGTGGTCTCTTCGGGAGCGAGGAGGATCGGGCGCGGGCGGAGCTGGACGATTTCGCCGCCATGGAGGCCGCCCGTGCGCGGATCGCCTCGATCGTCGAGGACCCGGCCACCGCGGCCGCACTGATGCCGAACTTCCGGTTGCTGTGCAAGCGACCCTCCTTCCACGACGAGTACCTGGCCACGTTCAACCGGCCCGACGTCACCCTCGTGGACACCAGGGGTCTGGGCGTGGAGAAGGCGACGCCCACCGGACTGATCGTCGACGGCCGGGAGATCGAGCTGGACTGCGTGATCCTGGCGACCGGGTTCGACCTCGGCCGCGGTCTGCTCCGGGCGTGGGGAGTCGATCCCGTCGGCCGGGACGGCGTACGGCTGAGCGGTCACTGGAGCGGTGGCATGCGCACCTTGCACGGAGTCCAGACCCATGGCTTCCCGAACTGCTTCCTCAACGCCGCCACACAGGTCGCCGCACCGGTCTACAACTTCACCAGCAACATCCTGGAGATCAGCGAGCACATCGCCTACGTGATCGACGAGGCGAGGTCCCGGGGCGTCGAGCGCGTCGAGTGCACCACGGCGGCGGAGGACGGCTGGCTGGGTGTCCTGGGGCAGACCCCGGAACCGCTGGTGCGGTTCCGCCAGGACTGCACCCCGGGCTACCTCAACAACGAGGGCCAGGTCCGGCCGGGCCCGTCCATGGCCTTCCTGCACGGGCCGAACGCGTTCTACCGCATCCTGCGGGAGTGGCGTGCGGACGGCGACCTGCCCGGACTGGAGCTCACATGAGGCGAACACCGTCTGGCCGGCTCGGCGCGCAGGGCGGCCTCGACGCCGTGGGAAAGGGGAGCGTGTGAGCGCCATGACGTACGACACCGTCGACGAGGCGGTCGCGGGCATCGAGGACGGGGCCACCGTACTGGTCGGTGGCTTCGGTCTGGCCGGTATGCCGTTCGACCTCATCGACGGCCTGATCCGGCAGGGCGCCACCGACCTCACCATCGTGTCCAACAACGCGGGCAACGGCGAGGTCGGTCTGGCGGCACTGCTGAAGGCCGGCCGGGTGCGGAAGGTCGTCTGCTCCTTTCCGCGCCAGGTCGACTCCTACATCTTCGACGCCCTCTACCGGGAGGGACGCATCGAACTGGAGGTGGTCCCCCAGGGCAACCTGGCGGAACGGATGCGGGCGGCCGGTGCGGGGATCGGCGCCTTCTACTGCCCGACCGGCGTCGGCACACCCCTGGCGGAGGGCAAGGAGACACGGGTGATCGACGGCCGCACCCACGTCCTCGAACACCCCATCCGCGGTGACGTCGCCCTCATCAGCGCCCACCGGGCCGACGCCCTCGGCAACCTGGTCTACCGCAAGACCGCACGGAACTTCGCGCCCGTGATGGCCACGGCCGCGACCACCACGATCGTCCAGGTCAGCGAGGTGGTTCCGGTCGGGACACTCGACCCGGAGTCGGTGGTCACCCCCAACATCTACGTCAACCGAGTGGTCCGGGTCGACGCACGCCGCTACACCGTCGAGGGGGCTCGCTGAGATGCCGTTGACACCTGACGAACTCGCCGCCTGGGTCGCCGCCGACATCCCCGAGGGCGCCTACGTCAACCTCGGCGTCGGGCAGCCCACCAAGGTCGCCGACCATCTGCCGCCCGAGCGCGGGGTGATCCTGCACACCGAGAACGGCCTGCTGGGCATGGGCCCCGCCGCCGTGGGCGACGAGATCGACCCCGATCTCACCAACGCGGGCAAGGTGCCCGTGACGGAACTGCCGGGCGCGGCGTACTTCCACCACGCCGACTCGTTCGCGATGATGCGCGGCGGTCACCTGGACGTGTGCGTACTGGGCGCGTTCCAGGTGAGCGCGACCGGCGACCTGGCCAACTGGCACACCGGTGAGCCCGACGCCATTCCCGCCGTCGGCGGCGCGATGGACCTGGCGATCGGGGCGAAGGACACCTACGTGATGATGACGCTCTTCACGAAGAGCGGTGTCCCCAAGCTCGTGCCACGCTGCACCTACCCGCTCACCGGCGTCGGCTGTGTCAGCCGCGTCTACACCGACCTCGCCGTCTTCGACCTCAGCCCCACCGGTGCGGTGGTGCGCGAGTGCTTCGGCGTCACCGTGGACGAACTCCGGGCGCGCCTGGGCCCCGACGTACCGCTCGCCTGAGGCCGTGCCCTGCATGGTGACGCCGGCCATGGCGGACAGGTGGGAGGCAGGGGCGACGGACGAGTGCGGCGAGTTACGCAGGGCCGGCCTGACGACCGCCCGGCCAGGTCGGCCAGGTCGGCCAGGTCGGCCATGGTCTCCAGCAACGGCTGGAAGCGCGGTTCGATGGCCTGGAGTATCGAATCCGAGATCTGGGGCACGCGTCGGCCCCAGGAGGGCAGCCAGGCTTTCTGGCGATCCGTCATCTGGCCGCCGGGCGCCGCATCGCGGCGTCTCGCCGGCCAGTCACTGGACCTTGACAAGTACACTACATCGATAGATGGTAACTAACTAATGTTAGTTCGCATGTCGGATGTCGCGCCATCGCCACATCGCCATCGCCGAGACGTCGTCGCCCAAACGCCATCGGCATCGATGCCTCCCGGTCGCAGTCGCGCCACGATACGGAGACTCAGAGAATGAGCCGAACACTCCGCCTGGTAACAGCTGCTCTTGCCCTCTCGTTTTCCGCTGGAACCACCCTGACCGGATGTGCTGCCGGTGCCGGGGGTGGTTCAGGAGCCATCAACCCCTCCGGCGTGTTGAAGTACGGGTTCCCGATGCCGGCGGCCGGACTTCACCTGGATCCCGCCAAATCCCAGATCAACACCGACTTCTTCTACTACAAGCTTGTCTACGGCACTTTGCTGCGCGAATCCGCGGACGGTACTTTCACTCCGTGGATGGCCAGGAATGTCGAGGTTGTGGACCCGGCCACCGTGAGGATCTCGCTGCGACCTGGCGTCCGTTTCAGCGATGGATCTTCTTTCGACGCGGCGGCGGTCAAGACCGGCCTTCTGCGCAACCACAGTCCGCTGACCCCGGCCGCCCAGGCATCCCTCGATCCTGGAATCAGGGCGCTGAAGAGCGTAGAGGTGGTCAATCCGCTGACGGTCGTCGTGCATCTCGACCGACCGATCGCCGGAGAATTCTACGCCGAACTGTCGATGCGCCCCGGCGCCATTGTGTCGCCGAAACAGCTTGCGACCCGTCCCGGCCAGATCGACTCGATTCCCGTCGGCGCGGGCCCGTTCACCGTCACGAAGAACGTGACGGGGCAGCTCATATCCTTCCGGAAGAGCCAGAAATACTGGGACGCGCCCACCGAGAAGTTGGGCGGCGTCGACGTCGTCAACACGCCGACCGGTCCACAGTATGCCAACGGCCTTCTTTCCGGGCAATTGGACTGGGCGAGCTATGTGTCGGTGGGCAGTGCGGCCAGCATCAAGGCCAACGGGAAATACGCGACTCGGGAGTTCAACACGTCCCCCATCTACTTGGAGATGTGCACCTCGAAGCCGCCGTTCGACAACGAGAAGTTCCGCCAGGCTGTCCAGGTCGGCATTGATCGAAAGCGCTTCTCCACCCTCGTCTACGGAGGGCTCGCGAAGCCGGTCTATGGTCCTGTCGGCGAGGCCGATAAAGCATTCGACCCCGAGCTGAAGAAGATCATCACGTACGATCCCGGCAAGGCGAAGGCCCTCCTCGCCGAATCCGGTGTTACGGATCCGGCGGTGAGCTTGCACTATCCTGTTACTGCGGTGAATGTTGGCCCCGCCGCGGAGGCGCTGCAGGCGCAGCTGGAAAAATTGGGTGTCAAGGTCGACGTCACGGGTGATGCCGATTACCGGGGCTCCTTTGTCGTGCCGCAGAAACCCGGCGCATTTCTGGCACCCGTGGTCGGAATGGCCACTTATGGCCAGTTCTACTTCGAGTTCGGTGCCGATGGTTACGGGGTGCTGTGCGGAGCAGATCGCCCCGATGTCATGAAGGACGTCAATGAGGCGGCGCGCTTCGCGCCGGACGACCCGAAGGCGATTGCCGCCCTGAGGAAGGCCTCCAGGCTGGTCGCCGACCACGCCTACCTGATTCCCGTCACTTCGTGGCCGACGGTTCAGGGATGGAACACGGGACGCGTCGCAGGCACTCCCGTGTTCGACGGGTTCGGTTACCTGAACTTCGACTCGGTCTATATCCAGGATTAGTTACCCGATGGCCTGTTCGGTGCCGCGCCCCTGAGACGACCGGGCTCGGTTCCCGGTCTCGGGCTGGCGAACCGGTGATGCGCGACGGACGCCACCGAAAGGTGAGTGATGTACATGTTCCGGATGATTATCAGGCGCCTTTCAATCTCCATACCCCTGCTTCTGGTCATGTCGTTCCTGGTGTTCAGCCTGGTAACGCTTATTCCCGGGGATGCCGCAACAACGATTGCCGGAGGCGGCAGTGCGCCTCCCCGGACGATAGCTCGGATTCGTCGGGAGCTGCACTTGGATGAACCTTTTCTTGGGCAATACACCACTTGGCTCAAGGGGGCGGCACATTTCGACTTCGGCCAGTCGCTCGTCTCGGGGCGACCGGTGGTCGACGACCTTCGCGAACGTATTCCTGTCACCCTGGGCCTCGCGTTCGCCGTCTTCATGATCGTCATTCCGCTGGCGCTGGCGTTCGGTACGATCGGCGGCCTTCACCCCGGAGGGGTTGTGGACAGGTTCCTGATGTTCACGACGAGCCTTGTGGTGTCGATGCCGCCGTTCTGGATCGCCCTTGTCCTGATCTCGGTGTTTGCTGTGAAGCTCGGCTGGGTGCCGCCATACGGTTACACCAATTTTCGAGATGACTCGCTGGGGTGGCTGCGGTCGATCGCCATGCCTGCGACAGCGTTGGCGGCCGCAGGCGTTGCCATCCTGTCGCGTCAATTGCGAGCCGGCCTCGCGGACACGATGGATACGGCGTTCATACGGACCGCCTGGGCGAAGGGCGGGAACACACGCCGTGTCGTCTTCGGCCATGCCCTGAAGAATTCCGCGACCCCCGCCGTCACTGTGCTCGGCCTCATGGTCGGCAACATCTTGGGAGCCACCGTCATCGTGGAGCAGATCTTCAACATCCCGGGAATCGGGTCTTACATGGTCACGGCAGTGAGCAGTAAGGACGTTCCGGCGATTCAGGCGACGGCCCTGGTGTTCGTGGTCGGCTACATTGTCGCGAACCTGCTGGTGGATATCACCTATGGGTACCTCAACCCGAAGGTGCGGACCTCGTGAGCGGGCGGAGCCCGGAAGGGCGGCACGGCGGCGTGGTTCGCCGGGCCGCGCGACGCTATCGCAGAGACCCTCTTGCGATGGGCGCGTTGGTGATCTTGACCCTTGTCATCCTCGCGGCGGTGCTCGCCAACGTCATCGCGCCTTATGATCCCAACGCCCAGCTGGACACCGCCCCGTTGGCCGGGCCGTCGGCATCGCACTGGTTGGGGACGGACCAACTCGGCCGCGATGTCCTCAGCCGGCTTCTGGCCGGCGCCAGGGTGAGCCTGCGGTTCAGCGTCCTGGTGGTGGTCGCCTCGATGCTGGTGGCCGTCCCGGCCGGACTGGTCGCCGGATACATCGGGGGTGTCCTCGATTCGGTCGTGATGCGGATCATGGACGGCCTTCTGAGCCTTCCTGCCCTCGTACTCGCGATCGCGATCGTCAGCATGCTGGGACCGAGCCTGCTCAACGCGGGCATCGCGATGGCGATCGTGCTGGTCCCCGGGTTCGCCCGGTTGGTCAGGGGACAAGCACTCGCGGTTCGCGAGGAGCTCTTCATCGATGCGTCCCGATCGATCGGAACCCCGACACACGTGATCATTCGACGGCATCTGCTGCCCCACGTGGTGTCGCCGCTGATGGTGCAGGCGTCCCTCTCCGTCGGTTTCGCGATCCTCATGGAGGCGGGACTGAGCTATCTCGGACTCGGCGTTCAGCCACCGACCGCCAGCTGGGGTGGGATGTTGAGCGCCGCGAACGACACCATGCTCAGCCACCCGTTCAGCGTGTTGGCACCCGGCATCGCCATCGTTCTCACCGTAGTCGCGTTCAACCAGGTCGGCGAAGGGATTCGGTCGGCCCTGGGCGCCTCCGAGACGGCGAAACGGCGGGGCCGCCCGGGCCTCACCACGGTCCGTCGCAGGACCGCGCCGCCGGTTCGCGTTCAGCAGGAACATCTGCTCGCTGTCGACGGGCTGGCCGTCGAGGTCGACGCGGAGAACGGTCCGATCCAGATACTCGACGACGTGTCGTTCTCCCTTGCGCGAGGCGAGGTTCTCGGCCTCGTGGGGGAGAGCGGCTCAGGAAAGACGGTCACCGCCCTGTCGATCATGCGGCTGCTGCCGTCGCCGCCGGCGAGGGTGATCGGAGGCTCCATCCGATTCGAGGGCAAGGATCTGCTCTCGCTCGGCTTCAACGACGTTGCGGCGCTGCGGGGCAGTGACATCGCGATGATCTTCCAGGACCCGATGTCGAGCCTCAATCCGGCGATGACCGTCGCCGACCAGGTCTCGCAAGTTGTCCGGTGGCACGAGCGAGTCTCCCGTCAGGAAGCCACTGCGCGCATGCACGAGGCCTTGGAGTCGGTCGGTATTCCGCGGCGACGGGCCTCGTCATACCCTCATGAGTTCTCTGGTGGCATGCGTCAGCGGGCGATGATCGCAATGGCCCTGGTCTGTCGTCCCCGACTGCTGATAGCCGACGAGCCGACGACCGCCCTGGATGTGACCGTTCAGGCGCAGATCCTTGAGCTTCTTCGCGAACTGCGCACCGAACTCGGGATGTCGATGCTGTTCGTGAGTCACGATCTGGGTGTCGTGGCCGACATCTGTGATCGCGTCGCGGTCATGTACGCCGGGCAGATCGTCGAGCAGGGCCCCGTTGACGAGGTGTTCCACCGGCCGCGTCACCCCTACACGATGGGTCTGTTGCGGGCCATGCCGCAACGCGTGACGCCACGCTCGCCGCTCCACGTCATCCCGGGCCAGGTGCCACAGTTCTCCGAGTGGGGAAAGGGGTGCCGACTCGCCTCCCGCTGCGGCTTCGTCCAGCCCGTATGTCGCGGTGATGTCCCCCTCGTGGAGGCCGGCGACAACCACCTCGCCCGATGCGTGCGCACCCATGAACTGACGATGACCGACTAGAGGGTGAGCCCCATGCCTGCCGAGGTGCCGACGGACAACCCGCTGATGGAGTTGAGGCATGTTTCGAAGACGTTCCCCGTACGGCAGCGTCTCCTGCGGCGAGCGCGCGGTCACGTACATGCCGTGACGGACGTCAGCCTGCAGATCTTCGCCGGCGAGTCTTTGGGACTCGTCGGTGAGTCCGGCTCCGGAAAGTCCACTCTCGGACGGCTCGCGATGCGCCTGGTGGATCCCAGCAGCGGTACGGTCCACTTCGGCGGAGGCGACGTGACTCGCCTGCGCGGACGCGGGCTGCGGCCGATGCGAGCCGAGGTGCAGACCGTGTTCCAGGACCCGTTCGCCGCCTTCGATCCGCTCCTGCCGCTTCGCGTCAGCGTCGGCGAACCGCTGGAGCTGCGCCGAGGACTTCGCGAAGGCGACCGTATGGAGCGGTTGCGCGAACTCATGCCGCTCGTCGGATTGTCGCCCGCGCACCTGGAGCGTTATCCACGAGAATTGTCCGGTGGCCAGTTGCAGCGCATGGCGATCGCCCGAGCACTGACGGTCGAGCCTCGCCTGATCATTCTCGACGAGCCCGTCTCGGCGCTCGACGTCTCCACCCAGGCGCAGGTCATCAATCTGCTGGAGGCCCTTCAACATCGCCTCGGAGTGGCGTATCTGCTCATCGCGCACAACCCCGCGCTCGTACGTCATGCGAGTGACCGGATCGCTGTCATGTACCTGGGTGAGATCGTTGAGATCGGCCCCGCCGGCGACGTCTACGACGAGCCCAGGCACCCATACACTCAGGCCCTGTTGTCCGCTGTGCCCGTCGCGGACCCTGAGGCGCAACGTACGAGGCAACGGATCGTCCTACGCGGCGACATCCCCAATCCTGCCGAACCTCCGTCGGGGTGTCGATTCCACAACCGCTGTCCACACGCGATGGAGGTCTGCGGCGAGCAGTCCCCACCGGCGTTCGTACTCTCGGACCATGCGTACGTGAGGTGCCATCTCCACACTGCCGGACCGCGGTTGGAGGGTCGCCCGGTCACCGCTCGCCCCGGTCCGAGCCTAGGTGTGACGAGTCCGAAGGAACGGTCGGGCGAGGACTGAGCACCTCAGACGTCGTTTTCTTCCCAGCCGAAGTCGTGCTTCTGGGTGCGAGGCCGGCTGCCCCGGCTGGGTGTACCCCTACTTGCGCGAAGCGGCTGCGGGTCGGCCTCGGGGCCGGGTCCTCGGACTCGGCTGTCCGACTGTTCGTGCTGGTCATCTGGGGTGGGGCTCCTGTCTCACCCAGGAAGGACAACCCGGCATACCGGGTGTCTCGGCACAGACTGACAGGGAGGGCGCCGGAAACGGTTCAGTGCGCGGTTCGGGGCGTCGGGCATGCGGTCCTCGACCGCGCAGATTCTGCTTCTCTCGTCTGCTGCCGGGGTTCCGGCGACGGTCGCCACACCTGCGTCAGGCGGCGGCGTCGGCCGGGCAGAGGTGGCCGGCCGCAGTGGCCTCGTCGAACGGCAATCGGTGGCACAGACGGCCACGGTCGCGGACGCCCGGGTCGGGGCACGGCAGCGCTGTGTCCTTCACACCCACGTAGAGCCTTCCCGAAGGCCACCAGGCGGGCCAGGCAGGCCGGGGGCGCCGCGGACGTCCCCCATGGCCTGCCTGGTGGCCTGGTGTCAGACGCCGGGGGACGCGTTGCCCAGGGGGATGGTGGGAGCGGCCTGGGTCTCACCGCTGACGTCGGCCGACCGTCTGCCGTGGGGCACCAGGAACACGACGAGCCCACCGACGGCGGTGACGGCCGCCAGGACCAGGTAGGTGGTGCGGAAGCCGGCGACGGTGTAGAAGGAGACCCCCGAGACCACGAGGGCGACCGATCCGCCCAGGATGGCGTAGGCGGCCTGGGGTATCACGGCGCTGACGACGCTGTTCACGGAGTTGCTGACGGCCATCGCGCTGGACCGCTGGTCAGGTGGGGTCGCGAGCAGCAGGAGCGCGAAGGCCGCCTCCGAGGCCAGGAAACTCCCGCCGGTCAGAGCGAAGGCGGTCATGGCGAGCGCTGGTGCGGCGGTCAGCGTGAAGGCCATCAGGACCAGTCCGAGGATGCCGAAGAGCGCGCCGATGAACATGTAGTTGCGGTAGCCGACCTTGTTCGCGGTCGCACCCAGGACCAGTCCGGTCAGGGTGACCACCACGCCGTAGGGGATCATCCAGAGCGCGATGTGGGTGGCGTCGAGACCGCGGCCGTAGGCGGCGATCTGATGAGGAGTCGCCCACTGCAAGGAGACGAGAACCAGAGCGGTGACGCTGCCGCCGAAGATCAGGACGTACCCCGCCACCGGCATCGCGGATCCTCGCTGTCTCAACAGGGACGGGTTCACCATCGGGGTCCTGGTCGACCGGCTGTGGACGTACCAGCCGACCAGCAGCGCCAGGCCGCCGCATCCGTAGACCGCAACCTGCCAGTAGGCCCAGCCGTGTGCCTGCACCTGGGAGAGTCCGAAGGAGACGCCCACCGCGCCGACACCGATCAGTGCGACACTGAGGTAGTTCACCCGGGTGCGGATCCGCATCGGGGTCTCGGGAACCACCAGCAGGGTCAGCACACCTACGACGAGCCCGAGGAGGAACTGGAACATGAAGGGAACTCGCACACTCCATCTGTCGACGAGCCATCCCGACAGCAGCGGGCCGAAGATGGTCACCACACCGGTCCCACCGAGCGCCACCGCCAGGACCAGTTGACGCGCTCGCGGCGGGAACACCTCGCGGACCAGCGGCAGCACCAGCGAGAGGTAGCCGAAGGACACACCCATCAGCACTCGGCCCAGCAGCAGGATCGTGTAGTCGGGCGCGGCATAACAGACCAGACAGCCGACGCTGGTGATCCCGACGGCGACGATCAGCACGATCTTCTTGCCGTAGATGTCGCCCAGCTTGCCCATCAGCGGCAGCGCCACTCCGCCGCTGATCGCCGTCGCCGTGATCACCCACAGGACGTTCGTGGTGTGGAACTCCTGTGCGAGGTCCGCCAGGACCGGGGTGTAGAGCAGGTTACTGAACGCGCTCTGCTCCGCCAGCAGGATCAGCGTCAGGGCGACGATCACCCACACCGCTGCGCCACGGTGTCGAAGACGCTCCAATTTCTCGGCGTTTCGCGGGACGGTATAGGCCTCGGCGACAATGTCGGATGTCTGGTAGATCTCGCGACCGAATCCGGCATCCTCGCCGGGCGCGGATTCGTGGTTCGCGTCAGGGAATTGGGGCATCAAGACTCCTCAGTTGATCCTTCGAGGGTGTTGGAACCATTTGGGGCCACCGCGTCTCGGGCGGCCATCAGGACGGACCTGCGGACTTCGGGCAGGGCGGCTTCCGACCTTTCACGGAAAAGGGTTCACCGGCGGGCCCCCGCTTCCGGGTTTCGTCATAACGACCACTGCGGAGCGCCACACCGCTCATGTAGGTCGCCTGCACAACCACGTAATCGGAAACGGCGGACACACATCGCATTCCAGATCGATGTCGGAATCAACGGTGAGATGAGGGAAAGCCATCGATTGCAGAGTCGTTGCACATCGCCCTCCTTCACGCTTGGCAAACTCCGCCGGCGGCGGTCTTCTCGTGGAGATGACGACGGTTATGCGCTCAGGCGGCTGAGTGTCGCGAGATCAGTGACGGCCATCCCGAGCCGCTGGGGTGACCTCGGAAATGATCGGCCGCACGAGCTTCCTGGTGACAGCCCACGCGTACGACCCGTGGACCATGGCCTCGCGACAGGCCGAGAACGCATCCTCGGAGCCGGCCGATCCACGCCGTAGGTCCTCGGCTGGTCCGCCCGGTGGGCGAGGATGCCTTGTTCCGTGGCCGCCGGTCCTCGACCGAGAGAACTGCCGCCACGTCGAGCGATCAGTGATTCCTAATGCTGTCTGTCAAGCCGCGAGAGCGGTGGGTGGTACGGGTTCGTAGGTCCGTCCGTCGCGCAGGAGGGCCCAGAGGACGTTGACG
>NZ_JBVJND010000020.1:0-200081 GCF_055583825.1 Streptomyces sp. NPDC104367 | reverse complement strand
CACCGGACAACTCTCCGACACCTGCTCCGGCACCCCACAACAACCCCACGACTTCCTCACCACCTTCAACAAAACAACCACCACCACACCCGGCAGCGCCACGCTGCCCTCCGGGGCGCTCGTGCCGAGCTCCGCGGAACCGTCCGTCGAGCCGTCGATGTCACCCTCCACCGGGCCGAGTTCACGGACGACCACCGGGACCGGAGGCGGAACCGGCAAGACCATCACCAACGCCTTCACCACCGGCTACACCTGGTTCGACAACACCCCTCGCGGCAGCGCCCAGATCTCGCACCCTGTCATCCATGACGCGGCCGGTGGCACCGGTACCTGGGACGACCCGATCACCCTCGCCGTCGGACATGTCAGCGAAGGCGGGAAGGACACCCTCGACTACCCGGCGGGCACCCGGTTCTACTTCCCCAAGGTCCGGCGCTACTTCATCGTCGAGGACGCCTGCGGTGACGGGGGCAGCCCGCAGAACGGGCCGTGCCACAACCTCGACTCCGCTCCCGCGGGCGCCACGACCTGGCTGGACATGTACGCCGGTGGCGGCAGCGGGGACAGTGAGTCGGCGGCCGACGCGTGCCTGGGGAAGCTGACGGGTCTGACCACCGTGATCCAGGACCCGGCCGATGACCTGCCCGTGGTCAAGGGACCCCTGTTCTCGGGCAATTCGTGCACCGCCACCTACGAGAACTGAGGACCCGTCAGGCCTGCTCGCCCGGCGGGGCGTTCCAGTCCCGCCAGGCGCGTACCAGGTTCCGGGCCGCCTCCCGGTCCGGGCCGGGGGCAGCCGAGGGCTCGTCGGGCGTGAGTTCGCGCATCAGGATGACGCCGGGCGCACCAGGGTCGGGCTCCAGGACGCTGAACCGGGTGCCGGGAAGGAAGAGCACCCGGCCGGGGCTGAGCGGGTCGAGCAGGTCGGTGCGGCGGCCTGCCGTGGACCAGATGGCGAAGTCCGTGTCGCCGGGGGCGTCGGCGGGTCCTCCTGTCGACGCCTCGCAGGCCAGCGGGTCGGTGAGTGTGGGCCGTGCGGCGTACCACTGGCGCATCGGCTCGTCGAGGGTGGCGCGCAGGCCCGTCGGGCCGTGGTGGACGGGGAGCATGTGCAGGCCCCTGCGGAGCAGGGCGAGTTCCTCCGCTCCCCCGGCGGCGGTTCCCGAGAGGCGTCCGAGTACGGCGGCCAGGGCGGCGACGGCGTCGGCTTCGTTATCCTGGCCGGCGAGTTCGGGGTGGCGGCGCAGTACCTCGGCCGCGAGGGCGGTCAGTCCGGTGTGGGCGTGACCGCCGGGCGCCGGGGCGGGAGCGGACGGTGCGGCGGGAGTGCCGTAGGGGTGGGTGGGGCGGCAGACGCCGAGGCGGACGGCGCGGCGCAGGTCGGCCGGGAAGGAACGGGTCAACTCCTGTGCCAGGCGCCGCAGTCCGGGCAGCAGTTCGTCCGATCCGGCGTCGCACAGGACGCGTTCGCGGTCGGGTTCGGGGTCGGTGTCGCGCACCCGCGCGCCGTGGGCGGCGTAGGCCGCGTATGCGGCGTGCGTGGTGTGCGCCGCGTGCCCCGGGGGCCTGGCAGGTCGTATCCACAGGCCGCTGCGGACCACCTCGACGACCACGTCGTCCGTGATCCGGTGGACGCCGGGGGTGAGTTCGGACAGGTGGCCGAGCGGCCAGCGGTGGTCCGCCGCGTACGGCGTCGGGGGCGCCCCGGTCGCCGTGGCGGAGGGAGGCAGGTAGACGAACTCCCCTGCCCGCAGAGGCCGTCCGGGGGTGCCGTCGGGATTCGTGAGGAGGATGTCGTCGCCGTCGGTACCGGGGCGGGGCGGGCCGCCGAGGAGACGGACGGGTTCGCCGACCACCTGGGCGAGGACGTCACCGAAGTGCCGTCCACCGCTGAGGCGGGCGGAGCCGTGGCAGAAGAACCGCACCGCGGGCCGGAGTTGCGAGGGAAGGTCCTGCCAGAAGCGGGCGACGTCCGCCACCGGGACGGCCGGGGCGCCGGGGGCGCCGACCGCCACGGTGAGCCGGTCCGCGCGGACGCCGACGGCGCGCAGGAGCCGGTCGCGGTGGCCGTCCGGGTCGGGGAGACCGTCGGCCGGGCGCAGCCACACGCCGGCGGGGAGGGGTTCGGCGACGCTGCGGCCGAGCCGCCAGGGCCGGTCGGGGAGCGCCGGTTCCCAGACGGGCCGGGGAAAGGTGCGGGAGTCGGGCACGTCCGGGGCGCCGGGCGGGCAGCGCAGCCAGCCGGGTCCGTGGTCGGGGGCCGCGTAGAGGCCGCCCCCGGGGAGGGGCAGGAGGGGGCCGGCGGCTGTGACGACCGTGCGGTCCAGCCGTTCGGCGAGCCGTCGGGCGATGGCCACGGCGTCCCGCAGCGGCGGGCGGCCGAACACCAGCCGCAGCTCGCCGGTCCCGGCGGGGACGGCCCGGGCGAGTCGGTCGAGGGCGGTGTCGTCCGCGCCGTCGGGCAGGTCGGCCACGATCACGACGGCTTGGGGATCGGCGGCGAGTCCGGCGGTGAAGGCCAGGGCGCGCGCGTCGGCGGGGCCCGCCGGGGCGATCAGCCAGGCGTGGCCCGCGCGGTGGGCGGTGAAGCGGATACCGGACACGGTCGGCACGGCGGTCGGCACGGCGGTGGTCCCCCGCGGGACCTGCGGGACCTGCGGGGACAGCGGGAGCTGCGGGGGCAGCGGTGGTTTCACGGACTGCGGGGGCAGCACAGCGGAACCGCGGGTGTGGTGCGCGGGCGGCGCCGTGGCCGGTCCGCTCGTGCGGTGCGCGGGCGGCGCCGTCACATCGCTGTGCCGGTCGACCACAGCACCGTGCCGCCCTGCTCGATCACCATGTTGCCGTCGGAGCGCAGCACCAGCCGGGCGCCGTCGTGGCCGTCGGTGCGGGAGGACCAGACGGTACGGGAGTCCCCGGCGTACACGGCCAGGTTGCCGTCCGCCTGGAAGACGGCCTTCACACCGCCCTGTCCGACGGTGCCGGACCACCACAGGGGGGTGCCCTCCGTGTCGTAGAGGACGAGGTTGCCGTCGCCCTGGAAGGCGAGCACGACCCGGTTGGTGGACCAGCTCTGGCCCGGTTCGAGCACGCTCGTGCCGTAGATCGTGGTGCTCGTCCACTGCCGGCTCGGGGTGGGACTGGGTTCGGTGGTGGCGCGCGGGGTCGCGCTCCTGGTGGTCGTGGCGCGGGGTTCGGACACGACCGTGACCGGCCGGCCGGACTCGGCGGGCACGGTCGCGGCCACCGCGTCGATGCGGTCGTGACCGGCGTTCCCCGCGTCGCCGCCGCGTGGTGTGCCGGACGCCTTCGGGCGAGGTGAGGCGGTGCCGCCGTCGGAGGTGTCTGCGTACGGCGTGGCCTCCGGGTCGGCGTCCTCGGCACCGGCCTGGACCGACTGGGAGGGCGCGTCGTCGTTCAGGAAGTGCGGGGCCAGCAGGAACAGGGCGCTGAGGACGCCCGCGCCCGCCAGGATCGGCTTGGAGAGGCGCACACGGGAGCCGCGCTCGCCTGGAGTGTGCCGCTCCCGCCGCCCAGGCGTACGGGATTCTTCGGCGGAGGCCGCGCGCTCACCCGCCTCCCGTGCCGCACCCGCCTCCCGTGCCGCATCGACGCCCCGTGCCGCACCGGCACCCGCTACGGCTGTGCCTGTGGCCGCGGCCGCGGTGCCCGTGGCGCGGTGCGGTTCCGTGATGGCGGGGTCGGGCGTGGGGCCGGTCCCGGTGGCCGGTGTGGTGGCGGTGTCCTCCGGTGGCGGGAAGTCCCAGGGCAGTTCGCTCTCCCAGACCGCCTGTCCGCCCGGCGCCCCCGCGGACTCGGCGGAGCGGCCGCTGGGCGGCTCGGGGTGATTCATCTCCATGCCTTTCCCGGTGCAGTGGACAGGTGGCCGCGCGCAGGCCGACGCCTCCGCGGGCAGCCTAGGGAGGCCGGGCGCGGGAAGCGGACCGGGCCGTGCGGGCCTGCACGGACGCACATCGCTCGTACCCTTTCCGACACTTGACGAGCGGTCAGAGGATGCCCATGCGGATGGCGTAGGCGACGGCGTGGGTGCGGTTGCGCAGTTCGAGCCTTTTGATCACGGCCTGGATGACGCTCTTGATGAGACGCTCGGAGTAGCTGAGTTTGGTGGCGATCTCCACGGTGTCCATTCCCTCGGCGAGGAGTTGGAGGACGTCGACCTCGCGCTGGGAGAGTTCCACCGGCAGCAGCCCGGAGTGGCTCTCGGTGCGCTGCATGGTGCGCATCCGGTCGAGCAGCATGCTCATCAGCACCGGGGGCAGCACGGCCCGTCCCTGGTGGGCCTCGACGGCCGCGGCCAGGATCTGGCTGAAGCTGGTGTAGGGCCGCACGAGGAAGCTGACCAGCCCGTGGTTGACGGCGAGGGCGAGCTGTTGTTCGGAGATGTGGTCGGCGATGAGCACGACCCGGATGCGGCCGCCGGAGGCCAGGCTGGCGCGGCTCATCATGGACAGGGTCTTGCCGCTCACCGTGGCGGTCAGGACGATCAGGACGTCGGCATCGGCGACGTCCTCCGTGGGCAGCAGCCTGACCCTGCCGTCCGCTTCCAGGAAGCTGGCCGTCCCGTCGCGCGTGAGCAGGTCGTCGGCCTGTACGACGACCGCCGGGACCGGGCGCACTTCTTCTTTGTCAGCAGGCATGGGACTCCTTGTCGAGAGCGCGACCGCGCGCGGAACGGGCGCGCGTCCCGGACAGGCCCCGGTGGCCGGGCCCCTGGTTGCCCGGGCCCTGCCGATCGGGCCGTGAACCGCGCGCTCCCTCACTCGGCTCCGATCATCACAGCTCACCGGGTGCGGACTCACGGTCAGCCGTCTGACCATGCACTATCAAGCAGAACCAGTGCACTGACGAACAAGTTTCCCGTGCTCAGAGCGGCTTTCCCGCCCGAACAGCCGCCCCTTTCCGTTCTCCGGGTTCCTCCCACTCGCGCTGCTGGGCGTGTGCCTCGTCGCGGTATTCGGCGGCGCCGTCGCCGGTGAAGTTGTCGACGGCCTCCCGCAGCAGGGCGCGGGCCCGGCTCCTGTCCCCCAGTCCCCACAGGGCCCGGGCCTGGTTCATCAGGCTCAGCCCGTGCAGCATGGCGACGCCGGTCCTGGCCGCCACGGCGAGGGCCTGTTCGGAGGTCTCCCGCGCCTCCTGCCAGCGCCGCAGCGCCAGCAGGTTCCGGCAGACGCCGTTGAGCGCGTTGTGGAGCAGGTAGTCGGCGATGTGGGGCGGCGGGGCGGTGTGCCGGTCGGCGACCATGTCGGCGACGCGCCGCATCACGGCGAGGCTCTCCTCGTACTGTTCCAGGGCGCGGTGTCCCAACCCGACGGTGAGCAGGGCGGAGAGGGTGCCCTCGCGGTCCCCGGACGCGGCGAAGAGGTCGGCGGCACGATGTCCGTCGGAGATCATCTCCTCGTACGAGCCCAGGTGCCGTCGCGCGTAGCTCGCGTAGGTCAGGGCCCAGGCCAGCTGGGTGGAGTCCCCTGCGGTACGGGCGAGTTCGGCGGCCTCCAGGGCGAGGGAGAGGCCCTTCTCCGGCTGGTTCCGGCAGCGGTTGTAGGCCCACGAGAGGTAGTTGGTGTGGGTCGCCTCCAGCGCGGGTTCGCCGAGGCGCGCGGCGGACGCGCGGGCGAGGCCGTACACCGTGTGCCAGTGGCCCCAGTGGATCCAGCGGTCGGAGAACCAGTGCATGGCCTCGGCCACGTCCACGACGGTCCGGTGCTCCCCCGCCGTCGCGGCCTCGCCCAGCGCGGCCAGCCAGTTGGCGCTCTCGGCCTGCAACCACGCCTGTGCGGAGGGCAGATCGCTCACGCCGTCCCGTGTCGGCGGCGGTGTGACGAGTACGGGTTCGAACCACTGTCCCGCGGCCTGCGCGGTGCTCAGCAGCCAGGTGTTCATCGCCGCGCGGCTCCTCTCCACCTCCTGCGGGGTCTCCTCCTCAAGGAGCCGCCGGCGGGCGTACAGGCGCAGCAGGTCGTGGAAGCCCGCCCGGCCGTCGGGCGTCGCCTGGAGCAGACCCAGTTCGACGAGGTCGTCGGACAGGCCGTCGACCTCGTACGGGGGACGGGAGGTCAGTACGGCACCGAGGGCGGGTGAGAAGTCGGGGCCGGGCACGAGGGACAGGCGGCGGAACAGCAGCCGTGCGGCCGGGGTGAGTTGTGCGTAGGAAAGGGCGAAGGCCGGTTCGACGCGGAGGTCACCGGCGGTGAGGCGGTCCAGGCGGGAGTCCTCGGCGGCGAGCCGGTCGGCCAGGTCTGCGGCGGTCCAACCGGGTCGGCTGGCAAGCCGGTTGCCCGCGATCCGCAGGGCGAGCGGCAGACCTCCGCACAGGTGGGCGATACGGCTCATGGACGCCGTGTCGCAGCCGGCGGCCGTCGCTGTGGCCGTGTCCACGGACCTGCTCATGGACCTGTTCATAGCCATGTCCACGGCTATGTCCACGGCTATGTCCACAGCCTTGTCCGTGACCTTGTCCATGGCGGTGTCCGCGGCCATGTCCGCTGCCTTGTGTCCGGCTGGGCCCGGTGCTGGGAGGCGGGCCGCGGTGATGGTGGCGAGCAGGACGGTGGCGGTCTCGGGGGCCAGCGGGGCCAGCGTCAGCCAACGGGCGTGCTGGATACCGGTCATGGCCCGCCGACCGGTCACCCAGAAGGCGCACCGTCCCTCACCCGGCAGCAGCGGCCGTAACTGCGCCTCGTCCGCGGTGTTGTCCAGGATGACCAGGGCGGCCCGGTCCCTGACCAGACGGCGCAGGACCGCAATGCGTGCCTGAAGCTCGGGAGGTGTCTCGCGGTCCGGCAGACCGAGCGCGCGCAGCAGCCGGGCCAGTACGTCGTGAGGGTGTGGCGGATCGGGGTCCAGACCGCGCAGGTCGAGGTAGAACCGGCCGTCGGGGAACCGGTCCGCGTGATGATGAGCGGCCTGTACGACGAGGCTGGTCTTCCCCAATCCCGGGCCACCCCAGACGATGGCGGGCCAGGCGCCCTCCTCGGCGGCCGATCCCGGTGCGAGCCAGGCCAGTTCCTCGTGCCGCCCGGCGAAGTCGGGCAGCCGCGGCGGCAGTTCACACTCCGCGCGGGCCGCCTCGACGTTCTTCTGACACTGCCGCCGCCCGTCGCGGGCCGCCGCGAGCAGTCGGACGGTGTCGTCGGAGCACAGCCCCAGGGCGTCGGACAGCGCGCGCACCGTCCGGGCCTGGGGGCCGCGGCTGTGGCCGCGTTCCATGTCACCGATCGCCCGGTCGCTGACCCCGGACACCTCGGCGAGTTCCTCGATCGTCATGCCCGCCGCGTGCCTGAATGCGCGCAGCAGTGGACCCAGCGTTTGCGACGGCGGGGCGACCACGCTCGTACGTTCCCTCTCACGATCCTGTCCGGTGCGGGCAGACGCTCGCGTGGTGACCCCCGTCCGGAAGCGCCCGCCTGCCGGACACTTTCGCACAGTGATGATCAAGTAAAGACACAGTGAGATGAGTTCGCGGTTTCGGTTGGGTGAGGTAATGCGCTGCGGGAGGGGCGGCGGGAGGCAGGAAGAAGCCCAGTTCTTCCTGTTGATCTTCCTGGTCAGCCGCCCCGGCACGGGTTGGGATGGGGGTGGCAGGCCGGACCGGCCACGGTGGGGCGTGCCGTTCCCGGCAGCAGTCTCATTGGAGTCACCTTGCCCGTCGTACCGTCGACCGCCGCGGCCCCCGTCCCCGGCCGCGGTCGCCGGGTCGGCCCCCTGCACATCGTCCCGCTCCCGGCCGCCCCCGGCACCGGCACCGGCACCGGCACCGGCACCGGCCGTCGTATCACCCGTCGTATCGCCCGTGGCGGAGGCCGGCCGTACCTCGTCCTGCTGGCGGTCCAGCACGGGGGTGAGGCGCGGGTCGCCCAGGACGGCCGGGCCACGCTCGTGCGCCCCGGTGAGTTCGCGGTGTGCGACGCGCGGCGGTCGTACACGATCGAGCTGTCCCGCCACTGCGAGGCGACGGTGTTCGGGCTGCCGCGCGCCGTGCTGTCCCTGCCGGACGGCGAGTTGGCGACGCCGACCGCCGCCGTGCCCACACCCGGCGCTCCCGAGTCCGCGGCCGTGATGGCCTACCTGCGGTTCCTTGAACAGCACGCCGTCGACTTCGCGGCGGACGCCGGACCCCGGCTGGCCGCACGCCTGGGGGCGCTCGTCGCGGCGGCGGTACGGAAGCGGCCGGAGCCGTCCTCCCCCGCGACCGGCGGCCCGCCCCACCAGCCCCGGACGCGGGCCACACTGGCACGGATCAAGTGCTACGCCGTCCGGCACCTGTCCGACCCGGCGCTCTCCCCCAAGTCCCTTGCGACCGCCCACCACATCTCGGTCCGCTACCTGCACAGACTCTTCGAGCCGGACGGCGTCACGGTGAGCCGCTGGATCCTGCGCCAACGGCTGGAGAGATGCCGCCAGGACCTGGGAGGCGCCACACCTGACGTGACCGTGTCCGCTGTCGCCCACCGGTGGGGATTCACCGACCAGGCACATTTCAGCAGGGTGTTCCGCTCGGCTTTCGGCATGTCACCCCGGGAGTGGCGAAAGGCCGCGCCGACGATCCAGGCCCAGGAAGAGCCACAGCACACCCGACTCCCCCTCCCCCAGGCGTCTTTACCCGGCGAGACACGACACCATCGCCCGCCGGACGCCTCGGGCCACGGTAGCGCCCGCTGTACGACAGAGGAGGTGGAGGCGGCGGCGAGGGAATCGGCCGAGGACCTGTCCGGCACTGGCGGGGTACCCGGAGCCAGGATCGCCCCGCGTACGCCGACTACGGTGCCGTCGGTGCAGACGCCCGCGAGGGTGCTCCCCTCTCACACACACGCCAGCCGCGCGGTGAGCCTTCGTCACGTATGGATCGCTACGGCGTCAAGGAAGCGGATCTCCAGGGCCAGTAAGGAAATTGAGCGGCCCCCTCGGATCGACGCGAGCCCCGGTCACGCCCAGAGCGAAGGCACCAAGAAGGCTGCACTCGCCTCGGCGAGCGTCTTCCCGGCGGAATGGCTCCACTCGAAGATTCGACAAGAGGCGAACCCGGGTACCGCACCCACCGCCCCGCTGAACCCGTGGACCTGGACCTGGACCTGGACCTGACATAGCCGCAGGACACTCCGGGCGCTCCGGGCGCTCCGGGCGGGGCAGACTGCCCGCATGCAACTCCCCGCGGAAGCCGCTGCCGCCACCAAGCTGATCGAGGTCGTCAGGATCTCCGCTCTCCCGGCCCGACGAGGCCTTCCCTACCCCGGCACGGCGGTCGCCCACTGGACCGGGAGCGAAGCCACCGACGCCCTGACCCTGATCGGAGACCTGCCCGCCGGTGAACAGCACCGCTGCGGCTTCTCGCCCGGCTGGAGCGTCCGAGCCTACGAGGACTCTCTCGAACAGGTGCTGTTCGAGGCGGCGTTCTGCTTCAGCTGCCACGAGATCCGCATGCACGGACCCGCCGTACCACCCGCGCTGGCCACCCAGCACTTCCACGCCGACTCCGCACAGGCCCAGTCCCTCCTGACCCTCTTCCGCACGGCGACCCTCTGGACGAGCAGGGGCGATGTGCCGGTGGTCGCCGCCCATCCGTGGGGCGACCACGCAGGCGGACGGCGCGTCGTGTTGCCCTTCGGCCAGGCCGGCTGACCCTTTCCCACAACAGAGCATGAGGTCTGTTGAAGAGCCATGTGCGAATTAGTCGGACATGGGAATCTGGGTGAGGGGAAGTTCACGCGCGGCTGTCGCCGCGGCGGCTGGGGGGAGCGCACGGTGACTCGTGCTGTCGGGATCGACCTGGGTACGGCGCATTCTGTGGTGAGCGTTCTCGAAGGCGGCGAGCCGACCGTCATCACCAATGCGGAGGGGGACAGGTCCACTCCCTCCGTCGTCGCCTTCACGAAGAACGGTCAAGTGCTGGTCGGCGAGCCGGCCAGGCGGCAGGCGGTGGCCAACGCGGACCGCACCGTCTGTTCGGTCAAGCGCCATATGGGCTCCGGCTGGAAGGTGCGCGTCGACGGTGCGGACTTCACGCCACAGCAGATCAGCGCGCTCATCCTGCAGAAGCTGAAGCGGGACGCCGAGTCGTACCTGGGCGAGCAGGTCACGGATGCGGTGATCACCGTCCCGGCGTACTTCGGCCAGGCCGAGCGGCAGGCCACGAAGGAGGCCGGACAGATCGCGGGGCTCGATGTCCTGCGCATCATCAGCGAGCCGACCTCCGCCGCTCTCGCCTACGGCTTGGACAGGGACGACGAGACAACCATGGTCATCCACTTCGGCGGCGGCACCTTCGACGTGTCGCTGCTGGAGATCGGCGACGGCGTGGTGGAGGTGAAGGCCACAAGCGGCGACAACGAACTCGGCGGTGACGACTGGGACCAGCGCATCGTCGATCATCTGGTCAAGCGATTCGCCGACGACCACGGCGTCGGTCTCGGCGGGGACAGGACAGCGCTTCGGCGCCTGCGCGAGGCCGCGCAGAGGGCGAAGGTCGAGCTCTCCTCGACCACCGAGACCACGATCGAGCTGCCCTACATCGCCGCCTCCGCCACGGGTCCGCTGCACCTGCGCGAGAGGCTCACCCGGGACGGGTTCCAGCAGCTCACCGCCGATTTACTGGAGCGCTGCAAGGCGCCGTTCCACAACGTCATCCAGGATGCCGGGATACCGCTCACGGAGATCAACCACGTCATCCTCGTCGGAGGCTCGACACGCATGCCCGCGGTCATCGAGCTGGTCGATGAACTGACCGGCGGCAAGGAGCGCCGGCGCGTCCGTTCGGACGACCCGGTCGCCGTCGGTGCAGCCCTCCAGGCCGGCATTCTCAAGGGCGAGGTCAGGGACACCCTGTTGCTCGACGTCACCCCGCTGTCTCTAGGCATCGAGACCAAGGGGGGCATCATGAACAGGGTCATCGAACGCAACACCACGATCGCGACCAGGCGCTCCGAGATCTTCACGACGGCACGGGACGACCAGACGGAGCTGGAGGTCAAGGTCTTCGAGGGTGAGCACAGGCTCACGGCTCACAACAAGAAGATCGCCACGCTCAAACTGACCGGCCTGCCTCCCGCGAAGGCCGGCGAACCGCAGGTCGAGGTCACCTTCGACATCGACTTCGACGGCATCATGAACGTCTCCGCCAAGGAGTTGCGCACCGGCAAGGAGCAACGCGTAACGGTCACGGGTGAGTCCGCCCTGCCCAAGGCCGACCTTGAGCGCATGGTGCGTGAGGCCGCACGGTACGCGGAGCAGGAACGCCGGCGCCGTACAACCGCCGACACGCGCGACCGGGCACATCGACTCGTCCACACCATCGAGAGGTCTCTTCAGGACCACGCGGACACGGCGCCGGACGACATCAGGGCCAAGGCCGAGGCCGCGCTCGACGAGCTCAGGAAATCCTTGAAGAACGGGGACGACACGGCCGTCCACGAGGCCACCGAGAGGGCCGCCGTCACCGCGCAGGAGCTCCACCGTTGAGACACCATTGAGGTCGTGCGGGCGGATCGTGGAACGCCCCGAGCACCCTTCACCACCGACATCCCGCTCTTACGAGCCCGACCGACGTACAGGTCACCCGAAACCTCTGCGTCTACCCGCTGACCCCCTTGTACGACCGGGCAGGAGACGCCGGCCCGGCCGCCAGTTGGCACTGCACATCGCCCGCTCGGCGGGGTCGAATCCGGTATCTCTGCTTCAAACGTGCTCCTGAACCGCGGCCACAGGGTGAATGGGAACCCTTCCGCCACGGAGCAGGAGCACTTTGCGGCTCTCCAGGTACTCAGCGGCCGTGGTTGTGCATGACGTGCTTGGTGCGGGAGTAGTCGTCCAGTGCGTAGATCGACAGGTCGCGTCCGTAGCCGGAGCCCTTGAAGCCGCCCCAGGGAACCTCGCTGGCCAGTACGAGGTGGGAGTTGACCCAGACCGTGCCGAAGTCGAGACGGGCGGCGATGTCGTGGCTGCGGCGGGCGCTCTCGGTCCATACGGATGCCGAGAGGCCGAACGGGACGTCGTTGGCACGGCGTACGGCTTCGTCCTCGTCGGTGAAGGTCTCGACCGTGATCACCGGGCCGAAGATCTCCTCGCGGGCGGCCTCGGCGCCTTCGGGGACGTCGACCAGGACGGTCGGTGCGACGAAGTAGCCGGCCCCGTCGAGTGCCCCGCCTCCGGTCGCCACGCGCACCCCCTCCTCCTTCGCCCGCTCCAGGTAGCCGGTGACCCGCTCGAAGTGGGCTCGGGAGACCATCGGGCCGACCTCGATGTCCTCGCCGGCCTGCGGTTCTCCGACGGCCAACCCCTCGACCTCCGCGACGAGTTGTCCGACGAACGCGTCGGCGACCGACTCGTGGACGAGGACGCGGCAAGCCGCTCCGCACTCCTGCCCCGAGTTCCAGAAACCGGCGACGCGCAACGCCGACGCGGCGGCGGCGAGGTCGGCGTCCTGGAAAACCACCACCGGTGCCTTGCCGCCGAGTTCGAGGTGGACGCGCTTGAGGCTGTCGGCGGCGGCCCTGGCAACCGCGCGGCCGCTGTTGACCGAGCCGGTCAGGGCGATCATGTCGACGTCGGGGTGCTCCGCGAGGCGGGCGCCGACGGTCGCGCCGTAGCCGTTCACCACGTTGAGCACGCCGGCGGGCAGCAGGTCGGCGACGATTTCGGCGAACTTCAGGGTGGTCAGTGGGGTCTGCTCGGACGGCTTGAGGACGACGGTGTTGCCCGCGGCGAGGATCGGGGCGATCTTCCAGACCGCCATGAGCAGCGGGTAGTTCCACGGGGTGACCACACCGATCACGCCGAGCGGTTCCCGCAGGATGACCGACAGGTGGTTCTCGGCGTAGTCGCCGGCGGCCAGGGACGTGCTCGCGCGCACCGCTCCCGCCATGAAGCGGAAGGTGTCGACGGCCTGGCCGACGTCGTCCGCCGACACCGCCAGCGGTTTGCCGGTGTTCGCCGACTCCAGCCTGCTCAGGAGGTCGGTGTTCTCGGCGAGTCGGTCCGCGATGGCGTGCAGCAGCTCGGAGCGTTCCTTCGGGACGGACCGGCCCCATCCGGCCTTGGCCGCCACCGCGGCGGCGACGGCTCGGTCGACGTCCTCGGCATCTCCTTCGGGAATCCGGGCGATGACGGCCTCGGAGCACGGGTCGACGACGTCGATGACGTTGTCGGCCGATCCTTCGACGAAGTTCCCGTCGACGAAGTGCCGGGCCGGAGGAAGATCGGCCTCCGTGACGAGGGGCTGTGCGCCGACCGCGCGGCGCACGCCGGCCGTCGTGGGGGTCGCGGCAGTGGTCATGATCGGTGACTCCTTGGAGCGTGGTCGGGTGTGTCCTGGACACCGAGGTCCTGGGCTGACGTACGACACGGCGTGACCGTCACCGCTGCCGTCGCTGCGCTGTCGGCTCGTTGGCCGGGGTCGCCGGCGGTGTCGTGGTCGCCGGTGCGGGTGCCGGAGTTCTTCTCCGGCACCCGCACGGTCGTCAGCTCGCCGTGTTCGGCTCGGGCAGCGCCTGGACGAGGGCGGTGATCCGGGCGGCCGTGTCGGCGTCGAGCCCGAGAAGCGGCTCCCGGGGCTCGCCGACGGGAATGCCGACCGCGTTCACGCCCACCTTGACCGCTTGGATGAACGGAGCGGACATGATCGCGTCCATCAGCGGGTAGATCCGCTCCCACTCGGCTCGGGCGCGTGCGAGGTCGCCGTCGCGCAACGCGCGGTGGACGGAGACCAGGTGGGCCGGCATGACGTTCGCGGTCCCGGCCATCACTCCGGCGGCACCCTCGGAGACCGCCTGGAGCAGGAGGCTGTCCCAGCCCACGAAGGTGGAGATGACGTCGCCGTGACGGTGGATCAGTTGCCCGGCCTGGGCCAGGTCGCCGCTGGTGTCCTTGATGTACTGGATGTTGTCGACCTCGCGGGCGAGCTTGCCGACGGTCTCCGGGGAGAGGTTGACCCCCGTGGGTCCGGGCAGGTTGTAGAGCATGATGGGGATGTCCACGGCGTCGGCGACGCTGCGCAGGTAGTGCGAGGTCTCGTCGAGGGTGAGCGGCTCGTAGTAGGGGGCGACCACCATCAGCACCGAGGCTCCGGCGGCCTCCGCGTGACGGGACAGTTCGATGGCTTCCCTGGCGCTCATCGCGCCGGTCTGCGCGATGACCGGTACCCGTCCGGCCGTCTGGTCGATGACGGTCTCGACGATCAGGCGCCGCTCCGCAGCGCTCATCGAGGCGAACTCCCCGGTGGAGCCGCAGGCGACGACGCCGTCGACCCCGCCGTCGATGCTGTGGTCGACCAGGCGGCGCAGGATCTTCTCGTCGATCCGGCCGTCCGGCGCGAAGGGGGTGGCGAGTGCGGTCAGGACACCGCCGAGCTGTGCCGACATTGTGGGATCTCCTATGGTTCCGGTGAGACTGTGGGGGCGGTGGAGCGGGGTGGTCGGGCGGGGCGAGGGCTGCTACGAGGCGCTGCGCAGCGACGCGTGGGTGCGTGCGGCGGTCTGCCGGTCGGTCGCCAGCAGACTGCGGACCTCGTGGGCGGCGGACAGGCCGGTCTGGATCGCGGTCTCGGTGTAGAGGGTGCCGAGGTAGTCGCCGGCCAGGAACACCCGGCCGCTGCGGCGGGTCAGTGTCTGCTGGAGCCGGCCGCGGCCGGGGAAGCAGTACGGCGCGCCCGTGGGCCAGCGCTGGACCTCTGCCTCCACGACGTTGTCGGCGAAGCCGGGCAGCACCTGGTCCAGGTCGTCGAGGTAGATGCGGCGGATCTTGTCGTCGTCGTGCTCCAGCAGCTCACGTGCCAGGCTTCCCGGCGAGAAGGTCATGATGCTGCTGCCGGGCCGGCGCTCCGGCGCGTAGCCGTGGACGACGTTCGACATGTTCAGGGCGACGTTGAAGGAGCGCTTCGGCGTGGCGATGCCGTAGGCGTCGTCCCAGACCTGGCGGCCGGTCTCGTTGCTGAGGAACGCCGCGCTGACGTAGGGGCCGTAGACGATCTTCGAGAGTGCTTCGCGGATGTCGCTCTCGATGTCGACCGCGATGCGGTGGCTGACGGTAGCGGGCGTGGCCAGGACCACGTATCGCGCCTCGACCTCCCGCTCGATGCCGTCCTGCCGGTAGCGCACGACGACCGAGCCGTTCTTCTGGACGATCTCGTCGACGGTCGCGTTCAGGCGCACGCGGTCCGACAGCGAGGCGGCGATGGACTCGGTGAGGGTGGACGGGCCACCGAGGATGCTCTGCGAGAGTCCGCCGCCGATGCCCCACACCAGGCTGAAGTAGCCGACACCGGCTCCCGCCGAGAGCTGGTCCATGTCGGCGGAGGAGCGGGTCACGGTCGGCTTGAACAACGCCTCGGCGTCCTCGGGCAGGTCTCCGATGAAGTCCTTGAAGGAGCGGTCGTTCATGAAGTCGTAGATCCGCTGCTGGTGCTGTGCCGCGGTCTCGCCCCGCCGCCGCTGCACGATCCGGGCGTAGCGCGCCACGCGCAGCGCGACCTTGGCGCCCGCCTTGACCATGCCGACCCGGGACTCCATGGACATCGGGATGCGGAACGGGTAGGTCTCCACCCGGCCCTTGAGCAGCAGCTTGCCGTTCATCGCCAGTCCGGCCAGCGAACCGGGCACGGGAGCCGACTCGACGCCGGTGTTGTCCAGCAGCCAGGCGGTCGCGGAGTTGCCGCCGGCGTAGACGTGTCCGCCCCAGTTCATCCAGTGCGGTCCTCGGCGTTCCGAGCGGATGCGGCCGCCGATGCGCCCCTCCGACTCCAGCAGGAGCGTGTCCCAGTGGCGCAGCCGCCAGCCGGCGGCCAGTCCCGCGATGCCGCCTCCGACGATCACAACGTCTTTCATGGGTAACCTCCTGCGCGGGTGCGGGTGACGATTTCGGCTGCTCGGCGAGCTGTGCCGGGGGGGAAGGGTGAGGGGAAGGATGGGGCGACTGGTGGCGTCCGGGCTCCCGTCGGGTGGGAGCCCGTCGCGGCGGTGGGGTCAGACGGCGGCGGGGCGGCCGACGGGTTCCGGCGTGGGTGACAGCGCGGCGGCCTCGTGCAGGGCCATGCCGCGCGTCTCGGGCGCCCACAGGACGGAGACGACAGCGCCGACACCGTTGATGACGGCGGCCGCGATCATGGTGTAGCCGATGCCCCAGCCGGTCAGTGCCATCGGAACGAGGTAGGTGCCCACGGCGGCGCCGATGCGGCTCGCGGACGAGGCCAGCCCGACGGCCGAGCCGCGCACCTCGGTCGGGAACAGCTCGTTGGGGTAGACCCACTGCAGGATCTGGGTGCCGCCGATGATGACCGCGTACAGCGCGAACAGGACCATGATCACGGCCGCGGGGGCGCCGGGGAAGATCCCGAGCAGCAGCAGCGCCAGGCCCGACCAGACGAAGCTGTGGATGACCAGGGGGCGCCGGCCCATGCGGTTCACGAAGAACAGGGCGATGACACAGCCGATGAGGAACATGACGGTGATCAGGGCCGAGCCCACGTTGGCCAGGGCCCCTTCCAGGTGGAGCGCGCCGAGGATCTTCGGGCCGAAGGCGTATACGGCGAAGAGCGGCACGATGGAACAGGTCCAGAAGACGGAGATGTAGAGCATCCGTCCGCCGTAGCCGGAGCGCAGGATGGCCTTGAGGTCGACGTTCTCGCGCGCCTCCTCCTCGGACAGGTCGGCGATCGAGGCGTCCGGGCCGTAGACCTGCCGGAGGACTGCCTCCGCCTCCTGGACGCGGCCCTTGTTCGCCAGCCAGCGCGGGGACTCGGGTGTGCCCAGGCGCAGCAGCACGATGACCGAGGCGGGCAGGGCGGCGCTGGCGAGCATCCAGCGCCAGCCGTCGTCGCCCGTCTTCAGCAGCAGTTCACCGACGATGTAGGCCGTCGCGGCACCCACGAACCACATGACGACCAGGCCGCCCAGGAGCGGGCCCCGGTAGCGGCGGGGGGTGAACTCGGCCAGCAGCGAGGTGGCGATGGGGTAGTCGGCGCCGACGGCCATGCCGATCAGCAGCCTGAGGACGAACAGCCACACCGGGTCGTGGGCCCAGAACTGGGCGACGGAACAGACGATGATGGCGACGAGGTCGATGGTGTAGAGGACCTGACGGCCGAACTTGTCCGTGAGGTACCCGCCGGCAAAGGCGCCGAAGAGGATACCGAGGAGCGTGGACGCGCCGATCAGTCCCTGGGCGGAGTCGGACAGGTGCAGCTGCGGCGTGATCTGCACCATGGCGACGCCGATGATGCTCAGGACGTAGCCGTCGAGGAAGGGACCCCCGGAGGAGTACAGCGCCAGTTTCTTGTGGAAGCGCGACAGAGGCGCGTCGTCCACTCTGTTCCCTGCGTTTTCGTTCATCACAGCCTCCGGGAGCGGTACCCGGACCCTCTCTTCGAGGATAGGTCCGGGCCAGGTCGGGGTTGATGTCGTGGCATGAGTGCCGGGCTGCCGGTTGCCGCCGCGGCTTTGGCGGGCCGGGTACGGAACCTGCGGTTCCGGTGGTGCGAGTGCTGCCCGGCGAGAGTCTCGGCCCGGGCCCGCCAGAGGCGAACTCACGGTTTCCTGGGGACGCCGGCGACGTGGCCGCCGGATGGCAACGAAGTATGTGAAGCCGGGGAGCGGCCAACAATGCCCCCGTCGTCGCGGCGGGTTCCAAAAGCCCCCCGAGTCAGAAGTTCGGCTACGATTACGGTCATGGTCGGCCGTCCCCGCGACGCCGTGGTCCTCACCGAGGACGAACGGGTCGCCCTGCTCCAGTGGACGCGCAGTCGCACCTGCTCACAGGCCCGGGTACTGCGCGCGCAGATCGTCCTGGCCTGCGCGGAGGAGCCCACCAACAGCGACGTGGCCAGGCGCCTCGGCGTCTCCCGTGACATGGTCGGCAAGTGGCGCGCCCGCTTCCTCGCCGAGCGCCTGGCCGGGCTGGACGAACAGTCTCGTCCCGGCCGGCCCCCCACGGCCGACGACGACACCGTCGCCCACGTTCTCGTCCGCACCCTGACCCCGCCCCCGAACGGCGGGAAACAGGCCTGGTCGACCCGTTCCATGGCGGCCGAGACCGGCCTGAGCCAGAGCACCGTGAACCGCATCTGGCGCGCCTACCACGTCCAGCGGGAGGACCGTGCCGCCGTCACACCATGCCGGGCCTGGTCCCTGCCGGACCACGCCGAGGAGGCCGTCGGTCTGCTCGTCGCCCCGCCCCTGTGTGTGCTCGCGGTGACGGCCCGCTCGGGGCGGAGCCGGTCCGCGGACACCTCCGCGGCTCCCCTCGCGGACCGGCTGTTCGGGCAGGACCGGGAGGCCTCTCACGTACTGGCCGTGGCCTCCGCCTTCGCGTCCCTCAGGGGCCGGCAGCACGGCGCCGAAGGGTCGGACCACTGCGCGCTGGACGCGTTCATGGAACAGGTGCGGCCCGCCGCGGTGGGCGGAGCCCGGGTCCACCTCCTGGCGTACGGCGTGAGCGCCCAGGCGTGCGCGGACCTGGACCGATCAGGTGCGTCCCTGTCCTCGCGGCCGCGCTGGCACCACGCGCCCAGCCCCGAGGAGTGGACCGCCGAGGCCCGGCGGCTGCTCGCCGCCCGGGCCCGGCTCCCCCACGGGGTCACACCCGGCCTGCCCCGGCTGCGGGACGCGCTGCTGACCTGGTCGAGCACATGGACCCCTACCGCAGCCGCCTTCACCCGCATCGCCGCTCCGCGTCCGTCGTACGACAGTCCGGCCATCTGCGGGCCTGACAGTGACTCGAACGCCCAAGATGTGCGCGCCCCCGACCCGCGCGCCCCGGGAATCGCGGTGCGGATCACATCCTCCGACGTCCCGCCCGGTGCCCCGCTCACGGCGGATCCGGTCGTCGGTCTGCTGCGTGAGTCCCTCCTCACCGGGGGCCACCGGCCGGGGGACCGCGTCCGGGAGGCTCCGCTCGCTCTCCGCCTCGGCCTGTCACGCCGGAGGATCCGCGCGGGCCTGCACGCTCTGGCCGAGGAGGGCATGCTCGACCTGCTGCCCGGCGGAGCGACCGCGGTGCCCGCCGTCACGGCGAAGGACGTGCTCGATCTCTACGCACTGCGCGCGAGCCTCGGCGCGCTGCTCATGCGCCGCATCGCCATGCTGGGCCGGGACAACCTCGCCCCGGCCTCGGCGGCACTGGCGGAGGTCCGGGCTGCCGCCCGGGACAACGACCATCTCCGCATCCGCGAGGACGACTTGAGGTACCAGGACGCCCTCGCCCGGATCGCGGATCTGCCGCAGGCCGCGACGACCTTCGAACGCCTCACGGCCCGGCTGCGGATGTTCGTCACGGTCCTGGACATGAACTACAGCCAGGCCTGCGACACCATCGCCGACGAGGACACGGCCGTCCACGACGCGCTGTGCGACGCCGACGGGAACGAGGCGGCCCGCCTGTGGCGGGTCAAGATCGAGCGCTGCGTCCGCTACATGATCGCCCAGCTCCCCGAGGACGACATCGCTCCGCATCTGTGGGCCAGCCTGGCGGGCAGGCCGCGCATGCGCCCGGAGGACTCACGGGGCGCGGCACACTGACGCGCGGGACGCGTGCCGCCGGCAGGTCCGTGCCCTGGACCGGCGCAGGCCCCTGCCGCGGACGGGCCGGGCGTCAGATGACGCTGCGGATCGTGGCCGGCCAGGCCCGGCAGCAGCCCTTC
Organism: Streptomyces sp. NPDC104367; assembly: GCF_055583825.1. Lineage (NCBI taxonomy): Bacteria > Bacillati > Actinomycetota > Actinomycetes > Kitasatosporales > Streptomycetaceae > Streptomyces > Streptomyces sp. NPDC104367. The sequence goes on along the minus strand of NZ_JBVJND010000020.1, from coordinate 180,442 downwards.
GAGGCCGGCGCGGTCGTCCTCGCCGGCACGTCGGGCCGCGATGCCCGCCGCGAGGGGTTCGAGCCGCTTGCGGACTTCCGAGATGTGTCCGAGGCCGGCGATCTGCACCTCGGTGGCGAAGGTTCCGCGCGGGGGGTGGGCGACGATGAGCCGCTCGTGTTCCAGCCGCTTGAGGGCTTCCCTGACGGGCGTGCGCCCGAAGCCGAGTTCGGCGGCGATCCGCTCGTCGTTGACGGGCTCGCCGGGGCGGATCCGGAGGGTCACCAGACGGTCGGAGATGGAGCGATAGGCCTGGTCGGCCAGCGTTCCATCGCCCTCGTGGCCCAGGAGGCCGCTCAGTGATGCACCCGCGCGGCAACCCTCTCACCAAGCCCGGTGACGTCCTGCCCGACCACCCCGAGTTCCTGTGGCGCAACCCCGACCCCAAGCCGTCGTACGCGGAGGCCTCGTCCTTGCGCCGACCTCGTCGTGCGGCCCAGGCGCATTCCCGTCGGCCGCGGAGCTGTCCGGCAACTGCTCACCGACGCCGGCCCCGCCCTCGTCGGCATCGGGCCTGTCACCGGCGGCCGACGCACCCGCATCGCCTCCCCGAAAGCCGTGAGCGGGGCTCATCGACCCCTCGGTCCGAAGCACCCCCGGTGTCATCGTCTCCGTCGCCGGTGACGCCGCCCACGCCCTCCCCGCGATCGGCGCCGAGTACGCACCTGCCGACGGTAACTGGTACAGCGCATACGACGATTCCGATGATTCCGACGATGCGGTGATGCGGTGATGCGGTCACTGCGCGGGATCGCCGTTCGAGCGTTCGAGCGTGCTGACAACAGCCCTCATTCGGGTGAAGGCGCCTGCTGTCCGACAGCCGTCGGCGGGGACGGCCGGCAGGAAGCGGAGGTATGGAGGCCGGGGAAACGGGCGGGCCGGCGGCGTCTTCCCGCCCGTCGCCGGTTTCACACCTGGTCACCCGCGTGTCTCGGCTCACCATCCGAATGATGGACGTGACCCTCCGTACTCGCCACCGTCCCCGTAGGCTGGCCGGTGCAGCTGGTTCGCCCCGTCCGCCAGGCGGGATGCGTCGTAAGAGGGAACCCGGTGGGAATCCGGGACTGCCCCGCAGCGGTGAGCGGGAACGACCGCCGTCATACGCACTGGACCCGACGTACGGGGTCTGGGAAGCGACGGCCAGTAGGTGTCCTCCTGACGAAGGAGGGCGTGCCCGTGAGTCCGAAGACCTGCCACCTGCCCGTGTGCGGACGACTCCGCGCGCGGACATCCCGGTGACCTCGTGGGCGGGTCGGCGTACATACCGAGCGGGCGGCCATGGGCTGTCTCCGCCCGGTTCCGTCACCCTTCGCGCTCTCGTCCCGTCGCCGGGATCTCAGGGAATCGTCTCGCGAAGGAGATCTCCGTGACCACCAAGTCCGCAGCCGCGGCAGTCCGGGCCACCGTGTACGGCTACCCCCGCCAGGGACCGGACCGGGAACTGAAGAAGGCGATCGAGAACTACTGGAAGGGCCGCGTCAGCGCAGACGCCCTCCGGACCACGGCAGCCGAACTGCGCGCGGCCAACTGGCGCCGACTCGCCGACGCCGGCATCCACGAGGTCCCGACCGGCGACTTCTCGTACTACGACCACGTCCTGGACACCACCGTCATGGTCGGCGCGATCCCCGAGCGGCACCGGGACGCCGTCGGCGCCGACGCCCTCGACGGCTACTTCGCCATGGCCCGCGGCACGCAGGACGTCGCGCCGCTGGAGATGACCAAGTGGTTCGACACCAACTACCACTACCTGGTCCCCGAACTCGGCCCGGACACGGTGTTCACCGCCGACACGGCCAAGCAGGTCGCCGAGCTGACGCAAGCCCTCGCTCTGGGCCTCACGGCCAGGCCCGTGCTGGTCGGTCCGGTCACCTACCTCCTGCTCGCCAAGCCCGCACCCGGTGTGCCCGCCGACTTCGAACCGCTCACCCTCCTCGACCGGCTGCTCCCGGTCTACGCCGAGGTTCTCGCCGACCTGCGCGCGGCCGGCGCCGACTGGGTGCAGCTCGACGAACCCGCCCTGGTCCAGGACCGCACCCGGGCCGAACTCAACGCCGCCGCCCGCGCCTACCGGGACCTCGGCGCGCTCACCGACCGGCCCAAGCTGCTGGTCGCCTCCTACTTCGACCGGCTCGGCGAGGCCCTGCCCGTCCTCGCCCAGGCCCCGGTGGAGGGGCTGGCCCTGGACTTCACCGAGGCCGCCGCCGCCAACCTGGACGGCCTCGCGGCCGTCGGCGGACTGCCCGGCAAGCGGCTGGTCGCCGGTGTCGTCGACGGCCGCAACATCTGGGTGAACGACCTGGAGAAGTCCCTGTCCACCCTCGGCACACTGCTGGGCCTGGCGGACCGGGTCGACGTCGCCGCCTCCTGCTCCCTGCTGCACGTCCCGCTCGACGCCGCCCTCGAACGGGACATCGAGCCGCAGATCCTGCGCTGGCTCGCCTTCGCGCAGCAGAAGACCGCCGAGATCGTCACCCTCGCGAAGGGACTCGCCCGGGGCACCGACACCATCGCGGCCGAACTCGCCGCCAACCGCGCCGATCTGGCCTCCCGGGCCGGTTCGCCGATCACCCACGATCCCGCCGTCCGGGCCCGGACCCGAGCGGTCACCGAGGCCGACGCCCGCCGCTCGCAGCCCTACGACCAACGCGCCCGCGCCCAACGGGCCCGCCTCGGGCTGCCGTTGCTGCCGACCACAACCATCGGCTCCTTCCCACAGACCGGCGAACTGCGCACCGCCCGCGCCGACCTGCGTGCCGGACGCATCGACACGGCCGGGTACGAGGAGCGGATCAAGACGGAGATCGGCGAGGTGATCGCCTTCCAGGAGAAGACCGGCCTCGACGTCCTGGTGCACGGCGAGCCCGAACGCAACGACATGGTCCAGTACTTCGCCGAACAGCTCACCGGCTACCTGGCCACCCAGCACGGCTGGGTCCAGTCCTACGGCACCCGCTACGTGCGCCCGCCGGTCCTGGCCGGCGACATCTCCCGGCCCGAACCGATGACCGTGCGCTGGACGTCGTACGCCCAGTCCCTCACCGACCGCCCGGTCAAGGGCATGCTCACCGGCCCGGTCACCATGCTCGCCTGGTCGTTCGTCCGAGACGACCAGCCCCTCGCCGACACCGCCCGCCAGGTCGCCCTCGCCCTGCGCGACGAGGTCAACGACCTGGAGGCGGCCGGGACTTCGGTGATCCAGGTCGATGAACCCGCGCTGCGCGAGACCCTGCCGTTGCGGGCCGCCGACCACCCCGCCTACCTCGCGTGGGCGACCGAGGCGTTCCGGCTCACCACCGCCGGGGTACGGCCGGACACCCAGATCCACACCCACATGTGCTACGCCGAGTTCGGCGACATCGTGCAGGCCATCGACGATCTCGACGCCGATGTCATCAGCCTGGAAGCCGCCCGCTCCCACATGCAGGTCGCCCGCGAACTCGCCGCCCACGGCTACCCGCGCGAGGCAGGCCCAGGCGTCTACGACATCCACTCGCCGCGTGTCCCGGGCACCGCGGAAGCGGCCGAGCTGCTGCGGACCGGGCTGAAGGCGATCCCCGCCGAGCGGCTGTGGGTCAACCCCGACTGCGGGCTGAAGACCCGCGGCTGGCCCGAGACCCGCGCCGCCCTGGAGAACCTCGTCACCGCCGCCCGTACGGTCCGTGCGGAGTTGCCCGCCTCCTGACCACAAACCCCGCCTGTCCGGGAGGACGCGTCCGCCGCGTTCCCCCGGCCCGGCCCGGCCCCGGAGAAAGCATCAGCCCATGGCTCTCGGTATGCCCAGCACAAGGCCGGACGGCGCGGCATCCATTCGCGACCTCCTTCAACGGGGAGGCCGCTCCTACTCGTTCGAGTTCATGCCACCGCGCAGCGCGGCGGCCGAAGCCGGCCTGTGGACCGCGATCCGCCGGCTGGAAGCACTGTCGCCCACTTTCGTCTCCGTGACCTATGGTGCCGGCGGCTCGACGCGCGGCCGGACCGTCAGCATCACCGGACGGATCGCCCAGGAGACCACGCTCACCCCGGTCGCCCACCTCACCGCCGTCGGCCACAGCGTCGCCGAACTGCGCAACATCCTCGGCCACTACGCCGACCAGGGCGTGCGCAACATCCTCGCCCTCCGCGGCGACCCTCCCGGCGATCCGCTCGGCCCCTGGACCGAGCACCCGCACGGGGTGCGTTACGCGGCCGAACTGGTCAGCCTGATCAAGGAGTCCGGGAACTTCTGCGTCGGCGTCGCGGCCTTCCCCGAGATGCACCCGCGCTCCCCCGGCCGGGACGCCGACATCCGTCACTTCGTCGACAAGTGCCGGGCCGGAGCCGACTACGCCATCACCCAGATGTTCTTCGACGTCGACGACTACCTGCGCTTCCGCGACCGCGTGACGACGACCGGATGCGAGACGCCGATCATCCCGGAGATCATGCCGGTCACCACCATCCGCTCACTGCACCGCATCCCCACCCTCTCCACCGCCGCCTTCCCCACCCAGCTGGCCGAGCACATGCTTGCCGCACAGGACGACCCCCGTGCGGTCAGGGCGCTCGGAATCGACCACGCCACCCGGATGTGCCGCCGCCTGATCGCCGAAGAGGCGCCCGGGCTGCACTTCATGACCATGAACTTCTCGACGGTGACGACGGAGATCTACCAGAAACTCGGACTCCATGACTGAGCACACCCCCAATTCACCCGTGGGCATCCACCGGCCGTCCCTGGTCGGGATCGTCAACATCACCACGGACTCCTTCTCGGACGGGAACAGGTACCTGACCTCGGACGCCGCGGTGGCACACGCGCACCGGCTGCGCTCCGAGGGCGCCGACGTCATCGAACTCGGGCCCGCCGCGAGCCACCCGGGAGCCGAGCAGGTGACGGAGGCCGAGGAGATCGGACGACTGGCCGACGTACTCGACCACTTGGTCGCCGAGGGCGTTCCGGTCTCGGTCGACTCCTACCGACCCGCGACACAGCTGTTCGCCGCCGCCCACGGCGCCGCATACCTGAACGACATCCAGGGCTTCGACGATCCGGACCGGTACGAGGCACTCGCCGCCACCGGCTGCCGGCTCGTCGTCATGCACTCCGTACAACGCCATGGGCCCGCCACCGAGGTGCGGACCGACGCCGCACAGGTGTGCCGGGGAATCGAGGCGTTCTTCACCGACCGCCTGGCCGCGCTGGAAGCGGCCGGGGTAGGACGCGACCGACTGGTCATCGATCCCGGACTCGGCTACTTCCTCGGCAGCAGTCCCGAACCGTCGCTGCGGACCCTGGCCGGACTCGAACAGCTCAAAGCCCGCTTCGACCTGCCGGTGCTGATCTCACCGTCCCGCAAGTCGTTCCTGCGGACACTCACCGGCAGCACCGTCTCCGGGATCGGCCCGGCCACGCTGGCGGCGGAACTGTACGCCGCACGCGCCGGGGCGGACTACGTCCGCACCCACGACGTCGCCGCCCTCCGCGACGCGCTCACCGTGTTCGAGGCACTGGAGGCGGCCAAGGAGGACGGCTGATGACACGGCCCTGAAGGCTACGGTGCCGCAACGACGGCATGGTTGCCGCCATATCTCCACCGGTGCCTGCGGACAGCAGCGCGACGGCCGGCTCTGGTGCGGCGAATGCGGGTGCACGCACGTGCATGGCGGCCTTGGAGAGGAAGGACGCCCCGCGCCCGAACTCCCCCGCCTGCCAAGACACGGATACGCATCACCCGATCGGTCTACATACAGCCGGTCTCCGCGTGCCATGTCCCCCGTTCGGCCGCACGGTGGTCATGGCCGACTTGCCACGGAGTGACAACCGTGATCGTCAGCTTCACGGGGAGGCAACGTGATCGTCACAGCTCTGCTCACCCCGGTGGTCATGCTCCTGCTGCTGTTCGGACTGCCCGTTCTGGAGGACCGCCTGTTCCCGCCGTCATCGGCTCAGCAAGAACAGGCGGACCCGAATCGGCCCGAATCCGACCGCCACCCGGCGCCGGACCAGGAGGAAGTCCCCCGGGCCTAGGGGCTCTCCGGCGAGAACGGGCGCAGGCTGGGGGCGATCTGGGTTGGCGGATGCAGGACTACAGGGGATGAGGACCTGCTCGACGTACGAGCCAGTTGGTCCGGTGCTGCGGGGGCGTTCTACGAGATCGCCTTCACGGCTCCTCGGTTCTGCCGAAATCATCGCGCATGGCCTCAAGTTGCCCGTGATTCGGTGCGACCGGGTGCGGCAGCCGGTCAGTCACGCCGAGATCACAGCGCATGGACTGCGTCATGGCATCGATCAGGAACCAGAGCGAATGTTGCGCTTCAGCCGCCGACCGTAGAGTCTCGCCGGGTCGAGGGTTTCCCTGCTCCAGGCGCTTGACCTGTCCGTAGACCGTGGTCAGTGCCTCGTTCACGTCGTGAGCCGAAGGAACCACCGAGTCAGAGGCGATCATCAAGGCCTCGGACCAGCGGTCACGGTAGGTGTCCTTGATTCCTTCCAACGCCTGAATATCCTCGGCCTCGGCCGTACGGTCCCGCATGACGTACAGATGACGGCCGAGTGCTGTGGAGAACCGTCGCGCGTCCCTGTGAAGCTCTCTGTAGCAGCCGCGTCGCAGCTCGCGGTGCTCGCGGGCGTCCTCGAAAGCACGGGTCGTCTCCAGCTCACGTCGCTTGGCGCGGTCGGCGCCTCGCTGGGTGAGCAGCGCGCCCCCGAGCGTTCCCGCGACACCGGCGACCGCGATCAGTACCGCACCGACATCCACCCGATCACTCTAACGTCGGTACCGGCAGTAGCAGTTGGCGCCCGATGCGAGAGGCCCGGCGGATCGCAACTCCGTCAGCCGTACGTATCGGCTCCAGCAGCCGCGCCAGGTGAGACTGGAACAGGACCGTTGTGCGCTCCTCCGGTCGAACTACTCATTCAGCAGGGGAACTTGTGCGATGTGGCCTGCCCTTGTTCAGGGAGCGGAGGCCGACGACGGGTGCATGCCGTGGGCAGACACCACCCGCTGGACCACTTCACGGGACACCGTCGATGGCGACCCCACGCGTTCCCACATCCCGACTCGGCGGCCGCGTTCCGGTCGCCGAGTCGGGATGTCGCGGTCGGCGTGGTGCAGGAGTGCGCTTGCGCAAGAGGCGACGACTGAGGACGGGCAGTGTCTTCGCTGTCCTTGACGATGCAGACGCGGACGGCCCTCCGGCCTCATGGCGCAGGTCGGCGACGAGGCCGCCTGGAGGGACAGGTGCGACCGCGTGTCACCCGGTCCGCGCACATGAGCCTGGCCCTCAGGTGCGGTGTCCCCCTGCGGCCGCACGCTCCACGGGAACAGGCGGATCCAGAACTTAGCGACCGCGACTGACGCTGCGGTCGACGGCACCCCACGGAGTCCCAGCCGCACCCAAGGCAATATGCAGGCAAAGGAACCGGCCGGTCACTCGCCCGCTGAGCTGGGCGAAGCCCGGATGCCGTGACGCAGCCATGACTTTCGGTGACTTTCCCGGATGCCTTTCCGGGACATCCGGCACAGCCTGATGCGGGTGAGTGATCGCCCCACGGCGCAGCCCCGCGCAGCGGGCGCCCGCTGATCAAGCCATCCAGCTACGGGAGACACCATGGTCACCTTGTTCCACAGCCGCCGAGCGCACGCCCTGGCGGCGTGTGCGCTGTCCGCGGTGCTGGTCTCCGCCGGCTCGGCCGAGGCATTCGCCGCTTCCCCCACGCCGACCCCGAGGCCGAGCATGAGCCGGGCCGCGGCCTCCGTCACGGTCAAGGCCAACCCGACCACCGTGAAGGCGGGGCGCTCCGTCCGCTTCACCGGACGCACCACCGGCATCCCGACCGGTACCTCCGTGCGGCTCCAGCAGGAGAAGAACGGCAAGTGGACCACGCTCAAGACGAGCACGAAGGTCGAGAAGGGCAAGTCCTTCCTGATCACCACGCGGCCCACCGCCAAGGGCACCCAGAGCTACCGGGTGATGGTGGGCAGGACCCACTCCGACACCGTCACGGTCACCGTGCAGTAGAACCACCCCGCGCATCGCGTGAGCCGCCCCTTCCCCGGCCGGGAACGGGCGGCTCACCGCCATCGGCACCGCACCCGGTGCCCACCCCCCTCCACCTCGGCACGGGCGTCCTCGGCACGGGCGTCCGGGAGCGCCTTTCGCCGGACGGTCACCGCACGCCTCGGCAGCGCCGCACTGCCGTCAGACGGCTCTGCGGTCTCTGGCTGGGTGGCTGTCCGGCTTGCGGTGCAGCTCCTGCGGGAATGCCGACGGTACAGGGCGCACAGGCAGCGGACCGGCTGCCCCGGCGGGCGTGGGTCCTGGGGTGCTGGATCCGGCAGGAAAGGCTCATCGACGGCCGGGGGACGCCGGAGAGTCCCAGCGGGACCACCATGCTCTGTCCTCCACCCGGGCCTGGCCGGCGCGGACCACGACCCGGGGCTGCGGAGGCCCGCGGGCGGGGCGGGAGTCACATGCTGGTGCTGCTCGGCTTCCGCGGCTGCCCAGGAGCGCTGTCATGTCCCGCCGCGTGAGTGCGGCGGCCGTCGACCCGTCGATATCACGGTTCCGTGATCCTCACGCCGCACACCTCCGTGGCGTAGGACGCGGCCGAGGGACCTGCATAGGGCCGAGGGACCTGCATAGGATCGAAGGTGTCGGGCCCGTGAGTTCCCCCGGGCGGGACTCCGTACTCGTCCGTGATACCGGCAGGAGGGTGTGACGTGACGCTTGTGCTGATCGGGCTGGTCGGCGGGGTCATCACGGGACTGTCGCCCTGCGTGCTGCCGGTGCTTCCGGTGGTCCTGCTGGGCGGTGGCAGCGCCCGGCCCGACACGGCCGCGGCGCGGCGCCGACCGTACGCCGTGGTGCTCGGCCTGACTGTCAGTTTCGCCGTGTTCACCTTGTTCGGCAGCCTGCTCCTGTCTGTCCTGCACCTGCCCGAGGGCGCCATCCGCTGGACGGGCCTGGGACTGCTGGTCCTGGTCGGGCTCGGGATGCTGGTGCCACCGCTCGGACATCTGATCGAACGCCCCTTCTACCGCTTCCCGCAGCTCACCCCGCGCACCGGGCGCAGCGGCTTCCTGATCGGGGTGGCCCTGGGCGCGGTCTTCGTGCCCTGCGCGGGACCGGTGCTGGCCGCCATCACGGTGGCCGGCGCGACGCGCCACGTCGGCCCGGACACCATCGCCCTCACCCTGGGCTTCGCGGTGGGAACCGCGCTCCCGCTGCTCGCCTTCGCGCTGGCGGGACGCGGTATGAGCCGGTGGCTCCAGGCCTACCGGCGCCGACAGGCCCTCTTCCGCCGGGTGAGCGGAGCGGTGATGATCGTGCTCGCCGTCGCCCTGACCTTCAACCTCTCCGACGTCGTCCAGCGGGACATCCCGAACTACACGCAGTCCCTGGGCGACTCGCTGGAGAAGGGGGTCTCGGCGGCCACCGGCGGCAGCACACCGTCGAAGGACTGCGGGACCGGGCTGAGGAACTGCGGCGCGGCACCCGCCTTCGCGGGGATCGGCACGTGGCTGAACACACCCGGCGGCAGGCCGGTGACCCTGGCCTCGCTCAGGGGCAAGGTCGTCCTGGTCGACTTCTGGGCCTACTCGTGCATCAACTGCCAGCGCGAGCTTCCCCACGCCGAGGCGTGGGCGAGGACCTATGCCTCCGCCGGGTTCGAAGTGGTGGGCGTGCACACCCCGGAGTACGCCTTCGAGCACGTCCCGTCCAACGTCGCCGCCGGGGTGCGCAGGCTGGGCCTGACCTTCCCGGTGGCACTCGACAACTCCTACGACACCTGGGACGCGTACGGGAACCAGTCCTGGCCGGCCGCGTACCTGATCGACGCCACCGGGCGGATCCGGCACATCTCCGTCGGGGAGGGCGACTACGACAGCGAAGAACTGCTCATCCGCGAACTGCTCACCACCGCGCATCCGGGGCGCGCCCTGCCGCAGGCGAGCAACCTTCCCGACACCACACCCGAGGATCCCGGCCAGACTCCGGAGCTCTACCTCGGCGCCGGGCGCCAGCAGGGCTACCACGGTGCCGCCGCCTACGAGACCGGCCGGTTCACCCTGCCCGCCTCCCTCCCGGCCGGCTCCTTCGCCCTCTCCGGCACCTGGAACGTCGGCGAGGAGTCGCTCACCGCGGGCAGGGACGCGCGACTGCGGCTCTCCTTCCACGCATCCGAGGTCTACCTCGACGTCGGAGGCACCGGCACTCTCACGGTCTCCTCCGGCACCGGCAGGAAGACCATCCGGGTCTCCGGGCCACCCGACATCCGCACGGTCGTCGCCACGCGGTCGCCGGAGGCGGGCACGGTCACCATCGGCCTGTCACCGGGGCTGACGGCCTACTCCTTCACCTTCGGCTGACCGTACCGGCCGTCCGCGCGGTGTGGGCGGCGCGTGCGGCGGCCCTGCCGGTCGGCTCCTGCCGGACAGCGATGTTCGAGTGGTGACCTCGATGAGCTGTTTCGAGGCCAGGCGGTGTCTCGACGAGACGCCGCAGATCCGCCTCGACCTCAGCGAGACGCGGCACGATCTCCGTCACAGCTGCGCTCGCCCTGTCCGCGCGGAACGGCTTCAGGCCCGACGGCTTGGGCCGGGTTCAGAGGATGTGCCGCTCCATGAGGACTCGGACCAGTTCTGCGCGACGTCTGACCTCGTAACGCCTGAGCAGTGCGCTGACATGGAACTTGATCATGTGGACGCTCAGGTTCAGCGCCTCCGCGATCTCCCAGTTGTCCTTGCCCTCGGCAACGTACCGCGCGATCCGCAGTTCCCGGTCCGTGAGCGGTGTGTGCTGCGGTTCGCCGCGCACCCTGGAGATGAGGCTCCTGCCGACCACACGCGGGTCGAAGTAGGCGCCGTCCCTGTGTACGGTGCGCAGTACCTCGGGCAGTCCGGCCGTCGAGGTGTCCTTCAGGACATAGCCGACCGCGCCCGCTTCGATGGCGCCTTCCAGCAGTTCCTGGTTGCCGAAGGCGGAGAACATGACGACCGCCGCATCGGGTGCCTGACGCCTCAGTTCGGCGCAGAGCTCGAAGCTGTTGCCGCTGCCGAGCCGGAGATCGAGCAGCACGATGTCCGGCGACGCGGCGCCGACGAGGGTGATCGCGTGCCTGGCGTCGCCGGCACCGCCGCAGAAGGTGAGATCGGGTTCGCGGGAGGCCATGGCCTCCACGCCGAGCAGGACGATGTCGTGGTCGTCGACGGCGCAGAACCGGATGGGGTCCATGATTCAGATCCTCGGAATCCGTACGTCGACACTGGTGCCGTCACCGGCCCGTGAGGTGATGCTGATCTCTCCCCCGAGGGCTTCGACGCGCCGGTGCATCGAGGCGATTCCGAGGTGCCCCGTCGCGGACAGCTCGGACGGGCTCATCGCGGCCGACGGGGATCCCTGTCCGTCGTCGGTGATCCGCAACCGGACGTCCTCCTCCCCCGAGACCAGCTCCACCGTCTGGTTCGCCGCCCTTGAGTGGCGCATCGAGTTGGTGAGGGCTTCGGAGCCGACCTGGATCAGGGCCGTCGCGACCTTCGCCGACAGGGAGGAGTCCACTCTGGGCCCGAAGAGCATGACGTGACGGACGGCGCCGGGCGGGCAGGGCACCCGGGTGACGCTCCGCAGCACGTGCTCGACGGTGACCGCAGGTCCGGCCACGTCCCCCGCCATCAGATCGCCGAGTTCATCGCGCAGCGTGTGCAGCGCTTCCTGCGCTGTCCTGCGGATGACGTCGATCGCGGTCGAATCCGTCGCTCCCGGTGTCGCGGTCGTCTCGGCGGACGCCTGTTCGGCGGTGAACCCGATGTGGACGAGGGCGCGGACCACCGAGTCGTGCACAGAGTGCGCGAAGTCCTCACGCAGACGGGCCAGGTGCGCGCGGCGGGTGTCGGCGAGGAAGTCCGGCTGTCCCATGAGCAGCCCCACGTAGTCGGCGAACTCGGCGAGCAGCAGTTCGTCGGTGGCGCTGTACGGCCTGGGCGAGCGGGAGCCGACGTACAGCACGCCCTGCATCGACGACCCGTTCACAAGGGGCGCGGCCATCGCGGAGACCAGGCCCTCCTTGCCGGTCTCGGCGACCGGGGCCAGCCTCAGCCGGTGGTCGGTGGCGTAGTCGGACGAGGTGACGACCCTGCCCTCGGTGCGCGCCAGACCGCCGAGTCCCTGGTCGAACTCCATCCGGAGCTGCCGGAACTCCGCTGTGCGGACCTGGACGAGCGAGGCGAAGTAGTAGTTGGTTCCGGTGGCCGCTTCGGGGAGCGCCAGGTAGGCGGCGTCGGAGCCGAAGAGCTCCCGGGCGGTGACCACCAGGGCGTTCAGCCGTCCCACCGCGCCGCCGCCGGGATCCGCGGACAGGGCGTCGCGCAGGGCCTTTCCGAACTTGCGTTGCAGGGTGAGTGTGCTGGTCACCCGGGACTCCGCGACCACCCGGGCGAGGCGCCCCGACTGGCGCAGCACGGACGGTACGCCGCCTTGCCCGGACGGCGGCCGCCCGTCGTCGAGTCCGACGAGCACGACGCCTTGGCCGAACGGGTCGCTCCAGGGGATGGTCAGGGCGGCTGCCAGACCGAATTCGAAGGGCCGCAGGGTGGAGCGGACCCGCAGGCCGGACACGGTTCCGGGACGGCTCAGACCGACCGGCTGGTCGAGGACCAGGTGCTCGTTGCCGAGGGCGGCCTCCGCCGGGAAGCCGGTGCTGTCCGAGAGGACGAAGAAGCCCTTCTCCAGTCCGGTCGGCCGGTAGAGCGCGATGGCGCGGTCGCTGTCGACGCTCTGCCGGAACTCCGCCAGCAGGTCACCCAGGCTGTCGTAGACGACCCGTGATCCGGCCCCGTCCGCCCAGAAGATCTCTCCGCCCGCACGATCAGGCACGTTCGCACAGCCTCGCCGTCTGTTTCCTCAGCCGTCCGCCCGGGGAGGGGCGATCGGGTCCGTCAGCAGTCCGCCCGGTAGAGGCGGTCGAACACTCCGTTCCCACCCTAGGCGGAGGAAGGCGACATGCGGTCCGGGCGCACGTCGGTGGCGCCGTCCCCGCCCCGCGCCCGCCCCGAGCAGGGCGGGGCGGGGAAGGGCGGGGACCAGAGACAGTCGGTGGCCGGGCGGCTTCCGTCGGTTACTGCTGCCTGGCCCAGCTCGAGTCCGCGGGCGGGGCCTCGACACCGCGGATGTCGGGCTGGGCCATGAGGGCCCGGTCGTTGTCGTCGGGAACCCAGGTCCTGGCGATCTCGTCCATGGTCGCGAACCACACGCCGTCCTTGGAGGCGATGTGCTCGATCAGCCGCTCGTACCACATGATGTTGTGGGCCTGGCCGATGATCTGCGGGTGGACGCACGTGGCGTAGACCGCGTTGTCGACCTTCTCGTAGGCGTAGTCGAAGATGTCACGCCAGCGCTTGAAGATCGTGTCGGTGTCCTGCATGCCGGTGGACTGGCCGGTGTAGGCGAGCGGCGGGAAGTCGTCGAGGTACCAGTTGACCGGGATCTCCAGCACCTCGCTGGCCTTGCCCGCGACGTTGCCCCGCTCCCAGTTCACCTGCCAGCGGCGCGGGTGGTACGGGACCAGGTCGCGGGCCATCAGACTGGTGTCGTAGGCGAAGCCGAACTCCTCGATGATGTCGAGGGTGTTGTCGCTGTAGTCCCAGTACGGGGAGCGGTAGCCGGTCGGCCGCAGGCCCAGCACCTTGTCGAACGACTCGAACGCCAGCTCCACCAGGCGCCGTTCGGTCTCCCGGCTGATGGCGGGCGGGATCTCGTGGTAGTAGCCGTGGTGCCCGAACTCGTGGCCGTCGTCGCGGATCCTGCGGCACCACTCGGGGAAGGTGTCCACCGAGTGCCCCGGAGTGAACCAGGTCGACCTGATGTCGTACCGCTTGTACAGCTCCAGCAGTCGCGGCACGCCGACCTCGGCGCCGAACTCTCCGCGCGACATGAACGCGGGCGTCGGCCGGTTGAAGCCACCGAGCCACAGCGCCTGGGCGTCGAAGTCGGTGCCGAGGTTGACCGCGATGCGCTTTCCCTCGGGCAGTTGCAGGTGTCCCATGTCCGTTTCCCTTCTCGGTTGTCGATGCCGCGGATCAGGCGACGTGGGTCGGCCAGGAGCGGTAGGTGTCCTTGCGGCGGCGACGGTCCCGGTAGGTGGGGGCCGCCCCCTTGGCCCGGTTCTCCGCCAGCAGGTCGAGATCGACGACGGCCCGGGCCACCGACTCGGTGTGGGGGGTGGCCTCGGCGACCACGCCGCGGGGCGAGAACAGGGTGTCGCAGGGGCTGAGGATGCTGCTCTGCGCCCAGCCGTTCGGCAGCGGCGCGCCCGGGGTGCCGCCGGTGCACGCGTGGACCACGTACACCTGGTTCTCGACGGCACGGGACTGGGCGCAGTGCCGCACCCGCCAGAAGCCGTACTCGGTGAAGGTGTAGGACGGGGCGATGATCAGTTCGGCGCCCTGCTCGGTGAGGGTGGCGGCGCACTCCGGGATCTCGCACTCGTAACACACGTTGAAGCCGACCCTTGCGAACGGCAGGTCGAAGGCTTCCATGGCGTCGCCCTCAAAGGTGGACCAGGCCGCCTCGGCCGGGAAGATGTGGGTCTTGTCGTGGGTGGCGACCAGACCGTCGGGGCCGAAGAGGTAGGCCGTGTTGACGAAGCGGTCCCCCTTCGACACCAGGTGGGAGCCGGCCGCGATGTGCTGACCGCGCTCCCGGGCCAGCCGCCGGAACAGCTCCTCGTAGTCCTTCGTGAACCCGTCGATCCGGGTCAGCTCCGAGATCGGGAGGTCGCGCCAGCCGGGCAGGGCGGTGAAGAGTTCCACCGTGAACAGTTCGGGGAGGACGACGAGGTCGGCCCCGTCGGCCCCACGCAGCACCTCCTCGACGTGCGCGGCGAACTGGTCGAAGTCCCGGGCCGGTCTGACGGCGAAATTCACCGCTGCGATCGAGACGTTGCGTGCCATGACATTCCCTTCACCCATGCGACACAGGGGAGAAATCTCCGTGCAACGTGAGTGAACCAACGCCCGGCGTCTTCACGTGGCTAGACATCGCCTGTCGGCCGGCTCACCGGAAATTGGCCATCCGGCTAACGGACCGGCCGCCGCCTCGCGAAACGCGCGTACCCGAGCGGTCCGCGGTGACGGCTCGGGCACGACGGGCAGGTCCGGATACGGCGGGCCGGGCACCGCCCAGGGGGGCGGCATGCCGGGTCCAGGGGGACGGTCGGCAGACCGCCGGGGGCCGGCTCAGGAGACGGAGGAGACCTCGGACCTCGCGTCCGCGCCCTCCGCACTCTCCACTCCCTCCGCCCCCTCCGCTCCCTCCGCTCCCTCCGCCTCGGCGAGTGCCTTGTTGCGCCGCGCCGAGGGCCGGAAGGACCAGGCGATCAGCAGGACGGCGAGGGCGCCCTTCGCGTCGTGGGCGCCGTGCTCCGGTTAGACGCAGTCGTCCAGGGCGCCCTGGCGGACCAGGCAGACGGTCAGGGACCGCACGTACATCGTGCCGGTGCCGAGGCCCAGCGCCATCAGGACGATGTCGTCGGCGATGGCGAAGGCGCCGGTGGCCAGTTCCTGGTAGCGGTCCTTGTCGGTCAGCGCGCACGTCGGCGGTGCGCAAGATCTTCTGCCAGAAGGCGTTCATCTTCTTCAGGATCCCGGCGTTGGCCACCGCGTTGTCGAACGAGAGCGAGATCTCCAGGACGGTGAGGATCGCCACGACGCCGAAGGCCTCCCACGCGGCCCGCCCTCGCGAGGCACAGGCTGCGCGGGGGCGGTCCCGGCGGCCGGGCAGGCGTGGCCGAGACCTTCGGCCGGCCCGGCGGCACCGGCCACGACGGCCAGTTCGAGAGCGGCGGCACCGAGGAACTGCGAGATCGTCGGTGACCTGTGACAGCGAAACCGGACCGATTGCCATCGAAGGTGGACCGAACGCAGTTCGTGACAGCGAAGGTAAACCACAGCAGGTCAGGAGTACAGAGCCCACCGGGGGACGGCCCAGCTCACCCCGGGGGCCGGGCAGCGATGACAGCCTCTGTGCGGACACGCTCGTCAAACGATCCGCCGTCGGGACCGAAGGCGTTCAGGGCCTCTCGGAGGTCGCGTTCGAAGGCCGCCCGGCCGGGGCCTAGTGCGGCCGGGCTGGTGAAGCTGTAGGAGAGCTGAAGACCGACGACCTCGTCCACGCTGCGGCTGACCGTCCGGTCCCAGTGAACCTCCTCGATGCGGGAGAACGGCGAGCGGAGCAGGACCTCCTGGTGACGCACGTCGGGATACCCGGCAGGACCGGAGCCCTGAAAACGTTCGGGGTCCAGATGGCGACGGCGGACCTCCTCGACCACGGGCAGCCAGGGCGGCGGTTGGAGGTCGTCGTGCCGGGCTCCGCAGGTCGCCAGCACCACCGCGCCCTCGGGTTCGATCAGGGTGTTCAGGTCGCGCAGCAGCCGTTCCCGGTCCGTCCAGTGGAACGAGGCGCCCATCACCGTCAGCAGGACCGGCCCCACGTCCATCGCAAGCAGCGTGTCGGAACTTCCGAGTCGCCAGTCGATGCCGCTCACCCCTGCCCGGGCGGCGAGCCGACGGCCCTCGGCGATCATTTCAGGCCCCGGATCGACGGCGATCACCTCCCGCAGAAGGGGAGCCAGCGGCAGAGTGAGAGCTCCGCTGCCCGCCCCCAGATCCAGCACCCGCTGGGAACCATCCAGGGAGAAACGCCGGCCGAGGAGAGCGAACAGGCGGGGATCGTACGCGGGCCGAAACCTCGCGTAGTACGGCACCGTCGAGGCAAACAACCCACTGGCCGGAGGCTTCACCCCTCCACTTTCCCACCGCTGCGCTCGTCCGGGAGGCCCATGGGCGTCTGCCCGGCCGCCATGATCGATCTCAGTGTCAACTGCTCTCTGCCTCCTGCTCACGGCCGACGAACAAGTAGCTGACCTGCGGCGGTCCATCTTCGCTGTCACGAATTGCGTTCGGTCCGCCTTTGGTGGCAATCGGTCCAGGTTCGCTGTCACGGTCAGTCGGAGAGCGGCACGGGCGACGGGCCCTTCGTCGCCCCGTACCGCGCGGGTCCGGCGGACGGGCCCCGCGTCGTCCGTCCCGGCACGGGTCCGGGAGGACGGGGCGGGAGACGGTCCGGACACCGGCGGACGGGACACGGACACGCCGGGACGTCCGGCCGACCGGAACCCCGCGCCGCACTTCTTCCCCTGCCCAGGCACGGTGAGTACGGTCGGTTCGTTCCCTTCGAGAGGGTGTGTGAGATGCCGCCGGAGCCGCTGGCCGGTACCCAGAAGTTCCGCTCCGGCGACCTCGACGTCATCGAGCAGGTCGGCGGAGAGGTCCTGGTGCCGCACCGGGTGGAGGCCATGGGCGCGGTCTCCCCGAACGCCCATATGAACGCGGCGCAGCTGGGCGGGATCACGCTGGCCTACATGGACTACGGCTCCGAGATGCGGCTGACGGCACCCACCACCGAGGCGATGTACTTCCTGACCCTGCCGCTCTCGGGAACGGGCGAGGGCCGCAGCGGCCGGCAGGAGACCGCGCCCTCCTCACCGTCCGCCGGGGTCGCCTTCCACTCGGAGGAGTGGGGCGCCCTCAGCTTCGACGCCGACTACACGATGCTCTACCTGCGCATCGAGCGCAGCGCGCTGGAGCGGCGGCTGGAGGGGCTGCTGTGCAGCGAGGTGATGGCACCGCTGCGGTTCGACTTCGGCATGGATCTGCGGCGCCGGCCGATGCGCACCTGGGTGGACTGCGTCGGCCTGCTCAGGGCGGAGCTGGAGCGGGGCCCGCGGGAGGAGCAGGTGCCGCTGCTCAGCGCGCGGATCGAGGACCTCGTCCTCACCGGTCTGCTGTGCGGCCAGCCGCACAACTACTACGAGACGCTGCACACCAGCCGCCGGCCCGCCCGGCCGCACGTGGTGCAACGGGCGGTCGACCTTCTCGAACAGAGCTGTGACCAGCCGTGGTCGGTGGCCGATCTGGCCCAGGCGGCCGGAGTGAGCGCGCGGACCCTGCAGGACGGTTTCCAGCGTCACCTCGGGACGACCCCGATGCGCTATCTCCGCGAGGTCCGGCTGCAGCGCGTCCGCGCCGAGCTGAGCGACCCGGAGGTCTGGACGTCGGTGTCGCAGGCCGCGTACCGCTGGGGCTTCGGGCACACCGGGCGGTTCGCGGAGGCGTACCGCTGCAAGTTCGGCGAACTGCCCTCGGAGACGCTGCGCCTGAAGCAGCCCTGAGCGGCCGGGCCGCCTCTTTCGGATCACCCGGCACTGGTCGGCACCGTGTCCACGAGCCGGGCAGATCCGAGGGAAACGGCCCCGGGCCGCCCTCCGCACCGAGGCCAGGCCTCCACGACACCCGCTCGCCAGGCCCCCGCACGCCCTCTCACGCCCTCTCACGCCCTCTCACTCCCCCGCGCGCCCCCTCCCGCCCCCGAGCGCAACTGCCCGCGCGATCCGGATGACGGCCGCGCGGATCGGATTTCCTCCGCCCCGCTTCGGTCCTACCGTCCCCAGCACAGAAAGATCCGAGTCCGTGATGCGCCGAGCCGCGGCCGGCAGACGATCCACCCTCTTCCGTGCAGGGGAGAACCGATGAACGACCCGTTGAATCCGCTCGAATTCCGCATCACCTCCGGAGACCTGGTCGCCGAACTCACGTCCCGGGCGCACGAGACGGGCACCAATGACGGACTCTGGCCCGGACTGACGATCTACCGGTACGACGCACCCGCGGCACCCCCGCGGGAAGAGGTCCGCGAACTGCACCTGTGCGTCATCGCGCAGGGCCGCAAATGTGTCCGGACGGACGGGAACGACTATTTCTACGATCCGTTCACCTATCTGGCGATCAGCAACGACGTGCCGTTCCGGACGGAAATCATCGAGGCGAGTCCGGCGAAACCGTTCCTGTCGTTCGGACTCCAGCTCGACCCGGAACTGGTGCGTCAGGTGTCGTCGGACATCCTGCTGGAGAGGCAGGCGACGGCGTTCACCGATACCCGGTGCCGGCGCGAGAAGAACCACGCCTTCGTCTCCGCGCTGGACCGCGAGATGATGGACGCGATCCTGCGCTTCCTGCGCGCGCTGAACTCCGGCGCCGACCGCCGGGTGCTCGCGCCCGTCTATCTGAAGGAGATCGTCTACCGGGCGCTCCAAGCCGAGCAGTACAGCCGGCTGATCGAACGGTCGGCGAGCGAGAGCGCCCGCAACCCGGTGAGCGCGGTCATCGCGTACGTGCACGAGCACATCGCGGAGCCGCTCTGCGTGAGCGATCTCGCCGAGCGCGCCTTCATGAGCCCCTCCGCGTTCTCGCATCTCTTCCGGGAGGTGACCGGGAAATCTCCGTACCAGTTTGTGAAGGAAATGCGGCTGAATCGTGCACGCGAACTGCTCGTCGAGAACGAATCCAGCGTCACGAACATCTCCCGGGCCGTGGGCTACCGCAGCGCCTCGCACTTCATCAACGAGTTCCGGGACCGGTACGGCACCACTCCGCGCGCATTCCGTGACGCGCTCTCCGGGCGCGCGCTGCGCGCCTGACGGCTTTCCGGGGATCCCCGCGCACCGCCTTCCACAGGAATACGCAATCCCGCAGCAGGATTCTTCGATGTGCCACGGGTGCCCCTCTCCTATCTTTGAGTAAATCGCCCCCGCGGAAAGGGACGGCAGTGAATCCGGCGACGGCGCCCCGCCGTCGACCACACCCCGGACTCCCGCCTTCCGCGGGACCGACCCGACCGGCTACCGGGAGACTTCTATGCCTCGCATCGCCTATCTCGTGTCCAGCGCACGGGAGTTGGAACTCCGCGACGGGTCCCGCCATCCGACCGGCTACTTCGCCGAGGAGGGACTGAAGCCCTACGAGCGGTTCGTCGCCGCGGGCGCCGACGTCGTGGTGATCACGCCGGACGGCCGGCCCCCGGTCGCGGACCCCTACGGAATGGAACTCATCTTCCACTACCCGGACGAGGACCGGGACTACTACGCCTCGGTGTACCGCACGTTCCACCACGACCCGGACGACATCTGGATCACCCTGCACCACACCACCGAGCAGGACCTGATGGCCTGCCGACGGATCGCGGAGCGGCTGGTGGCCGCCGGGCGGACGCCGGCCGACGCGCACGAACTGCTCAGCCGGGCCGCGAAGATCGCCTGGCGAGAGGACCGGCTGCTGGTCGACGTCATGCTGGCCGAGGGCCTGGACGGCGGTCTGCCGGAGCAGACCCTGCGCGAGGGGGTGGCGGAACTGGAGTCGGCGAGCCAGAACATCGCCGACGAGCGCAAGGCCCGCCTGGACGCCATCGAGGGCTTCCGCTCACCGGTCGCGCTCTCCGACCTGACCGACGAGCAACTCGGCGAGTTCGACGCACTGTTCACGCCGGGCGGGCACGCCCCGATGGCCGACCTCCCGGACAACCCCGACGTACGGCGGCTGCTGGCGAACCTGCACGCGCGCAACGCGCCGATCGCCTCGCTCTGCCACGGACCGGCCGTACTGCTCTCCGCGCCGGAACGCGAGGACGGACAGTGGCTGTTCGAGGGCTTCCGGCTCACCTCCTTCACCGACGAGGAGGAGGACCAGACCAGGCCCGGCAAGATCGGCCTGACCTGGTACCTGGACGCCGCCCTGAAGAACGCGGGCGCGGTGTTCGACGACGGGCCCTTCGCGTGGTCGTCCCACGTCGTCGTGGACCGGAACCTGATCACCGGTCAGAACCCCCACTCCACCGAGGCCACCGCCGACGCCGTGCTGAAGGCGCTGCGCCTGCTGTGAGCCCGAGCCGAACCGAGGAGTCAGCCATGACCGCAAGCCCCCGCAGCATCGCGGAGGCCTTCCTGACGGCCTTCGGACAACGGGACGCCGTGGCGGCCCTGTCCATCGTGTCCGACCAGGCCCGGGTCACCGTCCACCCGCTCCAGATCACCGACGGCGGGAAGGACGCCGTCCGCACGGTGGTCCAGGAGATCGTCACCGCCTTCCCCGACCTGCGCCTCACCGTCCGCAGCGTGCTCGAACTCGGCGCGGTCGTCGTCGCCGAGGTGAAGATCGAGGGCACCCAGGCCGCGGACCTGCTGGGCGTGGTCAACCAGGAGAAGCACCTCGACGTGGACAGCGCCTGGCGGTTCACGGTGGCCGGCGGGGAGATCGCCGGGCTGGACGTCTACTGGTGCCAGAACCAGCTCTACCGCCGCCTGGCCGTGAAGCGGACCGACCACGTCGCGATCGTCTGACCCGGCCGCCCGGCGCGATCGGCCCACTCGACCGCCCGGCTCGGCCGACTCACTCGATCCCCTGAAAGGAGACACCGATCCCATGACCGAACTCGCCTCTCTCCCGGTCACCGCGACCAGGAAACCGACCGACGTCGTCACCGAGTTCTTCGACGCCTACCGGCGCCGCGACGTCGAGGCCATGACCGACCTGTGCACCGACAACGCCGACTTCTCCTACGTCCCCTTCGAGGTGTGGGCGAAGCAGCGGGTGATGCGCGGTGACGGCAAGGTCCGCACCATCGGCAAGGTGATCTGGAGCGGGCTGATCAACGCCTTCCCGAACCTGTACAACGTCGTGCACTCCATCGACGGAAACGACGACGGCGACGTGGTCGTCGCCTGCGACATCGCCGGCACCCAGCAGTCGGCGTGGGCGTTCATCGCCTCCCAGGGCCGGCCGTTCTCCGAGCCCCACCTGTTCCTGATGCACGTGAACGCGGACGGACTGATCGACAGCATCCGCTGCTACTGGGACAACGCCGGCGTCTGCCGGCAGCTCGGCCACCTCGAAGTCGACTGAGGAAGGACCCTCGACAACATGGCACTGCTCAAGCGCGAAGAGTGGCAGGGCTTCGTCCGCGACGTGGACTGGACCCTGACCTACGTGGACGACGAGGCCGTCTTCCCCGAATGGTTCAGCGGCACCGGCAAGGTGCCCCGGGAGGCCTGGCTGAAGTGGGAGGAGGACTACAAGGTCAGCTACCAGGAATACGTGTACACGCAGCGGGAGAAGGAGACGTCGACGTACGCGGTGAAGGCCGCGCTCTCCCGCTCGACCACCTTCGACCAGCTCGACGAGGGCTGGAAGTCCTCGACCAAGATGCACTTCGGCGGCGTCGCCCAGGTCGAGTACACGGCGGTGCTCGCCGAGCTGAAGATGGCCCGCTTCGGCCTGAACGGAGCCTGGCGCAACATGGCCACCTTCGGCCAGCTCGACGAACTCCGGCACAACGCGCTGACCACGTACTTCGGCCACGAGTTCATCGGCAAGGACCCGCAGTACGACTGGACCCAGAAGACGTACACCACCAACGACTGGGTGCCCATCTCGCTGCGGACCCTCTTCGACGGCATCATGACCACGTCGAACGCGGTGGACTGCGCGCTCCAGGTGCCGCTGGCCTTCGAGACCGGCTTCACCAACCTGCAGTTCGTCGCCCTGTCGGCGGACGCCCTGGAGTCCGGCGACATCAACTTCGCCAACATGATCTCCTCGATCCAGACCGACGAGGCCCGCCACTCGCAGCAGGGCGTCGCGACCCTGGAGATCCTGGTCGAGCACGACCCGGTGCGCGCCCAGTGGGTGATCGACAAGGGTTTCTGGGGCTCCGCCCGGGCGTTCGCCGCCCTGACCGGCCCGTCGATGGACTACTACACCCCGGTGGAGCACCGCAAGCAGTCCTACCGGGAGTTCATGGAGGAGTGGATCGTCGACCAGTTCGTGCGCACGATCGAGGACTACGGGCTGAAGAAGCCCTGGTTCTGGGACGAGTTCATGCGCGGCCTGGACACCTGGCACCACAGCCTCCACATGGGCCTGTGGTGGTGGCGGCCCACCCTGTGGTGGAAGCCCA
Source organism: Streptomyces sp. NPDC104367 (assembly GCF_055583825.1). Lineage (NCBI taxonomy): Bacteria > Bacillati > Actinomycetota > Actinomycetes > Kitasatosporales > Streptomycetaceae > Streptomyces > Streptomyces sp. NPDC104367. Next base: position 157,576 of record NZ_JBVJND010000020.1, on the reverse strand, counting down.
AGGCGGGGGTCTCGAAGGAGGAGCGCGAGTGGCTCCGGGAGAAGTACCCCAACTGGGAGTCGGTGTACGGCGACAAGTGGGACGTCATCATCGACAACATCAACGCCGACAACGTCGAGGCGACCCTGCCGGAGACCCTGCCGTGGCTGTGCAGCACCTGCCACCTGCCGGCCTGCAACCCGACCCAGTCCCGTGACGGGAGCTGGCGGGTGCGCGACCACTCGCTGGAGTACGACGGCAGGACCTACCACTTCTGCACCATGGGCTGCCGGCAGATCTGGTGGAAGGACCGCGACAACGTCAACCACGAGACGCTGGTCGACCGGTTCCTCGGCGGGCAGATCCAGCCGATGGACGTGCCCGGCATCCTCGCCTACATGGGCCTCACCCCGGACGTGATGGGCGACGACCCGGACTACGGCGCGTGGACCAGGGACTACGTCGGGCGCGAGGCGAGCGGTCTGATCCGGGTCGGAGGGGCGAACTGATGGCCGGCGGACAGACCGGGCAGAGCGGCCCCGCGGCCGCGGACCGGGCACCCGAGACGGTGCCGCTCAACGCGATCTTCTCGACCGACTTCGTCCAGATCCTGGTGCCGGTCACGACCGCGCACACCATGGACGAGGTCGCGGCGGCGGTCGCCCACCACTCCGAGGGCCGGCGGGTGCGCGCGCTCCCCCACCCGAAGGTCGTGATCCACCGCGGCCGCCGGCTGCCCGGCGGCCTGACGGTCGCCGAGGCCGGCATCAAGCCGCTCGACCACGTGACGGTCGAGTACGACATCCCGGGAGGGACCACGTGAGGAACCCCGTCGGACCCGTCCTGCGGATGGGCGAAGAGGTCCAGCAGATCATCTCGGCGATCGAGGACGACAACCCGGACACCGAGATCGAGGTCATCGACCGCGGCTCGTACGTCCGCATCCAGGGTGAGGGCCGGATCGTGCTCACCGAGGCGACCCTCCAGTCCTACCTCGGCACCGACTACCGCATCCGCTCCCTGGAGAACCTGCTCGCGTCGTTCAGCGGCCGGGCCATCACGGCGAGCGACTCGATCACCTGGGAGCGCGGCGGCGGCTTGGCCAAGACCCGCGCTGTGGACACGGAAGGCGCGAAGCGATGACCGGACCGGCCCGCAGGCAGCGAAAGCTCCGCACCTTCAGCGCGTTCGGCGACGTGCGCAAGATGCCGAGCGAGTACGAGATCGTCACCCACGCGCAGAACTGGAACACCCGGGACGGCCGGCTCAGCACCTTCGAGCAGAACCCGTCCTCCCCGATGAACCTGTGGTTCCTCACCTACCGGGAGAACTCGCCGCTGACGGTGGCGGACTGGGAGGGCTTCCGGGACCCGGACCAGGTCTCCTACCGGTCCTACGTCAACCTCCAGGCCGAGGCGCAGACCAAGCTCGACGGCATGCTGGACAGTTACGCGCAGGCCGGCGCGGCCGAGGCTCTCGGCGAGCGCCAGGTGGCGCTGCTCGGCTCGGTGTTCACCCCGTCCCGCTACCTCGTGCACGGCGCGCAGCTGGTGCAGGCCTACGTCGGCTACATGGGGCCGAGTTCGTACATCACCAGCGCCGCCGGGTACGCCAACGCGGACTTCCTGCGCCGGGTCACCATGATCGCCTACCGGACCAAGGAGCTGCAGAACGCCCACCCGGACTCCGGTATCGGGGTGCGGGAACGGGAGCTCTGGGAGCACCGGGCGGCCTGGCAGCCGGCCCGCGAGGCCATCGAACGGTCCCTGGTCGCCTACGACTTCGGCGAGGCGTTCACCGCGCTCGACCTGGTCCTGGCGCCGACCCTGGACGATGTGCTGATCCGCCAGCTCGGCGAGGTCAGCAAGGCGAACGGGGACGAACTGACCTGGCTGCTCTGCGGGTTGCTGGCGGAGGACGGCCACCGGCGGGACCGGTGGAGCGGTGCGCTGGCCCGGTACTGCGTCCAGCGGCGGCCCGCCAACGAGGCGCCGCTGCGCAAGTGGATCGACCGCTGGTCGCAGCGCGCCGACGAGGCGGCGGCGGGACTCGCCGAACTGCTCGGCCGGCCCGCGGACGACGTCGTGGCCGAGGCCCGCGCGGCGCGCGAGCGCTTCCACAGCGGCGTCTTCGACGCGGCCGTGAATGCCTGAGGGGGCGGCGATGAGCGAGATGCCGCAGCAGGTGGCCGAGAGCGGGGCGGCCACGCCCCGGTGGCACGAGGTCGCCCACATCGACGACCTGTGGGAGGGGGAGATGGAGGCGGTCGAGGTGGACGGGCAGTCCGTGCTGCTCATCAACCTCGACGGCGAGGTGGTGGCCTACCGCAACCGCTGTCCGCACCAGGCGTGGCCGCTGCACGACGGCGACCTGGAGGACCGGCGCCTCACCTGCGCCCAGCACCTGTGGGAGTTCGACGTGTCCACGGGCAAGGGCGTCAACCCCGCCAACTGCGCCCTGGTCGGCTACCCGTGCAAGGTGGACGACAGCGGCACGGTCCTGGTGGGTCTCGTATGACCAGGTTCGTGCTGGTCGGTGGCGGGGTCGCGGCCGCGGCCACCGCCGCCGGCCTGCGGGAGGCGGGCTTCGACGGCGAGATCGTGCTGGTCGCCGACGAACCGGAGCTGCCGTACGAACGGCCGCCGCTGTCCAAGGAGTTCCTGGCCGGGACGTACGGCCGGGCGGACGTCCGGGTCAGCCCGGAGGACTGGTACCGCGACAACGCGGTCGAGGCGGTGCTCGGCACCCGGGCCGTCCGGCTCCTGCCCGGCGAGCACCGGGTGACCCTGTCCGACGGCCGTTCGCTCCGCTACGACGCGCTGGTCCTGGCGACCGGTGTGCGGGCGCGGACGCTGCCCGGCTTCGAGGGCGAGCGGGTGCACTCCCTGCGGACCGCCGCCGACGCCGAGCGGCTGGGCGCGCGGCTCACGCCCGGACGCCGGCTGGCGGTGCTCGGCGCGGGGTTCATCGGCTGCGAGGTGGCCGCGGTCGCCGCGGCGCGCGGGGTTCGCGTGACGGTCTTCGAACCGGGTCCGCTGCCGATGGGCCGGGCGTTCGGCGCCGAGATCGGCGCCGCCGCGGCCGCGGTCCACCGGGAGCGGGACGTCGAACTGCGCACCGGCGAGAGCGTCACCTCGATGACGCCGACCCGTACCGGACTCGACCTGCGCACCGTCGGCGGCGAACTGGTGGGCTGCGACGAGCTGTTGGTCGGGGTGGGTTCCCTGCCCAACACCGAACTCGCCGTCGAGGCGGGCATCGCGGTGGACGGCGGCATCGTCACCGACGCCTGCGGCCGTACCGGCGCGCCGGACGTGTACGCCGTCGGCGACGTCGCCGCCCGCTTCCACCCCGGGTACGGCCGGCACCTGCGGGTGGAGCACCACGACACGGCGGTGCGGCACGGCACGGCCGCGGCTGCCGCCCTGCTCGGGCGGTCCGAGCCGTTCACCGGGGAACCCTTCTTCTGGTCCCACCAGTACGACCACCGCTTCCAGGCGCTGGGCGTGGTCCCGGCCGAGGGGCGGACCGTGTTGCGGGGTTCGGTGGAGGGGCGTTCGTTCGCGCGGTTCTCCCTGGTGGACGGCCGGATCGCGGCCGTGGTCGCGATGGACCGCCCGCAGGACGTGATGCAGGTACGCAAGCTGCTGGCCGTCGACCATGAGGTCACCGAGGCCCAGCTGGCCGACGAGACGTTCCCGCTGAAGAGCCTGCTGCCGCGGCGGGCGAGCGGAAGGCGAGTGGAGGTGCGCGGATGACGGTACTGGCCGAGACCACCGGAGTCGCCGGAACCACCGGGGCCGCCGGGGTCGCCGAGACCACCGGGCTCACGATTCGGGAGACGCGGCTCAGGGTCGCCGCCTCCGAGGCGTCGGCGGCGCTGGAACGGGTCCTGGGCGAGCGCGCGGTGCGGGCCCGCGCCCGGCTGCGCTTCGGGCCCGGAGCCACCTGCGAGCAGCTGGCCCGGGTACTGGACAAGGCGCTGGTACGGGCCGAGGAGACCGGTCTCGACGCCGGCACCCTGGTGCTGGGCGCCGGCCGCGCGGTCCCCGCCGAGGACATCGTGCGGGTGCGTCGCAAGGCACACGGCGTCGCGGACTGGATCAGCAGCCCCACCAGCGAGGTGACGCTGGTGCTGCTGCCGGAGGGCGTGACCGCGGCCGACCCGCTCGACGTGCCGGCCGACGCACCGCCGACCGGGGCGTCCGACGCCGGGGAGGACGCCATCGCGCGCCCGGAGTCCGAGGCCGAACTCGCCGTCCGCGAGGCGCTGTACGACGTGATGGACCCCGATCTGGGCGTGAACATCGTGGACCTCGGCTTCGTACGCCGGGTCCGGCTCACGGACGACGGCCACGCGACCATCACGATGACCCTGACCTCGGCCGCCTGCCCGCTGACCGCGGTCATGGAGAGCCAGATGCGCACCGTGCTGGCCGGCACCGACTTCACGGTGGCCTGGGAATGGCTGCCGAGCTGGCGCCCCCGGGACATCAGCGAGGACGGACGCGAACAGCTCAGGGCCATCGGGTTCAGCGCGTTCTGAAGACCCCCAGGCACCACCCGCACAGGAGACAGATCCGATGACCACACAGACACCGTCACAGACGCAGGCCACCGAGCCCGGCGAGAGTGCCCGTCTGGACACCCTCGAAGCGATCATGAAGGCGTTCAACGCGCACGACCTGGACGCGATCATGGAGTTCTTCGCGGAGGACTGCTCGTTCGACACCTCGCAGGGACCCGAGCCCTGGGGGCGGCGCCTCACCGGGAAACCGGCGGTGCGCGCGGGCCTGGCCGCCCGGTTCGCGACCGTCCCCGACGTCCGCTATGACGCCGACCGGCACTGGGTCAGCGGCGACCTGGCCGTCTCGGAATGGCTCGTCACCGGCACGGCCACCGACGGCACGAAGGTGCGCGTACGCGGCTGCGACCACTGGGAGTTCAAGGCCGGGAAGATCGTCCGCAAGGACTCGTACTGGAAGATCGTCGACCGCCCGACGCCTTGAGGCCGAGGCGGTACTTCCCCCCGTCCCCCGTCCCCCGTCCCCCGTCCCCCGTAGAAGCAAAGCGACTTGAGGTTGGCCATCCCATGACTCACGTTCTCATCGCCGTCACCGGCGTCGACCACTGGACCCTCGCCGACGGATCCAAGCACCTCTGCGGCTACTGGCCGGAGGAACTCAGCACACCGCACCGGGTCTTCACCGAGGCGGCCTTCGACATCACCGTCGCCACCCCCGGCGGCGTCGTGCCGACCGCCGACCCGCTGGGGTTCACCCCCGAGATGCACGGCGGGGACGCCGCCGAGGGGCAGCGGATCAAGGCGCACCTGGAGTCGATCCGGGCCCTGCGCTCCCCGGAGGTACTGGAGGACGTCGACGTCAGCGCGTTCGACTTCGTCTTCGTGCCCGGCGGCTGGGGTCCCATGGAGGACCTCGCGGTCTCGGAGTCGTTCGGAGCGCTTCTGCGCCGCTTCGACGACGCCGGCAAGCCGGTCGCCGCGGTCTGCCACGGCCCGGCCGCCCTGCTCCCGGCCCGCGCAGACGACGGCCGGTGGCTCTTCGCGGGCCGCGCCCTCACCGCCTTCAGCAACGTGGAGGAACACGAGGTCGGCTTCGCACCGCGGGCCAAGTGGCTCCTGGAGGACCGTCTGAGGAGCGAAGGCGGTGCCTACAGCTCCGCCCCGGAAGGCTGGGACGAGTACGTGATGGTCGACGGCAACCTCTACACCGGCCAGAACCCCGCGTCCTCCGAGGCCCTGGCCCACCGCCTGGTCGCGGACACCCGGTCCTGAGAGGGCCCCGGGCCTCCCCGGAAGACCGCCTCCGTCCTCAGGGGCGCGTCGACACGGCGGCCGGCCAGCGCCACGACCCGTGGCACACGTGAGTCACGTATGACCGGTGCCGTGAGGGCCGCGCCCACCGCCGGGGTGACAGTCCGGCCGGCAAGTACACCGTCTCGGCCGGGACCTCCTGCGCTCGGCTCCCCCTGAAGAAGACGGTCACCCTCAAGTGACGCCTGCCGGGGCTCTCCGTGTCGCGCGGGGAGCCCCGGCTCCGTTCCTCACCTCGTTCACGCGTACCGGCACGGGAGCGCCGAAGATGCGTACGAGGCCTTCCGTCGGCCCGCACCGAGCCGTGAACCCACCGCTTCCGCCCTTGCCGTACTCGTGTCCGACTGGTCCAGCCCGATCTGTACCGCGCTCGTCGGCAAAGTGGCGAGAGCGGTCCGTGAGGCGGCCGCTGGTGTGGTGGTGTGCCCGGACGCACCGGATGAGGCGAGGACGGCCCACAGTCCGGCCCTGCTGCCTTGACCCAACGCCGACTTTGCTGATGAGTAGTCAGTTTCTTGAGGTGCGATGAGCTCACTCGGCTGTAGTTCGCCCACGGCTGCCCGCGCGATGACGCTGCCATCCAACCGTCGGCGTGGCCGCACAGCAGGATGCCCAGGCGCGTCAGCGTGGCGCCACGTGCCCCTCTCTCGACCAGAACCGATCCGACGTCCTTCTCCAGCCGGGTCAGCTGCTGCGAGATTGCCGGCGGAGTGACCCCGAGCCGCGGAGCGGGCAAGACTTCCCGTCTCGCGCACGGCAAGAAGCAGGGACAACTGTGGTGACGTAAGGGCCATAACCCCGGGCTACGGACACTGCCGCCCGGCCCGGTCATGGTCACACCCGCCGTGGAGACCTCGCCCCGAGAGCGCACCGGGCCTGCCGGATCGCACGTACAGACGGCTCCCGGTGCTCGCCAGACCGGCTGCCGTATGGCCTTTCGGACGTGCTGCCCGAGATTCTCGACAGCCACGCTGCGGGCGGCGCCGTACCGCGCCCCGGGAAGCACCCCGGGCTCAAGTCCGCCGACGCTCTGGGCCCAGTGCCCAGCTCACGGTTCGTCCTGGGGGTTGAGTACGCCGGTGCGGTAGATGCCGGGGGTGGTGCCCATGGTCTGGGCGAAGACGGTGACGAAGGCGCTGGGCGAGGCCCATCCGCAGGCGTGGGCGGTGTCGGTGACGGTGGCGCCTTCGGCGAGCATGACCATGGCGTTGAAGAGGCGGGTGCGGGTGCGCCACTGGGGGTAGGACATCGCGAACTCGCCGCGGAAGAGCCGGGAGAGGGTGCGTTCACCGGTGTGGACGTGGTGGGCGAGTTCGGCGAGGGTGTAGGGGTGGCTGAGGTCGGCTTCCACCAGGTGGCAGGCGTCGATGAGCCGCCGGTCCCGGGGGACCGGCAGCATGATCGGCTGTTCCGCGACACGGCGCAGCCGGTCGCGCAGGACGGCCTCGATGTGCCGGGTCTCGGTCCGCGTGAGGTCGGGGCCGGTGAGGGCGATGACCAGTTCGCGGACGAGCGCGTCGACCGCGATGACCGCCGGTGCCCGGGTGTCGAGGAGGGGTCTGGCGTCCTGGGCGGGGAAGCCGACGGTGTGGAAGCGGCTGTGGCCGTAGAAGCGGTGTTCGTGCCAGGTGTGCGCGGGGATCCACAGGGCCCGGTCGTTCGGCGCGATCCAGGAGCCGTGCTCGGTGCGGATGGCCAGGACACCGGAGCTGACGTAGATCAGCTGGTGGTCGTCGTGACGGTGACGGTCGATGACGTCCCCGCCGGCGCGGGACTGGGTATGCGTGGGCGCGACGGGCTCGTGGCGGATCTCGGACATCAATAGGCAGAATACGGATAGCAGGTGTCTCCCCGGATTGTCCATTGTGGAGGTGTCGCTTCGGTCCAGTGCCCAATCCGTCCCGCCATTGCGTGATCACCCCGGCTGCACGGCGAGCATGGTGCGGGTGGATTGTGGGGCTGGGCCTTGATCAAGACGGAGGATCCTTTTCCCGTGGCAGACGCACACAACGACGTGGTTCGTGACCAGTTCCGGCTTCAGGCCTCGACGTTCACCGACGAGGGTTTCGCCGCGCGCGGGCTGGACTGGATCGTTCAGGAACTCGCCCCCGCCGGCGGCGAGCAGGTCCTGGACGCGGCGGCCGGCGCCGCACATCTGGGGCGGGCGCTGGCCCCGCACGTCGGCTACGTGTGCGCGCTCGATCTGACACCCGAGATGCTCGAACAGGGACAACGGCTCGCCGCGGACGCGGGCCTGCGCAACATCATGTTCACCCTGGGGGATGTCTGTGCGCTCCCCTACTCCGACGGTCAGTTCGACATGGCGGTGTGCCGTCTGGCATTGCACCAGGTGGCCGACCCGGCGGCGATGGTGCGGGAGATGGTCCGGGTGACCCGTCCCGGCGGCCGTATCGGGCTCACCGACATGATCGCTGACACGGTTCCTGGGCCGGCTGAGGAGACCAACCGTCTGGAGCGTCTGCGCGACCCGAGCCACAACCGGACCCTGGCTCTGGCCGAGGTGCACGCGTTGCTGGAGGACGCCGGAGCTTCGGTGGCCTCGACCGCGGTACGCGATCACGTTCTCGATCTTGAGGACTGGATGGCGCGCACGGAGACACCGCCCGAGATGCAGCAGGAGATCCGGGCGCGGCTGGAGGAGGAACTCGCCGGTGGCCCGGCGACGGGGCTGCGGCCGTTCCGCGACGGTGACGGTGTCGTGTCGTTCACTCATGTCTGGGCCACCGTGACGGGCACGGTGAAGCACTGATCCGTCTGCCGCACCATGGCCCTGATACCGGATTCCCGGCATCAGTGCCGTTCACGCCTCTGGGCCACACCGTCTGCGCTGCCCGCCGACGAGCCACGGGCCAGGGAGGACCGGCTCACCCGGTGTCGCTCATGGCGTCGCGGGTTCGTCGGTTTGCGGTGCGTGGACGGGTTCGTCGGGTTCCGGTTCGTGGACGGGCTCGTCGGGTTCCGGTTCGTGGACGGGCTCGCGCAGAGCCGTGGAGATCAGGATCGCGAGGACGGGCACGGTGGCCAGGACGACGAGTGCGCCGCGTGGACCGTAGTGGCCGGCGACGAGCCCCAGCAGCGGCATGAACAGGCCTCCGGCGCTCATCGCGAGGCCGAGGGTCACCCCGGCCGCGGTCCCGGGCCGGCTGGGCAGGTAGTCCTGGCCGAGCTTGATGAGGACGGCGAACGGGATGTTGGAGATGAGGCCGACGAGGAGGGCCAGCGGGAGGGCCGCGTACTTGTCGTCGCAGGCCAGCATGAGCCACAGGGCCGGCAGCATCGCGGCGTTGCCGATCTGTACGGTGCGGACCATGCCGACGCGGTCGGCGAGCCGTCCGCCGAGCAGGGTGCCCAGGACGCCGCCGCCGAGCACGAGGGTCAGGGCCGTGCCGCCCAGTGCGCTGCCGGCGCCGAGGTGGCGGATCCAGTACAGCGAGACGAAGGTGTTCAGGCCGGTCGAGATCGTGGAGCGGACGATCTCGACCGCGGTCAGCGCCGCGAACCGCCCCGGCCGGTCCCTGCCGTGGTGCCGGACCTTCTCCCCCGCGGCACCCGTCGTGCGGTGGTGGTGGCGCAGCAGCACGAAGGCCATGAGGACGGCCGGGGGGATGAACAGTGCCGTCGCGCCCATGCCGAGGCCGTCCAGGGCCGGTGTCACCAGTGCCGGTGCGACGAAGAAGCCGACGCTGCCGCCCGCCGCGAAGTAGCTCATCGCGGTGGCGCTGCCCCCGGCCGCGCGGCGGGCGTCGCGCCCGGCCGGCGGATGGAACATCGCTATGCCCACACCGGCGAGCAGCAGCAGCGCGAACACCAGCGGGTAGGAGGGCACGAGCCCGGACAGGCCGGCTCCGATGCCCGCCAGGCTGATGCCGAGGGGCGACATCCACCGCAGCCGGTGGCGGTCGGCGAGCAGGCCGATCGGGACCTGGGGCAGCGCGCTGCCCAGCGTCGCGGCCAGCGCGAGCCCGGAGGCCTGGACGTAGCTGAAGTCCCGTTGCAGGACGAAGTAGGGGACGGCGGCGGGCACGAGGCCCTGGTAGAAGTCGTCGACGGCGTGGGCGGTGGCCCAGACCCGCATCCGGCGCCAGTTGCCGGACGGATCACCGACGTCACGGGGACGGGTCGTTTCCTGGATCGATGTCACACGTCCACGATCGGCAATACGGTCCAGGCGCGCTTTCCGTAATCCGCCTATCGATATCCGAAACCCGCCAGACATTCGCGAGGCCAGTTCCCCGCGATGGCCTGGGGCTACGTGCCGTGCGTAGAGGGGCGGGGGCCGTGACGGGCCGCGCGGTGCAGGTGTTCGGCGAGGGCGTGGGCGGCCGTGGTGGCGGCGGTGTCGGCGGTTCCCCGGGCCAGCAGGTGCGTGCGCCGGGCCCAGGAGTCCGACAGGTCGCAGACGTCCAGCGGCTGGGACGGGTCGACGGCGCGGCGCGGGACGACGGCGAGCCCGGTTCCGGCGGCGGCCAGGGCCGAGAGGACGTTCAGGTCGGTGACGGTCGTGCGGTAGCGGACCACCGGCGCGTGCGGTCCGGCGTGGGTGTCGATCCAGCGCCGCAGTGAGGAGTCCGGGGAGAGCCCGACGAGGGGATGTTCGGCGACCTCGGCGTAGGCGAGAGTCCGGCGGCCGGCCAGGACCGTGCCGGCCCGGCCGATCACCACGAGCGAGTCGTCGCCGAGGGTCTCGGTGACAAGGCCGTGGCCGGTGCCTTCATCGTCGACCAGGACGCCCAGGTCGGCCTCGCCGCTCAGGAGCATCCGCACGGTGTGCGGTGTGCGGCTCTCGCCGACCTGTACGTCGATGTCCGCGTGCTCCTGCAGGAACGTGACCAGGGCCCGGGGCACGAGCCGGTGCATCGCCGAGCCGCCCGCCAGCAGCCGCAGCGGCGCCGCCGGGGAGCGCGTGTAGCCGGCCACCGCGTTCTCCATGCGTGCGGTGGCGGCGAGGACCTCACGGGCATGCCGGGCGAGTGCCGTACCGGCGGGCGTCGCCCGTACCCCGCGGCGGCCCCGGACCAGCAGGGTGACGCCCGCGTGGTGCTCCAGGGCACGGACGCGGGCGCTGGCCGAGGGCAGGCTCAGATGCAGGCGCCGGGCACCGGCCGTGATGGAGCCTTCCTCCACGACGCCCAGGAACAGCCGCAGATCGTCCAGGTCGTAACGCATCGACCCAGCCTATGGCACAGCCTTAGGCTGGATGCGCGGATACCGCATTGTGAGGGCACTGGTGGGCGGGTGATGCTCGGGCGGTGACGGAGACACTTCTCGCCTGGGCAGCCGGGGTGATGGCCGGGGCACTGAATGCTGTCGGCGGGGGCGGCACGTTCGTCGCGCTGCCGGTGCTGGTCCGTCTCGGGCTGGATCCGGTGACCGCGAACGCCGCCTCGACCGTGGCGCTGGTCCCCGGCGCCCTGGCCGGCGCCTGGGTGTATCGGGGGCAGGTCAGGCCGGTCGGCGGGGTGTCCGTGCTGCGGCTGACGTCTGTCAGTGCGGCCGGAGGACTGTTCGGAGCCGGACTCCTGCTGCTCCTGCCGGCCCGTGCCTTCAGCGCAGCGGTGCCGTGGCTGCTGCTGTTCGCCACGCTGCTCCTGGCGACCGGACCACGTCTGCGCAGCGCGGTGACCGCGAAGAGCAACCGCCCGGCAGTACTGGGTGAGCGAGCCGTGCTGGCCGGCCAGTTCGTCCTGGCCGTCTACGGCGGATACTTCGGCGGAGCCGTAGGCATCATGATGCTCGCGCTGTGGGGCGCCGGACTCGGTATCGGCCCCGCAGCCGGCAACCCGATGCGGATCATCCAGCTCGCCGCCCTCTCCGCGGCCTCCGCCACGCTGTTCCTGATCGCCTCCGACGTACTGACCGCGCCCCGGCTGCCGGCGGCCATGCTCACCGGCGCACTGGCCGGCGGCTTCGGCGGAGCCCACCTCGCACGCCGCCTCCCCGAACGGCTCCTGCGGGCCGTCATCCTGGCCACCGCCGTCACCATGACGGCCCTCTACTTCCTGCGCGGCTGAGCACAGCCGTCACCCGGCCTCCGCCGCCTTCACGCTCCAGGCCCTGACCGGGCACCGACACCATCAGGAGGAACGACGACCGTGCAGTCCCCCTCTGCCGACCTGACACGACTGCTGCGGACCGGCGGCATCCACCTGCTGGTCCTGGCCGCTCTCGTCGCTGTCACCGGCGACGGCGGCATCGCCACGGCGTTTGCCCTGCCCGGTATCGCCCTGCTGTGTGTACCGGTAGGGACCGCCGAGCAAGGCGACCTGGACACTACATCCACACCCCGGCCCTTCCGGCCGGACGTTCAGGACCGGGAAGCAGACGCCTGACACCTGTTCAGGCTGATCGAGAGATCCTGTGCCGGTGCCGAGGGTGTGGTGGTGAGGGAGCTTCCCGGTGTGGGGTGGCACGCCGTCGTGAGCGAGGAGACGTCTGGCCAGGGGTTCTGAGGGGCGCCGGCCGATGCTGAGGATCGTGGTACGGGTCGTGAATTGGGCTGGAGGCGATGGTCGTTCGTGTGTTTCCATGCGGGGCGAAGCTTCCCCTTGATGGTGGACACCTGGAGACTGGAATCTGAGGTTCCAGAGGAAGTAGCGCCAGGTGGGAAGCAAGTACACGAAGCGGTACACGGAGGAGTTCAAGCGGGACGCGATCGCGCTCGTCGGCTCCTCGGGCAAGACGGTGACGGCGGTCGCCCGGGAGCTCGGCATCAGCTCCGAGTCCCTGCGCGGCTGGTACCGCCGGGCCAAGGCCGACCGAGGCGAGGGCCGGCCCGGCGAGCTGACCGTTGCCGAGCGCGAGGAACTGCGGCGGCTGCGCAAGGAGAACCGCGAACAGCAGCAGACGATCGAGATCCCGAAAAAGGCGACAGCCTTCTTCGCTCAGGAGAGCGACCGGTGAGCGCGTCGCACCGGTTGATCCGTGCGGAGAAGGCGAACTACCCGATCGTGCTGCTGTGCCGGGTGCTGGACGTGGCCCGCTCCTCCTGCTACGCCCGGCGCGAGGGCGAGGCCACCCGATGCATCCGCCAGGCTGCCGACGATGCACTGGCGCACGAGATCACCATGCTGCACATCGCTTCCCGCCGCACCTACGGCGTCCCGCGCATCCACGCCGAACTGCAGCGTCTGGGGCGCCGGGTGAACCGCAAGCGCATCGCTCGCGCATGCGCGAGCGCGGCATCCGCGGCGTCACCCGCCGAAAGCGGCGCTCGCCGACCCGGCCGGACGCGAGGGCGAAGCCGGTCCCGGACCTGATCGGCCGGGACTTTCACGCCGAGCGCCCCGGCACCAGGCCGGTCGGGACATTACCAATCTGTCCACCGCCGAGGGCCGGCTCTACCTCGCCTGCCGGCCCGACCTGGCACCCGCGAGGTCGTCGGCTACGCCTTGGCCGACCACCATCGCGCCGAACTCGTCGTCGACGCGATCGACATGGCCCACGGCCGGGACGAGCCGGCGCCCGGCTACGTGATCCACAGCGATCGCGCCAGCGAGTACACATCGACTCAATTCCGCTCCCGAATAAGAGAGTTGGGGCTACGGCAAAGCTGCGGGCACACCGGATCATGCTTCGACAACGCCGCCGCGGAAAGCTTCTGGGCCTTGCTCAAGGAGGAGATCGGCACCCGCACCTGGCCCGACCGGGCCACCGCCCGCGGAGAGGTCTTCAACTTCATCGCTCGGTAAACGGGGGAGGTCCCCGGCGGAATACAGCTCGTCGCACTGCCGATCACAGCACCGGTCCGAGGAGGCCCCGCCCAGCAGCAACACATTGCGCAAGCCGATACGGACCGAGATCCGGACCATTTCCGGACCAGCACCCCGCCAGAGAGCCGCACCAGCTACTACTTCCCCTGGTCAGCTTGGGTGCAACTGCTGTACCACCAGCAGACCAAGGACCTGCCGGCGGGGCTTCACGCACGAGGGCGTCATTTGGATCACAGGCAACGAGCGAGTCGTCTCAGCCGCTCCAGCACGCTTGGCGAACCCACCTCACGTGACCTTCACGCCCGCAAGGTCGATACTGCGATCAGGAGGACAACCCCGTACGCAGTCACGCCCCCAACTCCCACCTGACGAGACGTCAGCCAAGTCGGCAACGGGTCGGCATCCGCCTCGCCGCAGCCCACCTCGGACCGCCGCGGGACGCCAAGATCAAGATCTGACCGTATCGCCTCTGACCTGCAAGAGCACGGGCCGGAGACTAGTCTGCTAGTGATACCAGGAGGTCCGCATGAAGATGCTGATCAACGTTCCGGAGACTGTTGTCGCCGATGCGCTGCGGGGGCTCGCGGCCGCTCATCCCGATCTCACCGTGGACGTGGAGAACCGGGTGATCGTACGGCGGGACGCGCCCGTGTCCGGGCAGGTCGCGCTGGTGTCGGGCGGGGGTTCGGGGCACGAGCCGCTGCACGGCGGGTTCGTCGGGCCCGGGATGCTGTCGGCCGCCTGCCCGGGGGAAGTGTTCACGTCTCCCGTCCCCGACCAGATGGCCCGGGCCGCCGCGGCCGTGGACAGCGGGGCCGGCGTGCTGTTCATCGTGAAGAACTACACCGGCGACGTACTCAACTTCGACATGGCCGCCGAGCTGGCCGAGGACGAGGGCATCCAGGTCGCGAAGGTGCTCGTCAACGACGACGTGGCCGTCACCGACAGCCTCTACACCGCCGGCCGGCGCGGCACCGGTGCCACCCTGTTCGTGGAGAAGATCGCGGGCGCCGCCGCGGCCGAGGGCCAGCCGCTGGAGCGGGTGGAGGCCATCGGCCGCCAGGTCAACGAGAACTCCCGCAGCTTCGGCGTCGCGCTGAGCGCCTGCACCACCCCGGCGAAGGGCTCCCCGACCTTCGATCTGCCGCCGGGCGAGCTGGAGTTGGGCATCGGCATCCACGGCGAACCGGGCCGCGAGCGACGGGCCATGATGACCTCCGGCGAGATCGCCGACTTCACGGTCAACGCCATCCTGGAGGACATGCCCCCGCGCAACCCGGTCCTGGTCCTGGTCAACGGCATGGGCGCGACCCCGCTCCTGGAGCTGTACGGCTTCAACGCCGAGGTCCAGCGCGTGCTCACCCAGCGTGGTGTCACCGTGGCCCGCACCCTGGTCGGCAACTACGTCACCTCCCTGGACATGGCCGGCGCCTCGGTCACGATCTGCCAGGCCGACGAGGACCTGCTGCGACTGTGGGACGCGCCGGTGAGGACCCCCGCCCTGCGCTGGGGGATGTGAGCGAGCAGCAGTACCGATCCGCGTCCGAACCGTCACGCAAGGAGATCCAGTGCTCGACGCCGACTTCTTCCGCCGCTGGATGGCGGCCACCGCCGCCTCCGTCGACCGCGAGGCGGAGCGGCTCACCGCCCTCGACTCCCCCATCGGGGACGCCGACCACGGCAGCAACCTCCAGCGCGGGTTCAAGGCGGTCACCGCCGTGCTGGAGAAGGACGCCCCCACCACCCCGGGTGCCGTCCTGACCCTGGCCGGACGCCGGCTCATCTCCACCGTCGGCGGCGCCTCCGGGCCGCTGTACGGCACGCTGCTGCGCAGCACCGGCAAGGCGCTGGGCGACGCGGCCGAGGTCAGCGAGGCGCAGTTCGCCGAGGCCCTGCGGGCCGGGGTGGACAAGGTGATGGCGCTGGGCGGGGCCGCGCCCGGCGACAAGACCATGATCGACGCCCTGGTGCCGGCCCTCGACGCGCTCGGCGACGGCTTCGGCGCGGCGCGGGCCGCCGCCGAGCAGGGCGCCGAGGCGACCATCCCGCTGCAGGCCCGCAAGGGCCGGGCCAGCTACCTCGGCGAGCGCAGCATCGGCCACCAGGACCCGGGGGCCACCTCGTCGGCGCTGCTCATCGCCGGACTCGCGGAGGCGGCCGGTGAGTGACGACACGCTGGTCGGGATCGTGCTGGTGTCGCACAGCGCGGAGGTCGCCGCGTCCGTCGCCGAGCTGGCCAAGGGCCTGGCGGGCGGCGCCGCCGCGGTGCCGGTCGCTCCGGCGGGCGGTACGGAGGGCGGCGGGCTCGGTACCAGCGCCGAGCTGATCGCCGCCGCGGCCGCGGCCGTGGACCGGGGCGCGGGGGTGGCCGTGCTCACCGACCTCGGCAGCGCGGTGCTCACCGTGAAGGCGCTGCTCGCCGAGGGCGACGAGCTTCCCGACGGCACCCGGCTGGTCGACGCCCCCTTCGTCGAGGGTGCGGTGGCCGCCGTCGTCACGGCGTCCACCGGCGCGGACCTCGACGCGGTGGAGGCGGCGGCCGTCGAGGCGTACACCTACCGCAAGGTCTGAGGCACCCGGCCGGTACGGGGTCTCCGAGGCACCCGGCTATCGCGAAGTGTGACGTGTGAAGTGTGAGGTACCACCGACTGTGCGCGGTCTGAGGCGGTCGGCCATCTCATGACTTGAGGCGGTCGGCCGTCGCATGGGCTGAGGCGGGGCCGACCGTCGCGTGGGCTGAGGCCGGGCCGGCCATCGCATGGCCCGGGGCGGTCGGCCGTCGTGGTACGGACAGGGGCGGAAGCCTTCTACGCCAGGCCCTCCGCCACCACCGCGAGGGCCGCGCGGAAGGTCGAGGTGAGTTCGGCCTCGGCCGTGGCGGCGTCCGCCGGTTCGTCGGCGGTGCGCCACGCGTAGTGCTCCACGGCCGCGCGCAGCGCCGCGTTGAACATGGCCGCCTCGATGGCGGGCCGCAGCTCGCCCGCCGGGAGCCCGGCGCGCTCGGCGAGGGCGCGGGCGAACGCCGGTTCCGCCTCGTCGTAGGACTGGAGCCACTCCGCGCGCAGCCCCGGTTCGCTGCGGGTCAGCCGGACCAGGGCGCCCATCGTGGCGCGGTCCGGGCTCTGCACCAGGCGCCGGTCCGTCGGTACGACGTCCTCGAACACCTCTGCGAGGGGCCGGCCGGGGGGCCATGCGCGCAGGCAGTCGGCGATCGCCTCGATACCCGCCGCGAACAGCGGCCGTACGCAGGCCTCCTTGCTCGGGAAGTAGCGCCACACCGTGCGCGCCGAGACCCCGACCGCCTGCCCGATCTGCTCGCCCGTGGTCGCGGCCACCCCCTGGGTGACGAACAGGTGCACCGCGGCCCGGGCGATCTCCAGTCTGGTCTCGGCCTTGCGCTCCTCGGTCAGGGGCGGCCGTCCCGTGCGTCCCCCTGCTGCGGTCATCTGCTCCTCCGGTGCCGGTGCCTGCTGACCGGAATTCTCCCCGAGGAACGGAAGGGTGGAAAATTCCGGCCCCGACTTTATGTCACTCGAAGACATTAAGTCGTATGGTGTGCGCAGCACCGGGCGCCGAGCGCCCTCGAACCACCTGATGGGAGCACCACATGGCCAGCGGACTCGACGGGCGCGGCGTCGTCGTCACCGGCGCGGGATCGGGAATCGGGCGTGCCGCCGCCCTGGCCTTCGCCCGGGAGGGCGCCCGGGTCGTGGTCGCCGACCTCAACGCCGAGGGCGCGGGCGCGACCGTCAGGGAGATCGGGGAGGCGGGCGGTACGGCGGTGGCCGTGACCGGTGACCTCAGCGAGCAGTCCGTGGTGGACGAGGTGGTCGCGACCGCCGTGGAGCGGTTCGGCGGGGTGGACGTCCTGGTGAACAACGCCGGGATCATGGACCGGATGTCGGCGCTGGCGGACGTCACCGACGCGGAGTGGGAGCGGGTCGTCCGGGTCAACCTCACCGCGCCGTTCCTGCTGACCCGCGCGGTGCTGCCGCACATGCTGGCGGCGGGCCGGGGCGCGATCGTCAACACCGCCTCCGAGGCCGGTCTGCGCGGCAGCGCGGCAGGCGCCGCGTACACGGCCTCGAAGCACGGCATCGTCGGCCTGACCAAGAACCTGGCCGTGATGTACCGCGGTCAGGGCATCCGCGCCAACGCCATCGCCCCCGGCGGTACGGCGACGGGGCTGACCCTCGACATCGACGGCGATGCGCACGGCCCCAAGGCGCTCGGCCCCTACTTCGGCAACGTCGGCCGGGTGTCCCAGCCCGAGGAGCAGGCCGCCGCGATCGTCTTCCTGGCCTCGGACGCGGCCGGCAACATCAACGGCGCGATCCTCCCCGTCGACAACGGCTGGGCCGCGGTCTGACCGACGGCGCCCGTCCCCTCCCGGGGAGGAACGGACCTGGCCGGCCGACGCCCGCGCCGACCCGCCCCGCGCCCGGACCGGCCGACCTGCCGAGGCGCGCGTCGGCAGGCTTCCCTCCCGGCCCGGTCGCAGGTCAGTCGGTTGCCGTGAACAGGGCCGCCAGGCGTTCGCCCTCCGTCTCGGCCGCCGCGCGGTCCTGGATGGGCCTGACCGCGGAGTTCCTGAAGACGATGTAGGTGACGCCGGAGGGGACGCCGCCGGTGCGGGGGTCGGGGTCCATGCCCAGGGCGCGGGCGGTGGCGTAGGAGGCCTCGCCGATGATGTCGCGCGGTCCGGTGTCGCCGACGACGGCGTACCGCACCCGGCCCTTGTAGACGACGGCGGCGACCGAGCCGCCCCGGACGCCGAAGGCGCGGTGGTCCCAGCGGCCGCTGGGGGCCGGTACGACGATGTAGGGCAGCGTCTCCGCGTCGAGGTGGCGGCCGTCGGACTGCTGGTAGGCGGTCATGGCCGAGAACGCGGGGTCCGCGGCGCGGTTGCAGTGGGCGGTGGGCCGGCCGTCGCAGTCGATGTCGAGGTCCGCCTTCCAGAAGACGGCGTCCCGCGTGCCGCACACGGGGACGGTGGCGGCGGCGCCGGCGTCGGTGCGGTAGCGGCCCTTGGACACCTGGACGCAGTCCCGCACCCGCGCCAGCAGGTCGGTCGCGGCGATCCGGTGCCGGCCCGCGTCGAACGGCGGTGGCGCCACGGGCGCGGGCAGCGTCGTCGGGGCGAGCAGGGCGGCGCCGGCGGCAGCCAGCGTCAGCGACTGGACACGCACGATGGGGGACCCTCTCCTGGGGGGACATGGCGGTCACCCAATCTGGTACGGGCCGCGCACCGCGGCCGGCAGGAGGAGGCCTTACGGGGCCGTACGGAGCAACAAACCGACACTCCGTGAGATGCCGTCAGGGGCCGGGGCCCTGAGCCGGTGTCGGCCCAGGCGGCCCCGGCCGCCCGCGTCGGCGCGGGATCAGCGACGACAGCGTTCCGCGCCACAGGCGTGAACTCCCCTGCTCTCCGGGGAAGTTCGGCCGCAGTGCCCTCAGCATACGTAACTCTCCCCCGGCGTCTCCAATACGGCCCTCTTGATGTCCGTATCCCGGGCAGGCCATATTGGTCCGGACCATTGCCGTGCTGCCGTCCCCGGGAGGCGGAACCGTGCGCCGTGCCGTCGTCGTGACCTGTGTCCTGCTGTCGGTGGCGTCCTGCGGCCGGGGCGGTGGCGGGGACGGCGACAGCGGCCGGCTGCCCGGTGCCCCGACCGGGTCACCGCGGCGGCGGGGAGCGCCACCAGCGTGCACGTGATGTGGAACGACCTGCCGGACGGCTCCGGGGTCCACGGCTACGAGGTGTACCGCGGCACCACGAAGGTCGCCCAAGTGCCGGTGTCACAGCACATGGTGGACGTCACCAGGCACAGGCCGTCCACCGTGTACGTGTTCACCGTGCGGGCGCGGGGCGGCGACGGCAGTCTCGGCCCGCGCAGCCGGGAGGTGCGGGCGCGGACCCCGGCGGCGGCCGCGGCGGACCGCTCGGCGCCCACCCGTCCCGCCCGGCCGAGCGGCCGGGCCGTCGGCAGCCGTGCGGCGCAGCTGTCGTGGGGCGCCGCCTCGGACGACCGGAAGGTGTCGTCGTACGACATCTACCAGGGCGGCGCGAAGATCCACAGTGTGGGCGGGAACCAGACCGCGGCCGTGGTGACCGGGCTGCGGCCGGGCACGGCCTACGTGTTCACGGTCCGGGCCCGGGACGCGGCCGACAACCTCTCGCCGGCGAGTACGGCGGTCCGCCTCACCACACCGGGCAGGGACGACGGCCGGGACACCGCGCCGACCGGGTTCACCGCGACGAGCCGTGCGGACGGCGGGGCGTACTACCTGGACCTCGCCTGGGATCCGCCGCGCGCGGACGGGGTGATCACGGAGTACCAGATCCGGCTCGACGGCGGTACGACCACCTCGCTGGTCTGGGGCGGCACCCCGCCGAAGGGCCGCTCGGCCTACAGCTTCTACGTGGGGCGGGACCCCGGTGCCGTCCACCGTGTGCGGCTGCGGGCACGGCTGCCGGACGGGACCTGGGGCGGGTACTCGGCGGAGCGCACGGTCACCACCGGGGCGTGACACCCGGTCAGGGCGGCGCAGCGGGGAGGACGGCGGCGTGGGCCGGACGGAGGAACGCGTCACCTGGGCGGTCGCCCTCCGCGTGCGGGGCGTACGGGGGCCGCTTTCGCTGAACCCGAGGCAGCACGGAAGTTTCCCGACCCCGGCGGCGCAACGGACGTTCCGCCAACCGTGCCGCCGGAGGGCAGCCCATGCGCACTACACGACTCCTCCTCCGCTCCGGTCCGGTGCTGGCGGTCGCCGCCGCGCTCCCGGCCTGGCTCGCCGGTGCGTCCGCCGCGGTCACGGGCATCTCGGTGAGCACCAGCGGCACCACGGTCTCGGTGGTCACCAGCGCGTGCACGCAGAGCGGCGGCAGCTGGGGCAACGCCTCACTGCTCAACAGCGCCCAGGCCAGCTTCGCCCAGGGACGGCAGGCGGCCCTGGCGGGCACCTCCGTCAGCCAGTCCGCCGTCTGGTCGGGGGTGTCGCCGGGCACCTACACCGTGGTCGTCGTCTGCTCCAACGGCGGCACGGCCGGCACCCAGTCGGTGATCGTCTCCGCGCCCGCCGTCCCCACGACCTCCTCCACCACCCGCCCGACCGCGCCCTCCCGGGGAGTGATGGGCGGCCTCGGCGGTGCCGCCCGCGACTACGGCCCGCTGACGCTGGGGATCGGAGCGGCGCTGGTCGGCACGGGCGTCATCGCCACCGGCTGGTACCTGCGCAAGCGCTCCAAGCCGTACCGCCTCTAGGGCCGCCTCTAGGGCCTGCGTGATGTCGTGATCAGCTTGTCGATCCGGGTCCGCCTGGATGGCGGATCCGGTAGGAAGACGGTCGTGACGTGCAGGCAACTCGCCAACGAGCAGTGGAAGTTGATCGAGCCGTTCCTGCCGATAGGCGAGTACGGCCCGTACCCCGGGCGGCTGCGGGATCAGTTCGAGGGGGTGATCTGGCGGTTCAGGACAGGTGCGCAGTGGCGTGAGATGCCGGGCGAGTTCGGGCCCTGGCCGACCGTCTACGGGCGCCTCAGGGTCTGGCGGAACGCCGGTGTCTTCACCGCCCTGCTGGAGGGTCTGATCGCCGAAGCCGCCCGCCAGGGCCTACAAGCAGCCGATTGATCACGACATCACACAGGTCCTAGCTCCAGGCATCCCGCTGTGCGTCGCTCGAGGCGAATGACCGTCTCCCGGTCACCTGGCCGGACGGCCGACAGCGAGATTCTCAATGTTTCCGTGCCACCGCTCGTTCACCACCGACGCCGGTTCGGCGGGGTCGATCCGGACTGCGGGCAAGCGTCCGGGATAGCCGGCGAAGACGAAGAGCCGATCGACGAGGCGATAGTTGAAGGTCGTTCCCCGGTCGAACTGGAGCCACTGCTCGTAGAGCCTGTCCATCTCCCCGCGATCGCCCAACCGGAGCGCGTGCACCATTCCCGCCGTCCACTCTCGCCAACCAGTGAAGCCGGCGCCGGCTGTGATGAGCCACTGCGTCTCCTCGGCCAGACCTTGCACAGCGGCCGTATCACCGGCCAGGCAGATCGCCTTCGCCGCCAGGGCTGTTCGCATTAGCAGCCGCGAGGCGTAACGGTCCGCCTGCGTCAGCAGGTCATCGCATTCCTCCGGTCGCGCGGTGCCCTGGAGAGCCCGGCGCCACAACCACGTCGACTCGTTCTCTTGCGCGATGCGATGCTGGCCCACTTCACGCAGATAGCGGGCTCGGGCAGCCGCGCCGACTACGGCCTCGTCGATCAGGCCCCGGTCGAACGCGAGATCACTGCGTATCCGTAATCCGGTGGTCTCCCCCGGGGGATACGCGGCGAGATGGGCGGCCAAGGCCGGAAAGTCGCTTACGCCGTGCAGGCTCCTCGCCACCTGATAGCGCAGCGTGTCCGAGGAAGGATTCTCGGCCAGCGCCTGGTGGAGCAAAACCAAGCAGCGTGCCTGGTCCCCCCTGGTGCGATACTGATACGCCAGCCGGAGACGGGGTTCGTCCCTGTTACCCGCCCGCAGCGGACGGCGCAGGTAATCTTCAAGATACAAGATGCGCTCACTCGCCTTGCGGTCGTTGCGCCAGGCCTCATAGAGCCCTGAGAGCTGGCCGATCCACGAGTCGGGGTCCGGTGGCGGCAGCCGCTGGGCCGACAGCGCGAAGCCGGGCAGGCGGCCGAAAGCGGTGGAAAGCCATGCTGCGGTCAGCCCGTGGACGTGGCACAAGGTGGCCGCCAGTTCCAGCACGTCGAGCTGGTCAGCCTCCGCCCCCTGCCCCAGCAGCGCGTTGCTGCGGTGGCGCAGTGCCTCCAGGAGCCGTGCGGCCTGCTCCTCCCGGTCCGCCGGGGCCCACGCCCCGCGATCGGCGGCCGACTCACTGCCGACCGCCGCACGCACCGCGTCGTGCAGGCGGTACGGGAACATCCGATGGTCGTCCCGAGTCACCAGGGTCTGTCGGCACAGCCGTTCGGCCGCGCCCATGGAACTCCCGGACGCCTCCGCGAGCAGTTGCGGGTCGAACCGGGGAACAAGGCTCGCGGTGCGCGCCAGTTCGCGCAGCTCAACAGGGATACGCGTGAATACACTCGTCACCAGCTGAGGCAGCGGGCCACCGAACGATGCGGCCTGGAGCGGTCCGTCCGCACGAGACCGAGCCATCGTCAAGGACAGGTCCAGATACAGCGGCAGCCCGTGCGCGCCGTCCCGGATGCGGGTGATCACGTCTGCCGGCAGTTCAGGGTTGCCGGCCGCGCCCGAAGCGCTGCTCAGGAACCGCTCCACATCCTGGCCTGACAGATTGCCAACGAGGTGCTGGCGGGGATCGTGCTCGGCGTCCGCGCACAGGCCGGGCCAGGTACGCGGTCCCGCGGCCGGCAGCAGTCCCTCCTCGTCGGCGGAGTCCCAGTTCAGGCGGTTGCGCGAGGTAACGACCCACAGCACCGCCGGCGTCAGGTGCACGATCCGTTGGAACAGCCCCTCCTGTACGCGGTCACCGCCCTGCACGTACTCGAAGGCATCGGCAAAGCCCACGACCAGCGGTCGTCTGTCGCCGGCCAGGTTCTCAAGGTCCCAGGAGAGCAGTCCTGCCAGCGCCGCCGCGACGCCCGACGAGGGGTCGCGCGTCGCCTCCCGCACCAGCAGGGCCAAGGGCTGGCAGTCGCGCAGCGCCCGCCCCCGCAGTCGCCGGGCCCTCACCGCCTCCGTGATGCGCAGCGCGCCCCTCACGGTGAACGGCCCGACACCGAACTGGCCGCCCGCGTCTTCGATGACGTCGCCCAGGGTATCCACCATCTGCTGCCGCACATCGAACCCCGACGCCGCTCGGACGCTCGGCAGCGCGATTCCCGGCCGTGCCTGCGACCACCAGGCGGCCAGCCCAAGGTCGAAGGCCGGGAATTTACGTCCGCGGGCCGCGCACGCGGCGCGCAGCGCGAGGACCACGGAGACGGCATCGACCGTACGACTGCCGTGGAAGTCGGCGCGCAGCGTACGCACAGGCCGGTCGAAGACGGGGACCGCTCCCCAGTCGCCAGGGTCCTCCAGCTCGCCGAGGGCCCAGCGTTCCAGCCGCCTGGACAAGGAGGTCTTCCCGATGCCGCCCATTCCGAAATAGGTGAGCACGTTGTTCCACCGTCGCCGGCCGAGCCGTGCCTCACCACAGACGACGTCGCCGTGCTGGTGGCGCAGCGCGGCAGCGAACGCCGCGTGCTCGGGCACGCGGTCTGTGAACAGGTCGGTCGCCGTGTACTCCGGATCGAAGATCCGGTCCAGCTCGCTCATGATCCCCCCGAGTCCCCTGTGCTCAAACGCAGTCAGACGTCAGCACCCCGGCCGTCTACCGAGTATCCGCCATGCGAGTTGTCCACCGTCGACCGTTCAGGAACCTCGCTCGAAGGGCGAACCTCACGTCACACTGACCCGCCCGGAGCGGGCAGCGAGCGTGGCCGTCCCTGTCGTCGCACGGAAGTGTCCAGCACCGCGCGGCCACGGCGATACGCGGTGCGCCATAGCGGACGGCCGGACTTCGGGGATGCGATCGAGGAGGACACGGTGCCGTCGTCTCCTGGTCCTCAGCGCCGTTGTCGAAAGATGGGAGATGGGCGATGCGACTGTGGGGAGCCTGGTGCGCGCCGATCGGGCTACGGAGTACCCAACAGCTGATCACGACATCACACAGGCCCTAGGTGTATTGACCCGCAGGGCCGCCTTCAGGGCCGGCCGGGGAGTTTCCCGACCTCCTTGACGGCCTCGGTGAGCCACTGTGTCCAGAAGGTCTCCAGGTCGATGCCGGCCCGCAGCACCAGGTGCCGGAGCCGGTCCTCGGGGGTGTCCCGGCCGGGCGGGAAGTCGCGCCGCTGGATCTCCTCGTACTCGGCCAGCTGCCGCCGGTGCAGCTCCAGATGGCGGCGCAGATCGGCTTCGAGCCCGGCCGTTCCGACGACGGCCGCCGCGCGCAGCCGCAGCAGGAGCACGTCCCGCTGCGGCCTGGGGTCCTGGGAGGCGGCGGTCCAGCGGGCCAGTTCGGCGCGGCCCGCGGGCAGGACCTCGTAGCTCTTCTTCTGCCCGCGGGCCGGCTGCTCGGAGGGCAGGGTGCGGATGTGGCCCGCGGCCTCCAGCCGGCCCAGCTCGCGATAGATCTGCTGGTGCGTCGCAGACCAGAAGTACGCGATCGACCTGTCGAACCTGCGGGTCAGCTCCAGCCCCGACGAAGGCTTCTCTAGCAGGGCGGTGAGGATCGCGTGCGGGAGTGACATGGGCTCATCCTAGGGACGGCCCCTACAGGGCGGCCGCCACCTCGGTGCCCTGCTTGATCGCCCGCTTGGCGTCCAGCTCGGCGGCGACGTCCGCGCCGCCCACCAGGTGTGCGCTGCGGCCGCCGGCGACCAGCTCGTCGTACAGGTCGCGGCGCGGTTCCTGCCCGGTGCACAGCACGACGGTGTCGACCTCCAGGACGGTGCTCTCGCCGTCGACGGTGAGGTGCAGTCCGGCGTCGTCGATCAGGTCGTAGCGCACGCCCGCGACCATGGTGACGCCCCGGTGCCTGAGTTCGGCGCGGTGGATCCAGCCGGTGGTCCTGCCGAGGCCCGCGCCGACCTTGTCGGTCTTGCGCTGGAGCAGGTGGACGGTGCGCGGCGGCGCCGGGCGCTCGGGGGCGGCGAGGCCGCCGGGGGCCCGGTACTCCATGTCGACGCCCCAGTGCCGGAAGTACGTCTCGGGGTTCTCGCTCGCCTTGTCGCCTCCGTCGGTGAGGTACTCGGCGACGTCGAAGCCGATGCCGCCGGCTCCGAGGACGGCGACCCGGTCGCCGACGGGGGCGCCGTCGCGCAGCACGTCGAGGTAGCCGAGGACCCGGGGGTGGTCGATGCCGGGGATGTCGGGGGTGCGCGGGGTGACGCCCGTGGCGACGACGACCTCGTCGTAGCCGGTCAGGTCCCCGGCCGTGACGGTGGTGCCGAGGCGTACGTCCACGCGGTGGGCGTCGAGCTGGTGGCCGAAGTAGCGCAGCGTCTCGTCGAACTCCTGCTTGCCGGGGACCTTGCGGGCCACGTTCAGCTGGCCGCCGATCTCGTTCGCGGCGTCGAACAGGGTGACGTCGTGGCCGCGTTCGGCGGCGGACACCGCGCAGGCGAGTCCGGCGGGTCCGGCGCCGACCACCGCGACGCGCTTGCGCAGCCGGGTCGGGGAGAGGACCAGCTCGGTCTCGTGGCAGGCGCGCGGGTTGACCAGGCAGGAGGTGATCTTCCCGCTGAACGTGTGGTCCAGGCAGGCCTGGTTGCAGCCGATGCAGGTGTTGATGGCCTCGGAGCGGCCCTCGGCGGCCTTGTTGACGAAGTCCGGGTCGGCGAGCATCGGGCGCGCCATCGACACCATGTCGGCGCAGCCCGAGGCGAGCAACTCCTCGGCGAGTTCGGGGGTGTTGATGCGGTTGGTGGTCACCAGCGGGACGGACACCTCGCCCATCAGCTTCTTGGTGACCCAGGTGTAGGCGCCGCGCGGCACCGAGGTGGCGATGGTGGGGATGCGGGCCTCGTGCCAGCCGATGCCGGTGTTGATGATGGTCGCCCCGGCCGCCTCGACGGCCTTGGCGAGGGTGACCACCTCGGCGTGCGTGGAGCCGCCGGGCACCAGGTCCAGCATGGACA
Organism: Streptomyces sp. NPDC104367; assembly: GCF_055583825.1. Classification (NCBI taxonomy): domain Bacteria; kingdom Bacillati; phylum Actinomycetota; class Actinomycetes; order Kitasatosporales; family Streptomycetaceae; genus Streptomyces; species Streptomyces sp. NPDC104367. The sequence goes on along the minus strand of NZ_JBVJND010000020.1, from coordinate 131,388 downwards.
GGCGGTAGACGATGACGAAGTCCGCGCCCACGGCCTCGCGCACCCGCCGGACGATCTCGACGGGGAACCGCATCCGGTTCTCGTAGGAGCCGCCCCAGCGGTCGGTACGGTGGTTGGTCCGGGCCGCGATGAACTCGTTGACGAGGTATCCCTCGGAGCCCATGATCTCGACGCCGTCGTATCCGGCCCGCCGGGCGAGCACGGCGGTACGGGCGTAGTCGTCGATGGTGCGTTCGACGTCCGCGTCGGTCAGCTCGCGGGGCGGGAAGGGGCTGATGGGCGCCTGGAGCGGGCTGGGGGCGACCAGGTCCTGGTGGTAGGCGTACCGCCCGAAGTGCAGGATCTGCATCGCGATGCGGCCGCCCTCGCGGTGCACGGCGTCCGTGATCAGCCGGTGCCGGTCGGCCTCCGCCCCGGTGGTGAGCTTGGCACCGCCCGCGTAGGGCCGGCCCTCGTCGTTGGGCGCGATACCGCCGGTGACGATGAGGCCGACTCCTCCGCGGGCCCGGGCGGCGTAGAACTCCGCCATCCGCTCGAAGCCGTTCTCGGCCTCCTCCAGGCCCACGTGCATGGAGCCCATGAGCACGCGGTTCGGGAGTGTGGTGAAGCCCAGGTCGAGGGGTTGCAGCAGGTGCGGGTAACGGCTCATCGGGCCCTCCGTGCGCGGTGTCGTCCCCGTAGTTGTAGAGGACCGCGCACGGGTTATGCAACTAGTTGCATAAGGGCTGGGGTGGTGATGTGTGACATATCACCGGGCCGGTGACGTGTGACGTATCACCGGACGAGTGACGCGTGACATATCACCGGCTCTCAAGCAGCACATGCAGCTCCCTCTCCTGGTCCCCCGAGGCGGAGGACAGGTTCCGCACCGCGAACAGGGAGTCGAGGGTCGTACGGAGCCGGTCGATCGCCCAGTAGCCGCCCTGCGCGTCGGCCTCGACCGTGGCCGAGAGCCGGGGCGGCGCGGTGCACTCGTGGGTGTCGGTGACCTCGAACGTGCCGAGCCACACCATCGGGCGTGTCTCGTGCAGCTGCTGCGGCACGTCCTCGGCGGCCCGGTCGGACTCGAAGCACTGGCACAGCGCGTCGAACACGATCCGGGCGTCTTCCTTGCTGCATCCGCTGATCTCGAGGGAGACGGGTTCCTCGTGCGTCCGCACACGGTCCATCGTGATCGCTCCTCTCATGGCGACGGCGCGATACGGCGGGTACCCCCGCGAACCGCGCCATGCCAACAGAAAAGCACCGTTCTCCCCATGGGCACCACCCGTCGGGGCGGCGGACCGGGCTCAGGAGCGGGTGGATCTGCGCATCTCGCTGTCCGCGAGGACGCGGGGGCTCTCGACGCGGTAGCCGTCGTGGGCGGGAGGCGCGTGCGGGCGTCAGGCCGGCGTGTGCCCCTGACAGACAGGGACAGACCGGTGACGCGACGGGAGGGTGAACGCACGCCCCGTAGGTCCCGCAGGTCATGTCGCCGTACGGACGCCGCCGTGTCGAGAGAAGGGGGAAAAGTCGGTGCCCGGCTCGGAGAGTCGGGTGTGGGCGCGGTAGAACAAGGGGAGTCGGCACGGGGGACGACGTGCCGTACGGACGGTCGAAGGCGGTGCGTGCGATGAGTCCAGCCGAGGCTCCGGCGGCCACGGGCGGTGAGCCCGTGCGCGGGCCCGTGCGTGCGGGCGGGCTGCTCGACGTCCTGGGCGTGGCCTCCGTGGTGCTGGACTCCGAGGGGCGCATCGTGCTGTGGAGTCCGCAGGCCGAGGAGCTGTTCGGCTACACGGCGCTGGAGGCTCTCGGGCAGTACGCGGCCCGGCTGATGGTGGACGAGCGCCATATCGAGCTGGTCGGCAAGCTGTTCGCGGACGTGATGCGGACCGGGCGGAGCTGGGCGGGCGGCTTCCCGATCCGGCACAAGGACGGCAGCACGCATGTGGTGGAGTTCCGCAACATGCGGCTGATGGACGACAACGGCGACGTCTTCGCGCTGGGGCTCGCCGCCGACCAGACGACGGTGCGCCGGCTGGAGCAGGACGTGGCGCTGTCCGAGCGGATCGTGAAGCAGTCGCCGATCGGGCTGGCCGTCCTCGACACGGAGCTGCGGTTCGTGTCGGTCAACCCGGCGCTGGCGCGGATCAACGGGTTCCCGGCCGAGGAGCACGTGGGGCGGACGATCCGCGAGGCGCTGCCGCATCTGGACGTGGACGCCCTGGAGTCGGCGGCGCTGCGGGTGCTGCGGACCGGCGAGCCGCTGATCGACGAGTCCACGGTGGGGCGTACGGCGGCGGACCCGGACGAGGACCACATCTGGACGGTGTCGCAGTACCGGCTGGACGACGCGCTCGGCAACGTGCTGGGGGTGGCGGTGTCGGTGGTGGACATCACCGAGCAGTACCGGGCCGGGGTCGAGGCGGAGAACGCGCGGCGGCGGCTGGCGCTGATCGCCGACGCCTCCGCCCGTATCGGCACCACCCTGGATCTGGACCGCACCGCCCGTGAGCTGGCCGACGTGGCCGTTCCGGAGCTGGCCGACGTGGCGGCGGTGGATCTGCTGGACGCGGTGGTGGAGGGCCGGCGCAGCACGCTCGGCCCGGCCGAGCCGGCCGTGATCCGGGCGCTGGCCGTGCGGGCGGAGCGGGAGGCGGACGCGGTGCGGGCGGCCGACGCGCCGGGCACGGTCGCCCGGTACGGGCCGGACCGGCTGATCACCGAGTGCGTGCGGACCGGGGAGGCCGTCGTGGTCCCGCGGGTCGGTGACGCGGACCTGCCGAGGATCGCCGCGTCCCCGGAGGAGGCGGTGCTGCTCGGCCGGGCCGGGGTGCACTCGTACCTGGCCGTGCCGCTGATCGCGCGCGGTGAGGTGCTGGGCGCCCTGGAGCTGAGGCGCACCCGCACTCCGGCCGCGTTCGACGACGACGATCTGCTGCTGGCCCGGGAGCTGGCGGCGCGGGCCGCCGTGCAGATCGACAACGCGCGCTGGTACCAGAACGCCCGTACCACCGCGCTCACCCTCCAGCGCAGTCTGCTGCCCGCCCTCCCCCGGGTCACCACCGGTCTGGAGGTCGCCTCCCGCTACCAGCCGGCGGGCGAGACCGTCGAGGTGGGCGGTGACTGGTTCGACGTGATCCCGCTGGAGGGCGGCAGGACGGCGCTGGTGGTGGGCGATGTGATGGGCAGCGGCATCAACGCGGCCGCGACGATGGGCCGGCTGCGGACCGCGACGACCACCCTGGCCCCGCTCGGCCTCGATCCGGCGGTGCTCCTGGAGCACCTGGACAAGACCACCTCGGGCCTGGACCACTCGATCGCGACCTGCGTGTACGCGGTGCACGACCCGTGGCTGGGCCGGTGCCGGATCGCCAACGCGGGCCATCTGCCGCCGGTCCGGGTCCGCCCCGGCCGCCCGCCGGAGCTGCTGGACCTGCCCACCGGGGTGCCGCTGGGCGTCGGCGGGGTCCCGTTCGCGACGACGACCGTGGACTTCGAGCCCGGCGACGAACTGGTCTTCTACACGGACGGCCTGGTCGAGACCCGCAGCCATTCGCTGGACGAGCGGCTGGACGCGCTGCTGGCCCTCCTCGACGATCCGGCCCGCCCCCTGGAGGAGACCTGCGAGCTGCTGCTGCGGGAGCTGCACCACCCGGACAACCACGACGACGTGGCGCTGCTGATCGCCCGGGCGCAGGAGCCGGCGCGGCCGTAGCGGCGGAGGGGACGGGGGCCGCCGGGTTCACAGGAACTGATTACCGGGTCCTTATCCGCGGGCTCCCACACTTCGAGGAGAGGCATGCACGGCGATGCCGCGTGCCGTTCGCCGAGGGGAGCGTGCCGTGACGCACGAACCGGAGCAGGAACACCGACGTGAAGGCGACGGGAGCGTGCGTCCGGTCCCGCCGGGGCCCGGCCGTCCCCCGCAGGGCGCCCCGGAGTGGGAGGTGCTGTCGGGGCCGGGGAGCGAGCGGGAGCCGGGTGCGCCGCTGCGCGAGCGCTGGCGCCGGCAGTCCGCCCGTACCCGTGCGGTGACCGTGGCCTTCGCCGCGGGGGCGCTGGCCCTGGGCGGCACGGCGGCGTTCGCCGCCGGCTCCGGCTCCGGCGGCTCCGCCACCGCCTCGGCGCCGTCCTCCGCCGCCTCGCCGTCGTCGGCGTCGTCGCCGTCCTCGCCGGACGGGCGCGGGCCCGGGCAGGGCTGGTTCGGCATGGGCGGCATGGGCGGCATGGGCGGCGCGGGTGTGCACGGTGAGGCGACCGTGAAGGACCCGGACACCGGCAAGTACGTCGTGCGGGTCTGGCAGCGCGGCACGGTCGAGAAGGCCGACGGCGACCAGGTCACGGTGAAGAGCGACGACGGCACGTCGTGGACCTGGACCGTGGGTTCCGGTGTCCGGGTGCGGGGCGACGCCGACTCGCTGAAGAAGGGCACGACCGCGTTCCTGGTCGGCACGCGCAGCGACGGCGGGCTGACCGCCTCCGCCGCGCTCTCGGGCGACTTCTCGGGCAGGGGCCGGGGCGGCGGCTTCCGGGACCACGGCGGCCCGTGGCGGCACCACGACGGCGGCTCCCCGTCACCGAGCCCGTCGGGCGGCGGCGCCACGACCTGAGCCCTGCTCCGGACGGCCCGGCCCCGAACTCAGCGGAACGCCTCGACGTGCCGGCGCGCCCACGCGGCGAACGGGCGGGGCGCGCGGCCCAGCAGCCGTTCGACGTCCGGGCCGAGCCGGAGTTCGGCGGCGATGGGCTCGCCGAGCACGGCGAGGGTGGTGGCCACGACCGGCTCCGGCAGGAAGGCCGTCATCCGGGCGTGGGCCTCGGCGCGGGTCAGTTCCACGAACCGCACCGGCTCGCCGAGCGCCGTGCCGATCGCCTCGGCCTGCTGCCGGGGCGTGATGACTGCGGGCCCGGTCAACTCGTAGACCTGTCCGGTGTGTTCGTCCTTGCGCAGGGCCAGGGCGGCGACCTCCGCGATGTCGGCCGGGTCGATCACCGGAAGGCCGACGTCGCCGAAGGGCGCGGCGGCGGTCCGCTCGGTGCGCACCGACTCCGCCCAGGCGTAGGCGTTGGACGCGAAGCCGCCGGGCCGCAGGATCGTCCAGCCCAGGTCCGAGGCGCGCACCGCGTCCTCGGCCGCCCGCATGACGCCGCCGTGCGAGGGCGACTCCGGTCGGGTCGCCACGCCCTGCGAGGAGAGCAGCACCACCCGCCGGACGCCGGCGTCCTCGGCCGCGGCCAGGACGGCCGGGACGTCCGGCCCGTGGCCGCCCGCGCCGCCGTCGTGCAGGAACACCGCCTCGGCGCCGTCGAACACGGGCCGCAGGGTGTGCGGCGCGGTCAGATCGGCCCGTGCGTGGACGACCCCGTCCGGCGCGTCCGCAGGGGCGGTCCCCCGTGAGACGGCGGTCACCCGCTCTCCCGCGTCGGCCAGTGCCCGTACCAGCGGCCGCCCGACGTTGCCGGTCGCACCCGTCACCACGATCATGTCCAACTCCCCCTGTTCCCGCTCGGGTTCTGCGCGATGACGGCGACGCTAACAGCCTCGGTATAGTAGGTACCTACAGGAAAGTGACTACCCCGGAGGGGTGGAACACATGGCGCGCGGCACCGCCCGGCCGAAGGCCGAGGAGACCCTGCCCGATCCCGAACTGGCCTGCCCGGTCTCCCCGGTCGTGGACATCGTGTTCAGCCGGTGGACCACGCCGATCCTCTGGTCGCTGCACACCTTCGGCCGTCAGCGGTTCGTCGAGCTGGAGCGGCGCGTCACGCACATCACCCCGAAGGTGCTCACCCAGCGCCTGCGCCAGCTGGAGCGCGACGGCCTGGTGATCCGCACGTACCACCCCGAGGTGCCCCCGCGCGTCGAGTACGAGATCAGCGAACTAGGCCGCAGCCTCGGCCCGCTCTTCGCCCACCTCGCCGACTGGGCCACCGCCAACCTGGACCAGGTCGAGCGGGCCCGCCGCGACTACGACGACGCGGGGTCCCCGCGCGGCTGACCCCGGGAGAACGCGTCCTAGGCGCGCACGCCGATCACGACGTTGGCGTACAGCTCCGGCGAGGTGGCGAGCCGGGTGGCGAGGCCGGCGCGGGTGAAGGCGTCCACGGCGGTGTCCGCCTGGCGTTCGCTGGTCTCGACGAGGACGCAGCCGCCGGGGGCCAGCCATCGCGGGGCCTGGGCGGCGACCCGGCGCAGCACGTCGAGGCCGTCGCCGCCGCCGTCGAGGGCGACCAGCGGCTCGTGGTCGCGGGCCTCGCCCGGCAGCAGCCCCACCTCGGCGCTCGGGACGTACGGGACGTTGGCCGCGAGGATGCCGATCCGGCCGCGCAGTGCGCCGGGCAGGGCCGCGAACAGGTCGCCGGTGTGGGCGTGGCCGCCGTACGGGGCGATGTTGCGGCGGGCGCAGCGCACGGCGGCCGGGTCGATGTCGGCCGCGTGGAGCTCCACGTCGCCGAGGGCGGCGGCGAGGGCCGCGCCGACCGCGCCGGAACCGCAGCACAGGTCCACGACGACGGACGCGTCCGGGGCCTGGGCCAGGGCCTGGTCGACGAGGAACTCGGTCCGGCGGCGGGGCACGAACACGGCCGGGTCCACGAGGACGCGCAGTCCGTGGAACCCGGCCCAGCCGAGGACGTGTTCGAGGGGCTGTCCGGCGGCGCGGCGGTCGACCATCGTGGCGAGTTCGTCCGGGGTGCGGGCGGTGGCGAGGATCAACTCGGCCTCGTCCTCGGCGAAGACGCAGCCCGCGGCGCGCAGCGCGGAGACGACGGCGGTGGTGTCGGAGAGTGGAGTGGGCATCGCCGAGAGCCTATCCGGACGCCGGACCCGGGACCCGGGACGCCGGACCCCGGACCCCGGACCCCGGACGCCGGACGCCGGACGCCGGAGACCGCAGCCACCGGCCACCGCGGTCCGTGATCAAGTTGTACTCTGCAACCAGACGTCGGAGGAGGTGCTGCCGTGAAGGTGCTGCCGTTGAAGGTGTTCCCGTGACCGCGGCGGAGACGGCCGTCGAGACCATCCAGCGCGAGATGACGGTCTTCGCGCGCCGGGCCCGGGCGTCGGCGGGCCGGATGCACCCCGAGCTGTCGCTGGTGTCGTACACGCTGCTCGGGCACCTGGAGGAGAGCGGCGGCTGCCGGGCGACCGACCTGGCCGCGCACTACGCGCTGGACAAGTCGACGGTCAGCCGGCAGGTGGCGGCGCTGGAGCGGACGGGGCTGATCGAGCGGCGCCTGGACCCGGAGGACCACCGGGTCCAGGTGCTGCATCTGACGGAGGCCGGGCAGGAGATCCTGGCCCAGGTCACGCGCAGCCGCCGGGCCGCCTTCCGGGAGCGGCTGGCGGACTGGCCGGCGGAGGACCTGGTCAGGTTCGCCCGCTATCTGGAGCGCTACAACGCCGGGGCGTCGGCGGACACCAGCGCGGCGTCGCCGAGCGTCTGAGGCACCCGCGCCGTGAGGAACGCGGTACGGCGGCGCAGCCGGAACCCGAGCGACTCGTACAGCCGGATCGCGTTGGTGTTCTCCGCGCCGGTGTGCAGGAACGGGGTCTCGCCGCGTTCCCGGATGCCGTGGGCGACCGCGCGGATCAGCCGGGTCGCGAGGCCCTCGCCGCGGTACTCCGGGTCGGTGCAGACCGCGCTGATCTCGGTCCAGCCCGGCGGGTGCAGCCGCTCCCCCGCCATCGCGACGAGCCTGCCATCGCGGCGGATGCCCAGATAGGTGCCGAGCTCGACGGTGCGGGGCAGGAACGGGCCGGGCCGGGTGCGCTCGACCAGGTCGGTCATCTCCGGCACGTCGGCGGGGCCGAGGCGGACCGCCTCCGGCTCGGGGGCGGCCTCCATGCCGTCGTCCACCAGCTGCACGCCCGCGATGTCCAGGGTGAGTTCCCAGCCGTCCGGGAGCGGTCCCCGGAAGCAGGGCAGCGGGACCTCCGCGCCGGGTCCGGCCAGGGCGGCGAGGTCGGCCCAGTCGTCGGCGTCCGGCTCGTCGGGCAGGGCCAGCCACGGGGAGACGTCGACCGGGTAGCGCAGGATGCGGCCCCGCCGTTCGGCGAACCGGGCGTGCGGGCCGGTGAGCGAGGCGCGGGCGGGGTTGTCCAGGATGTGCGGGGCGGCGGCGCCGCCCTGGCCGGGGCTCGGGAGGCTCATATGCCGACCTCGATCACGATCTTGCCGCGGGTGTGGCCTTCCTCGACGGCGCGCAGCGCCTGGTCGGCCCGGTCGAGCGGGAAGGTGCGCAGGACGTACGGGTCGAGTTCGCCGCCGACGACGAGTTCGGCCACCTCCTCCAGGACCGCGGCGGTGCGGGCGCGCTGGACCCGGGAGCCGCCGAGCGCGGCGACGGTCTCGGGCGAGGCCCCGGCGGTGATCAGCTTGGTGCGGTCGGCCGTCAGCGCGGCGGCCTCGGTGAGCACCTCGCCGCCGACCAGGTCGTAGACGGCGTCCACGCCCTCGGGTACGGCGGTCCGCACCCGCTCGGCCAGGCCGGGTCCGGAGGCGACGTGCACGGCGCCGAGCGACTCGACGAAGTCCTTCTTGGCCTCGCTCGCCACGCCCACGACCCGCACCCCCCAGGCCCGGGCGATCTGCACGGCCGCGGCGCCGACCCCGCCGCCCGCGCCGGTGACCAGCAGGGTCGCGCCCTCGGGCAGGTCGAGCTGGCGGATGCCGTCGTAGGCGGTGGCCGCGGCCACCGGCAGGGTGGCGGCCTCCGGGAACGACAGCGCGGCGGGCTTGCGCGCGGCCACGGACGCCGGGAGCAGGGCGTACTCGGCGTATCCGCCGCCGACCGTGTTGCCGAAGACCTCGTCGCCGACCGCGAAGCCGCTCACGCCCTCGCCGAGCTCCTCGACCACGCCGGCCGCCTCGCTGCCGAGGACGACGGGGAAGCGCGGCTCGGCCTCGCCCGGTGGCCGCAGACCGTTGCGCCGTTTCCAGTCGACGGGATTCACCCCCGCGGCGCGTACCGCGATCAGCACCTCACCGGGTCCGGGAACCGGCCGGTCCACCTCGGTGAAGGTCTCGGTCTCGGGTCCGCCGTACCGCGTGAAGACGTACGCCTTGGGCATCGTGATTCCTCGCTCTCTGGTGCTGTCACCGGTGCCCCGGCACCGGCTCTCAGGGTCAAAGAGCGGCGCGCGACCGCTATTCCCGCGCCCCCGCAGTGTTCATACGGCCGCAATGATCGGTGTTCTGACCTGGGTCGGAGCACCCTGTCGGACAACGTACGGTTGAAGCATGAACGTCACCCGAGGCTTCGCCGGCCGCCCCCGCACCCACAACGCCGGACTGCCCCCCGGCCAGTACGACGCGGGTGACGACTGGCCGGTGCTGTCCGCCGAGGTGACGCCGGAGCTGACGCCGGCCGACTGGTCGCTGCGGATCGACGGTCTGGTGGCGGAGCCGCACACCTGGGACTGGGACGCGGCGCACTCGCTGCCCGCCTCGGTGTACGAGGGCGACATCCACTGCGTGACCAGCTGGTCGAAGTTCGGCGTGCGGTTCGGGGGCGTCTCGCTGGACGCGTTCTTCGACGTGGTCCGCCCGCACGCGTCCGCCACCCATGCCATCGCCTACTCGCACACGGGTTACTCCACCAACCTGCCGCTGGCGGACCTGACCGGCGGGCGGGCCTGGATCGCGTTCGAGTTCGGAGGCAAGCCGCTGCCCGCCGAACACGGCGGACCGGCGCGGCTGCTGGTGCCGCACCTGTACTTCTGGAAGAGCGCGAAGTGGATCGCGGGGATCACGCTGCTCGACCACGACGAGCCCGGCTTCTGGGAGCAGAACGGCTATCACGCGCGGGGCAACCCGTGGGAGGAGCAGAGGTACTCCGGTGACTGAGACGACGACCGCCGGGGCCTTCGCGCCCCCGACGCGCTTCGCCGTGCCCGGCCGCATCGCGGTGAGCAACCGTGCCGCCGCGGTGTGGCAGACGGCGACGATCACGGAGATCCGGCACGAGACCCCGCACGCGGCGACCTTCCGGTTCGCGGTGCCCGCGTGGGCGGGGCATCTGCCGGGGCAGCACCTGATGCTGCGGCTGACCGCCGACGACGGCTACGCGGCCCAGCGGCACTACTCGATCGCCTCGGCGCCGGACGGCTCCGGGCACGTCGAGCTGACGCTGGACCACGTGGAGGGCGGCGAGGTCTCCGGCTGGTTCCACACGGTGGCACGGCCCGGCGACACCGTCGAGGTCCGCGGCCCGCTGAGCGGCTTCTTCGCCTGGCCGGGCGACCGGCCCGCGCTGCTGGTGGGCGCCGGTTCCGGGGTCGTGCCGCTGATGTCGATGGTCCGCCACCACCGGGCGCTGGCCCTGGACGTGCCGCTGCACCTGGTGGTGTCGGCGCGCTCCCCCGAGGAGCTGATCTACGCGCGGGAGCTGGGCGCGGAGACCACGGTCGCGTTCACCCGGTCCGCGCCGCAGGGGGTGCCGGTGGGCCGTCTGGCGGCCGCGCATCTGGCCCCGCTCCTGGCCGAGCAGCCCGAGGGCGGGTGGGAGGCGTACGTGTGCGGCTCCAACGGGTTCGCCGAGCACGCCTCGCGGCTGCTGGCGGCGGCCGGGCAGCCGGTCGACCGGATCCGCATCGAACGCTTCGGCTGAGCGGCGGCGCGGCCGTGGGGCGCGCGCCGCGGTGCGTGCTCCCGCCGGTGCAGCCTCCGGGACCCCGCAGGTGGGCCCCGTGCTCCGGACGGGGTACCTGACCCGTGTGGACGCTCGCGTGCCGACGGGGGCACGCTGGGAGTTGCGGACCGACCGTCCGGCCCTTCGGCTCCCGCGGCGAGGAGGTCGACATGCGTATCCGGGTGCGTGGCTGGCGCTGGCAGCAGAATCCGCTGCGGCGCAGTTCGGACGTGGTGGAGGCATGGACCGCGCTGGCCGTCGCGGTCCTGCTCTGCGTGGGTGCGCCCCTGGCGGGGGCGGTGGTGGGGCTGTGGGCCCATGACCAGGCGCGCGCGGTGGCGGCCGTGGAGCGGGCCGATCGGCACCGGGTCCGGGCCGTGGTCGTGAGCGACATACCGGAACAGCTGCCGTCGGTGCAGGGCTCCGACCCGGAGCGGGCCTTCCAGGCGGACGTCCGCTGGACGGTGCCGGGCCAGGGGACGAGGACCGCCCCGGCGCGGGTGCCGGCGGGGTCCCGGACCGGTGACGTGGTGGACGTGTGGTTCGACCGGTACGGCCACGGGGTCGCGCCGCCGCCGAGCGAGGTCGCCGTCTGGCAGCACACGGTCACCGTGGGGCTGTGCGGGGCGGGCGGCGCGGCGGGCGTGGTGCTGCTGGGCCACGGCGTGGTGCGCCGGGTGGCCCTGCGTCACCGGCTCGCCGAGTGGGAGCGGGAGTGGGCCCGCACCGGACCGGACTGGACCCGGGGTCGCGGACGGGCGTGACCGCCGCCCGGGGCGGCTGACGGGGGTACCCGCCGCCCCGCGGGTGCGGGTGCGGGTGTGCGGGCGGTCGTGGGCGGTCGTGGGCCGCTCCCCCGCCCCGGCCGCACCCGGAGTGCCCCGACCGCCCCTCCCCCTGTCCGGCCGCACCTCCCGGTGTCCGGCCGCGCCTCCCGACGTCCGGCCGTCGCCGCGCCCGCACCCGCACCCGCACCCGCACCCGCACCCGCACCCGCACCCGCACCCGCACCCGAGGTGACCCGATCATCGCTCCCGGATGGCCGGACACCCACGGTCTCCCCTCAGTCCTCCGCGGCGGGCGGTCCGGGGCCTTGACCAGCGGATCGGTGACGGTGACGTGGGGAGACGGCGGGCGGTGGGCCGTGCGCGGGCCTGGCGAGTCGTCGGACCACCCACGTACGGTGTGATCATCCGCACCTACCCTTCAGAAGGCGGTTGTCGATGGCCCTGTTCGACCTTCCTCTCGACGAACTCCGTGATCACCGCAGCGAGTCGGTGGCGCCCGAGGACTTCGACGCGTTCTGGTCGAAGACGCTCCAGGAGGCCCGGGAGCACGATCTCGACGCCCGTTTCGAGCCGGTCGAGACCGGGCTGTCCACGGTCGAGGTGTACGACGTGACGTTCGCCGGGTTCGGCGGCCACCCGGTCAAGGGCTGGCTGCGGCTGCCGGCCGGCGCCCGCGAGCCGCTGCCGCTGGTCGTGGAGTTCGTCGGCTACGGCGGCGGGCGGGGGCTGCCGCACGAGAACCTGCTGTGGGCGTCGACCGGCCGGGCGCACTTCGTGATGGACACCCGCGGCCAGGGCAGCGCCTGGGGCGGCGGGGGCGGCACCGCCGACCCGGTGGGCGGTGCGCCGGCCTACCCGGGGTTCATGACGCGGGGCATCGACGCGCCCGAGAACTACTACTACCGGCGGGTGTACACGGACGCGGTCCGCGCGGTCGAGGCGGCGCGCTCGCATCCGCTGGCCGACGCCGCGCGGACCGTCGCGCTCGGCGCCAGCCAGGGCGGCGGGATCACCATCGCCGTCGGCGGTCTGGTCCCGGACCTGGTGGCGGTCGCCCCGGACGTGCCGTTCCTGTGCGACTTCCCGCGCGCCACGATCCTGACGGACCGTCATCCGTACCGGGAGATCGGCCTGTTCCTCAAGACGCACCGCGGCCGCTCGGCGGACCTGCAGCGCACCCTCGCCTACTTCGACGGGGTGCACTTCGCGGCGCGGGGCCGGGCCCCGGCGCTGTTCTCGGCGGCCCTGGAGGACCAGACCTGCCCGCCGTCCACGGTCTTCGCGGCCTTCAACTCCTGGGCCCACGAGGACAAGGCGATCGAGGTGTACGACTTCAACGACCACGAGGGCGGCGGCCCGTACCACGAAGCGGCGAAGGTGCGCTGGCTCGGCTCGTACGCCTGAGACCCGTACACCCGAGACCGCGGGGAAGGTCCGCTTCCGCGGACCTTCCCCGCCGTTCGCCCGGTCGGCGCCCGCGGCCATCGGGCACGACGGCTTCGGCGGCTCCTGCGGGCCGGCGGACGCCTGCGGGTTCACGATGCGCGCGGGTTCACGATGACCGTGGGTTCACCATGACCGTGGGTTCACGATGTCTGCGGCTCGCCCGCCTTGTTCGCGACGACGAGCCGGGCGCGGGGGCTGCCGTTGTCGCGCCGGCCGAACTCGGGCAGCGGGTACAGGTCGGTCGTGAACCCCGCCCGTTCCAACTCCCCGAGCACGCCGCCGAGTCGGAAGGCTCGGTAGTACATGACGAACGGGGGGCGCCACAGGGCGTTGCGCACCCGCATCACGGCGTCGAAGCCGAGCAGCATCCAGAATCCGAGGCCGGTGGGGCGCGGCGGGGCGAGCACCGGGAAGGCGAAGGCGCCGCCCGGGCGCAGGACCGAGTGGACCTGGCCGAACAGGCCGGGCAGTTCCCGGGGCAGGAAGTGCCCGAACGCCCCGAAGCTGACGACGAGGTCGAAGGCCGGTCCGAAGGGCAGGTCCCGGGCGTCGGCCCGCACCCAGTGGGTCTCCGGTCCATCGGGCGGGGGCAGGCGCCGGGCGACGTCGAGCATGCCGGCGCTGAAGTCCACGCCGGTGACGCTGCCACGGCACACCTGGGCGAGCACGTCCACGCCGGCGCCGGTGCCGCAGCACAGGTCGAGGCCGTCCTGGAACGGGCCGAGCGGGGTGAGCGCCTTCGCGACCGCGTCCAGGACGGGTTCCGGCGTCCGGAAGGGGGTGTGGTCGAACTTCGGGGCCAGCAGGTCGTAACCGCGTTCGACCGAGGACAGTGCCTGGACGGTGAGTTCGCTGAGGCTCGGGCCTTCGGGGCTGAACATCCGGCCAGCTTACGGGAGCGGCCGGCGCGGAAGCGGCCGAGGCGCGGCCCGTGGAAGGAGCCGCGCCTCGGCCGGGTCAGGACCGGACGGATTCGGGTGTCACCTCACGGTGCGGCCGGTCAGGCCACGGTGAGCACGAGGGCGCCCGTGTAGGTGGAGCCCGCGGTGATGGCCTTGGTGGTGCCGTCGACCGTGAGCTTCACGGTCTTGCCGCGCGGTGCCTTGACCGCCGCGTCGGCCGCGAGGGTGAGGCTGGTCAGGTAGGACGTGCCGGTGACCGTCCAGGTCGAGCCGCTGTTCAGGCTGACGACCACGCCGTTGTTGACGGCGGCCTGTGCGGTGTTGGTGACGATGCCGAGCTCGTAGAAGGTGGACGAGTCGATCGAGGAGACCCGGTGCTTGGTCCTCGTCGCCGAGATGACGCCCTCGACGCTGGAGCCCTCGAAGGTGAGGACCATGTTCTTGCCGTTGCGCATGCCGTTGTAGAAGTCGCCCTTCAGCTTGATGGAGCTGAAGGTGGCGGCGCCGTCGGTGGAGTGGACGGCGGTGACGTCAAAGGAGGAGTTCTTGGTGGGGTCGGTGGTGGGCTCGGTGTAGACACCGACGTTCATCATCTTGCCGTTGACGTTGACCGGGCCCGGGTCGTCCAGTTCGATCATCTGGAGGATGACGCCGTCGCGCGGGTTGAGCCTGGCGCCCTGCGAGCCGTCGACCTTGATGGTGGTCTGCTGGCCCTTGTTGAGGAAGGTGGCCCGCTCGGAGTTGACGACGGTGCCGCCGTCCAGGGTGAGTTGGCCGGCGCCGAAGAACATGTAGCCGAAGTGGCCGGAATTCACCACGGTGTTGCGCTCCGGGATGCGCTTCAGCTCGGCGTTGGAAAGACCCAGTTCCAGCTCGGTGTTGAGCGCGGCGACGGCGGCGCGGGTGCTGTCGCCGTAGTGCACGACGGCGGCCGGTCCGGCGATGATCGTCGCGTAGGAGCCGACGTCGAACCGGGAGCCGAGCACGCGGACGGTGGCGTCGCCGATCGCGTAGGTGCCGTAGCCGTAGGCGCCGGTGTTGCCGATGTGGCTGTTGATCGAGGTCAGCTTCAGCCCGCTGCCGCCCTCGACCGACAGGGCGCCCCAGGTCTGGGAGAAGACCGTGGAGTTGAGGTAGGTGGCGATGCTGCCCTTGCCGATGAGGTTGGTGGCGCGGACGTTGCCGTCCAGGCCCAGCATCCAGGGCACGGACTCCATGTACGGGGTCTCGACGGTGGCCTGGTAGTCGGAGGGCAGGACGCCGTCGCGGGCGCGCAGGAAGGAGTCCTTGACGAGGACGTTGGCGCCGCCGTTGGCGATGACGGTGGTGCGGACCACGCCCTTGTTGCTGATCCGGGCGCCGTCTACGACGAGCTTGGTGCCGGAGCCGTCGCCGACGACCGCGGCGCCGTAGCCGGCGAAGTCCGAACGGCCGTTGCCCGTGAGCCGGATGGTCGGGTTCTGGAGGGTGTAGCTGCCGCTCTCGACGTAGACGCCGTTGAAGCACTCGCCGGTGGAGCTGATCGAGATGTTGCGGGCGGTGTCGTCGGTGACCTTGCCGCCGCGGACGGCGGAGACCACGGACTTCGCGGAGTCGACGCCGTCGGAGCCGACGTAGAGCGCCTGGCGGAAGGGGAAGGTGAGCGTCTCGTAGGTGACGTCGTTGGACTCGGCGACCGTGAGGACGACTTCGCCCTGGTAGGTGCCGGCCTGGACGAGGGTGGCGGTGCCGCCGGTCGCGGTGAGGAGCTGGCCGGTCTCCACGCCGTCGACGGTCAGGCTGATGTCGTACCCGTCCGGGGCGACGATCTTGCCGCCGGTGCCGATGGTCAGCCGGCTGACCTGGGTGGTCGCGGCGAGTTCGTACGTCTCCCCCGCGGCGACGGAGATCGTCTTGCCCGACGCCTTCGGCGCGGCGGTTGCGGTGCCGGAGGCGACCGGTACGAGCACGGCCGCTGCCGTGGCCGATCCGGCGATCAGGAACGAGCGTCGGGATGTCAGCGTCATTGCAGGCCTTTCCACGGGTGGAGTGCGCCGTCGCGCAGCGTTACTGGCCGCTGGTCGGGACCGGAGCGGCGAAGGCACCTGAGGTGCGCAGGTGGGAGTGAAGCAGTCCAGGTAAATCAGGGACAGACTTCACACACACGCATCCCTGAACCCGATGGTTTCGATCGTGCGGCCCGCTTCCTGGCGATGACACAGAGTGTCCACAGCCTCGGGCCGTGGGCACGCACGACGGCGAGGCGGACGGCCCGAATGCCGTCCACCTCGCCGTGTTCCCGTGTGTGGTTATGCCGGTGCGATCATCCCCGCGGACAGGTCGATGTCGGCCCCGCACAGTCCGGGCATCGCGAGCATCGCCACCAGTGCCTGGGCGACCTCGTCCTCCTCCACCAGCCGGCCGAGGGCGGCCCGGGAGGCGAAGTCCCCTTCCGCCTCCTCGACCGTGCAGCCGGTGAGTTCGGCGGTCAGCCGGAAGTTGCGGTCCATCCGGGGACCGCGCACCGGACCCGGGGAGAGGGAGTTGACCGCGACCCCGCTCGGGCCGGCCTCGCCCGCCAGGGTCCGGGTGAGGCCGATCAACGCCATCTTGGAGGCGGTGTAGGGGGTGCGGTTGAGCAGCGGGCGCTTGCCGCTGACCGAGGCGACGTTGACGATGTCACCCCGTCCGGCGGCGAGCATGGGCGGCAGGAAGGCGCGGCACATCAGGTAGACGCCGCGCACGTTGGCGGCGAACACGTCGTCCCACTCGTCGGGTTCGATGTCGACGAGCGGCCGCACCGGGCCCGCGACGCCCGCGTTGTTGACGAGCAGCGACACGTCCTCGTCGGCGAGCCCGTCGGCCAGGGCACGCACGGAGGCGGCGTCGGAGACGTCGCACACGGCCGTGCGGGCCGCCTCGCCGACCTTGGCCGCCGCCTGGGCGAGGGCCTGCTCGTTCCGTCCGACGAGGATCACCCGGGCGCCGGCGCCGGCGAGCGCCAGCGCGAAGGCACGGCCCAGCGGGCCGCCCCCGCCGGTGACGAGCGCGGTCCGGCCGTCCAGGCTCACGCCTCGTTCCACGGCAGCTCGTCGCCGGCGGCCCTGGCGGCGCGTACGTCACCGGAGCGGGCGTGGCCCTCGAACAGCTCGACGCGGGACGCCCGCCCGCACAGCCGCCCGAGCAGGGCCTGCGACCCGGTGTCGGTGACCTCCTGGTAGGTGACCGTCTTGAGGTACTTCCCGACCCACAGGCCGCCGGTGTAGCGGGCGGCACCGCGGGTGGGCAGCACGTGGTTGGTGCCGATGACCTTGTCCCCGAAGGACACGCAGGTGCCCTCGCCGAGGAACAGGGCGCCGTACTGGGTCATCCGCTCCAGGGCGAGGCGCGGTTCGGCGGTGAGCACCTCGACGTGCTCGAAGGCGAACGCGTCGGCGAGTTCGTACAGTTCGTCGATGGAGTCGACGACGTGCACCTGGCCGTGGTCGCGCCAGGCGGGTTCCGCGTAGTCGCGGGTGGGCATGGTGGGCAGGATGCGCTCGACCTCGGCGACGGTCTTCTCGGCGACCTCGCGGGAGGTGGTGATGAGGACGGCCGGGGAGTCCGGGCCGTGCTCGGCCTGGGAGAGCAGGTCGACCGCGCAGACGAACGGGTCGGCCCGGTCGTCGGCGAGGACCAGGATCTCGGTGGGGCCGGCGAACAGGTCGATGCCGATCTCGCCGAAGAGCTGGCGCTTGGCCTCGGCGACATAGGCGTTGCCGGGTCCGGCGATCAGGTTGACCGGTTCCATGGTGTCGGTGCCCACGGCCATCGCGGCGACCGCCTGGACGCCGCCGAGCAGCCAGATCTCGTCGGCGCCCGCGAGGTGCATGGCGGCGACGGTGGCGGCGGGGATCTCGCCGTGGATCGGCGGGGTGCAGGCGACGACCCGGGGCACGCCGGCCACCTTGGCGGTGACGATGGTCATGTGGGCGGAGGCGGTGAGCGGGTAGCGGCCGCCGGGGATGTAGGCGCCGGTCGCCTGCACCGGAACGTGCTTCTGGCCGAGCTTCACCCCGGGCAGGGTCTCCACCTCGAACTCGCCCATGGAGGCGAGCTGGTGGCGGGCGAAGTTACGGACCTGCTCCTGGACGAACCTGATGTCGTCGATGACCTGCTGGGGCACCGAGGCGACGATCTTCTCGACCTCCTCGGCGCTCAGCCGGAAGGAGTCGGGGCTCCACCTGTCGAACTTCTCGGAGTACTCGCGGACGGCCGCGTCCCCGCGTTCACGGATGTCCGCGATGACGCCCGTCACCGTCTCGCGCACCTGGTCGAGGGAGGCGGCCACCTCGGCCTTGGGCACGGCGTGCTTCAGGATCTCTGCCACAACTGCGGCCTTTCTGGGGAGTGTTCGGCTCGGAGGTTCAGACGGGGGGGGCTTCGAAGAGCACGTCGGGGTCGTTGAACTGCTCCTTGGCGACCGACTCGCTCATCGGGTCGGCGGTGCCCCACTGGTCCTGGGTCATCGGATCGGCCACGTCGTGCCGGCCCGGGTGCCACAGGTCCTCTTCGAGGACGGCGAGTTCGGTCGTGTACTCGACGGTGTTGCCGTGCGGGTCGTGGAAGTAGGAGAAGGTGTTGTCGCCCGCCAGGTGGCGGCCCGGGCCCCAGGTGAGCCGGGTCCCGGCGCGCAGCGCACGCCCGGTGCCGCGCATGTACTCCTCCACCCCGCGCATCTCGAACGAGGCGTGGTGCAGCGACACATGGGGCCCGCGCGCGATGGCGAAGGAGTGGTGCAGCGGGCTGCACCGCAGGAAGTACATGAGGTCGCCCATGTGCGAGGAGTACAGGGTGTCGGTGAGCCGGAAGCCCAGGTGCTGGATGTAGAAGTCCCGCAGCCCCTCCGGGTCCTGGGAGTTGACCACGCAGTGCGAGAGCCGTACCGGGATGGCCTCGCGCTCCTCCACCTTGCGGTGGGTACGGGTGGCCACGTCGGCGGAGACCTCGACGACCCGTCCGTCGGGGTCGAAGAAGCGCAGGCCGTAGCCGCCGCCGGGGGTGTCCAGGGTCCGGGGTTCGTGGATGATCTGCACCCCGGCCCGCCCCAGCCGCACCGCCAGTTCGTCCACCGCTTCCGGGGAGACCGCGCCGAAGGCGACCAGGTCCATGCGCTTGCGCTCGTCCTTGCGGATGCGGACGATGTACTGCTCGGGGCTGCCCTCCGCGGCGAAGAAGGCGATACCGCTGTCGTTGGCCACCTCGGTCAGTCCCCAGGTGGTGCCGTAGAAGGCCCGCTGGGTGTCGAAGTCCGGTACGGCCAGGTCGACATGGCGCAGATGGGTGATGGGCTGGAAGCTCATGCGTGGCTCCTGACGGTGTTGCGCTGACGGCCGAGGCCGGTGATCTCCGCGTCGATGACGTCGCCGGGCTTGAGGAAGACCCCCCAGTGCGCGCCGTTGCCGGCCGGGGAACCGGTGAGCAGCAGGTCGCCGGGGCGCAGGGTGGTGGTCGAGGAGGCGTAGGCGATCAGCCGCGCGATGTCGAAGATCATGTCCTTGGTGGACTCGTCCTGCCGGACCACTCCGTTGTGCCGCAGGGTGATCCGCAGGTCGCCCGGGTCGCCGACGAACTCCGCCGGGACCAGGAAGGGCCCGGTGGGCAGGAAGGTGTCCGCGTTCTTGGCGGTGAACCAGTCGGTGCCGATGGCCTTCAGGTCGGGCCGGTACAGCCGGTCGCGGGTGGTCAGGTCGTTGCTGATGGTGTAGCCGGCGACGTGGGACATCGCCTCCTCGGCCGGGATGTTCTTGCCCGACTTCCCGATGACCAGGGCGAGTTCGAGCTCCCAGTCGTGCTGTTCGCCGAGCGCGGGGAGCACGACGTCGTCGTAGGGGCCGCACAGGGCGCGCGGTGAGCCGAGGAAGATGTACGGGACGCCGTTGCGGCTCCGCTCGTCCATCATCTTCTCGGCGTCGGCGCGGGCCTCCCCGGGGGTGGCGCCGTGCACGCTCTCCTTCTCGGCGGCGACCAGATCGACCACGTGCTTGCGGTAGTTGGCGCCGCTCTGCAGGATCTGGCCCGGTTCGACCGGGGTGCGGACGCGCAGGTCCGCCAGGTCGTGCCAGGTGCCGTCGGCACAGGCGGCCAGCTCGTGCAGCCGCGGCAGCCAGGTGTCCCAGTCCTCGACCAGCGCGCGTACCGAGGGCACCAGGTCGGAGAGGTCGCGGACCCGGGTTCCGGCGACCAGGCCGGGGAAGGCGGCCGCGGCGCCGGCGAAGGTGCCGAGCGCGAAGGGGCCGGCATGGGAGGGGGAAGGTTCGGGCACGGGCGGCTCTCCTCGTACGGATGGGGGCTCGCCTTCGACGCTAGGCATCGGGCGCGGTCGGGGGAAATGGCCGTTCGCGATGGCTGCCATCGCCCGCGCCTCATGCCCTGCCTGCGGGGATGCGGCCCGGCCGCGCGGGCGTCTCCATCGCCGTACGGGATGGATGACGTCCCCCTTGTCGATGCCTCGATCCGTTGACCCTGCACGTACCGCCGATCAGGCTCGGTGCCACCCCGATCCCGAGGAGCGCACCGTGGTAGTCGAGCATGCCGAGCTGACCGTCGAGGAAGGCCGGGAAGCGGAATTCGAAGAGGTCTTCGGCAAGGCCCGTGAGGTGCTCGCCGAGGCCGACGGGTTCCGCTGGGCCGAGCTGCTGCGCTGCGACGAGCGGCCGCGGACGTTCCTCCTGCTGGTCGGCTGGGAGTCGGTCGAGGCGCACACGGTCGCTTTCCGGGAGTCGGAGCGGTTCGCCCGCTGGCGTGCCCTGGTCGGCCCGTTCTTCACCGCCCCGCCGGCCGTGGAGCACTTCCACGAGCTGGGCCCCCGCTTCACCGGCTGAGAGCTGCCGGCCCCACTGTCTGACTTTCTACTTTCGCAAGGATCGCCCATGCCCGTGAACAAGGTGCTCGTCGTCGGCGGCGGCATCACCGGAAGCGTGCTGTGTCTCGCCCTCGCCCAGCGGGGTGTCGAGGTGGAGCTCGTCGAGATCTCGCCCCAGTGGTTCGGGGTGGGTCATGGCATCACCATCCAGGGCAACGCGCTCAAGGCGCTGCGTTCGGTCGGCGTGCTGGACCGGGTGCTGGCCCGGGCG
The DNA here is from genome assembly GCF_055583825.1 of Streptomyces sp. NPDC104367. Taxonomy (NCBI): domain Bacteria; kingdom Bacillati; phylum Actinomycetota; class Actinomycetes; order Kitasatosporales; family Streptomycetaceae; genus Streptomyces; species Streptomyces sp. NPDC104367. Next base: position 110,544 of record NZ_JBVJND010000020.1, on the reverse strand, counting down.
GTGCCGTTCGACCACATGCGGCTGCGCCGGGCCGACGGCGGGCTGATCACCGAGCTCCAGACCCCGCACACCGGCGGCGAGGACCTGCCGTCCACGGCCGGCGCGCTCCGTTCCGACCTCCAGAACGCGCTGTGCGACGCGGTGTACGCGCACGGGGTGAGAGTCCGTCTCGGGCTGAGCGTGAGCGGCCTGGAGCGCTCCGCCGACCATGTCGACGTCACCTTCTCCGACGGCTCCGCCGGCCGCTACGACCTGATGGTCGGCGCCGACGGGATCAACTCGGCGATGCGCGCGCTGATCGGCATCGGGGCCAGGCCCCGCCCGGTCGGGATGTCGATCTTCCGGGTGGTGGCGCGGCGGCCCGCCGAGATGGACTGCGCCGAGGTGTACTACGGCGGCCCGCGCTACAAGGCCGGTTACAGCCCGATCTCCGGGGACCAGTGCTACGCCTACCTCCTCGACGAGAACCTCGACGCGTCGCTGATCGGCCCGCGCGCCTCGCTGGACCTGATGCGTGAGCGCGGCGCGGGATACGGCGGCACCTGGGGGAAGATCCTCGCGTCGCTGCCCGACGACACGGCGGTGGACTACCGCTGGATCGAGGCGGTGCTGATCGACGAGGACTGGTACCGGGGCCGTGCCATGGTGATCGGGGACGCGGCGCACGCCTGTCCGCCGCTGATCGCGCAGGGTGCCGCGATGTGCATGGAGGACGCGGTGCTGCTGGCCGAGCTGGTCACCGGGGACGAGCCGGTGGACCGGGCGCTGGAGCGGTTCATGGAGCGGCGGCTGCCGCGGGTGCGGATGGTGCTGGACAACTCCCTCCAGCTCGCCGAGTGGGAGATCCACCCGGAGACCCCGGGCGCCGACCCGGCCCGGATCATGTCGGAGACCCTCTCCTCCCTGACGGCCGCCGCATGAGCACGCCCGTCGTCGACTTCCACGGCCATCTCGCGGTGCCCGCGGCCGACGCGCTGGTGGCCGGCACCGAGGGCTTCGCCGCCGAGCTGGCCGCCGAGCAGCGCGCCCACTCCCCCGAGTCGCTGGCCGCCAACCGGGCCCAGCTCCAGCGGCTGGCCGGGAAGCTGACGGACGTCGGGGCCCGCCTCGCCGACCTGGACGCGATGGGGGTCGACATCCAGGTGGTCGGCCCGATGCCCATGCACCACTACTGGGCGGACCCCGGGCAGGCGGTGCGGCTGGCCCGGACCGTGAACGAGGCGGTGGCCGCGCACTGCGCCGCCGCGCCCGAGCGGCTCTACGGCCTGGGCACGGTCCCGCTCCAGCACCCGGACCTGGCGGTCGCCCTGCTGGACCGGGCGGTCACCGAGCAGGGCCTGTACGGGATCAGCGTCTCCACCACGGTCGAGGGCCGTGAGCTGGCCGACCCGGCGCACGACGAGGTCTGGCGCAAGGCCGAGGAGCTGGGCGCGGTGGTCTTCGTCCACCCCTGGGGCTGCTCGCTGGGCGAGCGGCTCGCCTCGAACTACCTGGGCAACACGGTCGGCCAGCCCACCGAGACCACGGTCGCGCTCTCCCATCTGATCTTCACCGGGGTGCTGGACCGCTTCCCGCGGCTGAAACTGGTGGCCGCGCACGGCGGCGGCTACCTGCCGACGTACATCGGCCGCTCGGACCACGCCTGGGCGGTGCGGCCGGACGCGCGCGGCTGCGCCCGGCCGCCCAGCTCGTATCTGCGCCGGATGTGGTTCGACGCGCTCGTGTACACCCCGCGTGCGCTGCGCCGTCTGGTGGAGGAGGTGGGGGCGGACCGGGTGGTGCTCGGCACCGACCATCCCTTCGACATGGGTGTGAGCGACCCGGTGGCCCGTCTGGACGCAGCCGGTCTGGCCCCGGCGGCACGGGACGCGATCGCCGGGGGCAACGCCCTGGACCTGCTGCTGAAAGGACCCGCGTGATGGCGCCCAGACGTCTCGGCCCCATCGAGGAGGAACTGGCCAAGGCCCGCGCGTCCTACCGCAACTGGGGGCGCTGGGGTGAGGACGACGTGCTGGGCACGCTCAACTTCATCGACACCGCGATCCGCGCGCACGCGGCGAGCCTGGTCCGGCGGGGGCGCTCCTTCTCGCTGGCCCAGGAGTTCAACGAGTCCGGGCCGCAGCGCGGTTCGGGGGGCCGGATCAACCCGGTGCACTACATGCGGGACACCGGCTGCGACGCGGCCGCCGGCACCCAGGGGTTCCCGCACGGCTTCGGCGGCGCCGACGACCATCTGCTGATGCCGCTCCAGGCGTCCACGCAGTGGGACGGGCTGGGCCACGTCTACGACAACAAGCGGGCGTGGAACGGCCGTCCGTGCACCATCGTGGGCGGCGACGGCGACTCCGTGACCGGCATCGAGCACATGCGGGACGCCTTCACGGGCCGCGGGGTGCTCCTCGACGTCGGCCGGGCGGTCGGCGACGGGCGCGGCGAGCTTCCCGACGGCTTCGCGATCCTGGAGGAGCACCTGCGGGAGACCGTCGAGGCGCAGGGCGCCACGTCGAGCGTGCGCCGGGGTGACATCGTGCTCGTCCGCACCGGCCAGCTCGGCAGGGTCCGGCGGCTCGGCGAGTGGGGCGGGTACGCGGCCGGGGACGCCCCCGGGCTGTCCTTCACCACCCTCGGCTGGCTGCACCGCACGGAGATCGCGGCCATCGCCACCGACACCTGCGGCCTGGAGGTGCGGCCGCACGAGTTCGCCGAGCCCGCGATGTCACCGCTGCACCAGATCGCCATCCCCAACATGGGCCTGCCGCTCGGCGAGATGTGGGACCTGGAGACCCTCGCGGAGGACTGCGTGGCCGACGGGGTCTACGAGTTCCTGCTGGTGGCAGCCCCCCTCCCGGTCACCGGCGCGGTCGGCGCGCCCGTCAATCCCATCGCCGTTAAGTGAGCCCCACGTGAACACGAACCGTTTCTCCGGAACCCTTCACCTGCCCGGTGACGAGGACTTCGAGGAGGCCTGCTTCGGCCGGGTCTTCAACGCCCGCCGCCCGGCCGACCGCATTCCCGCCGCCGTGCTCATGGCGGCCACCGAACAGGACGTCGTCGAGGGCGTGCGGCTGGCCCTGGAGCGCGGCTGGCAGGTCGCCGTCCGCTCCGGCGGGCACAGCTGGGCGGCCTGGTCGGTGCGCCGGGACGCGCTGCTGATCGACCTCGGCGGCTTCCGCGAGATGGCGTACGACGAGACCACCCGGATCGCCACCGCCACCCCCAGCGTCAAGGGCGGCGACGAACTCAACCCGTATCTCGGCGGGTTCGGGCGCTTCTTCAACGGCGGGCACTGCCCGTCCGTCGGGATCGGCGGCTTCCTGCTCCAGGGCGGGCAGGGCTGGAACGCGCGCGGCTGGGGCTGGGCGGCCGAGAGCGTCGTGGCGATCGACGTCGTCACCGCGGACGGCGAGCTGGTCCGGGCCGACGAGACGCGGAACAGCGACCTGTTCTGGGCGGCGCGCGGGGCCGGTCCCGGCTTCTTCGGCGTGGTGACCCGTTTCCATCTGCGCACCCGGCGGCTGCCGGAGCACCTGGCGCACACCGTGCACGCCTATCCGCTGGACCTCTTCGACGAGGTCATGACCTGGCTGCACGAGACGCACCACACCGTCTCGGACCTGGTGGAGATCGTCGCGGTGACACAGGCGCTCCCGGCGCAGGACGAGCACGTGCTGCTGGTCACGGGCCTGTCGTTCACCGACACCGCCGCCGAGGCGGCCGAGGCGCTCGCGCCGCTGCACGCGAGCCCGTACGCCGCCCGGGCGCTGTTCCGTGTCGAGGCGCAGCCCACCACGCTCGCCGAGCAGCTGGCGGGCCAGCGCACCGCCAACCCGGAGGACCACCGCTACTTCGTGGACAACGCCTGGCTGACCGGCACCGCCGCGGAGGTCGTGCCGGCGATCCGTACGGCGTTCACCGAGCACCCGACCCGGCAGACCTTCACCATCTGGTTCTCGATGGCCCCGCTGCGCCGGCTGCCGGACATGGCCTTCTCGATGCAGTCGGAGATCTACTGCGCGACCTATGTGGTGCACGACGACGACGCGCGGGACGCGGAGCTGCGCGCCTGGCTGGACGGCGCGATGGCGGCGATGCAGCCGGTGACCGCCGGCCAGTACCTGGGCGACTCCGACTTCACGGCGCGGCAGTTGAGGTTCATGGGGGACGAGCAGTGGCGGCGGCTGAACGAGATCCGGGCCGTCCGTGATCCCAAGGGCGTGTTCGTCGGCTATCTGAGCGCCGGGACCGTCACCAACACCAACCACTGGGAGCAGTGAGCGATGCGTTTCGCGACATACGAGTTCGAGGGCGCGGAACGCGCCGGCGTGGTGCGGGACGGGGTGATCCACCCGCTGCCCGAGGGGACCGGCCTGCTGAGCCTGATCGAGGCCGGGCTGCTGTACGCGTCCGGGACCGAAGCCCTGGACGCGCCGAGCGGGCCGGCGGTGGACCAGGTGCGGCTGCTGCCGCCGCTGAAGCCGCCGTCGATCCGGGACTTCGTCGGGTTCGAGGCGCACATCGAGGGCGTGTCGAAGTCGCTGGACGGTCTGGAGCACGTGCCCGAGGAGTGGTACCGGGCGCCGAACTTCTACTTCAGCAACCCCCACGCGGCCTACGGCGCCCACGACGACGTGCCCGTTCCGGCGGGCTGCTCGGTGCTCGACTTCGAGCTGGAGGTCGGTGCGGTCATCGGCCGCAGCGGCCGGGACCTCACCCCCGAGCGGGCCCGGGACCACATCGTCGGCTACCTGGTCTTCAACGACTGGTCGGCCCGTGACCTGCAGAAGCCGGAGAAGAACCTGGGCCTCGGTTTCTCCAAGGGCAAGGACTTCGCCAACACGCTCGGCCCCTTTCTGGTCACCGCCGACGAGGTGGAGGACCGGCGGGACCCGGACGGCTTCCTGGACCTGGAGATGACGGTGACCCTGAACGGCGAGCTCATCGGCCGGGACACCCTCGCCAACGTCTCCTGGACCTTCGAGGAGATGATCGCCTACGCCAGCCGGGACGCCTGGGTGCGGCCCGGTGACATCCTCGGCTCCGGGACCTGCGGCTGGGGCGCGCTGGCGGAGTTCTGGGGCCGTGTCGGGGAGCGTACGCCGCCGCCGCTGGTGCCCGGGGACGAGGTGACGCTGACCGTCGAGGGGCTCGGCACGGTGTCCAACCGGATCGTGCCCGGGCGGGCGGAGGCCTATCTTCCGCGGGCCCGCAGGAGGGGCCGCACGCCCCGCCCGTAACACGTGGACCTGTGCGGGGCCTGTGCCGAGGGCAGGCCCCCCACCTGGCGGTATCCGGTGACCGGATGCCTGGCATCGCTTCTTTCCGAGAGTCTGCCCGACCCCCTTCCTCGACGGCCGTCCGCTGGTTAACCTCGCGTTTCACCGAAGCTTCAAAGACGTGGCCGGCCGGAAGGGGACATCCGTGGGTCTCGGAGCGATCGATCTCAATCTTCTGGTGGCGCTGGAAGCACTTCTCGAGGAGAAGAACGTCACCCACGCGGGTGTACGACTGTCCACCAGCCAGTCCGCGATGAGCGGCTCGCTGGCGCGGCTGCGCCGGCACTTCAACGACGAGCTGCTGATCCGGGTGGGCCGCGAGTACGAGCTGACACCGCTCGCGGAGCGGCTGCTGCCGGTCGTCCAGGGCTCGCTGCAGAAGGCCGAGGAGGCCCTGTCGCTGACCCGGTACTTCGAGCCGGGCCGCAGCCGCCAGCGGTTCTCCGTGGTCATGTCGGACTACGTGATGACGGTGTTCGTGGAGCCGCTGCTGCGGGTCATCGCCGCGGAGGCGCCGGGGGTGCGGATCGACTTCCACCCGATCGTGGACGGCCAACTGGAGACCGAGACGCATCTGCGCTGCCACGACCTGATGATCGTGCCGCTCGGCTACCAGCTGCCGGGGGTGAGCGAGGCCGTGATGCACGACCGGTTCGTGTGCATCGTCGACCCGGACAACCCGCGCCTGGTGGACGGCCGGCTCACGCTGCGCGACCTGGCGGAGATGCCGCACGCGGCCTGCGCCATCGGGAAGAGCCACACCCCCGCCGAGCGTCAGCTGGAGACCCTCGGGATCACCCCGAAGGTGCAGGTCAGCACCCCGGGCTTCAGTGTGCTGCCGTTCCTGGTGAGCGGTACGGACCTGGTGGCGATGGTCCCGGAGCGGCTGGCGCGCCGCTACGAGGGCTTCGCGCGCTGTGCCGTCGTACCGGCGCCGTTCCCGGACGTGCCGCTGGTGGAGGCCATGTACTGGCACCACAACCGGCACGCCGACCCGGCGCACCGCTGGCTGCGGGACACCGTCCGCAGGGTCGGGGCCTCGCTCGGCGAGGAGACGCCGCTGGAGATCGCCGAGGTGGATGGCACCCATCCCGAGAGCGCGTTTCCGGAGCTGTCCGCGGCTTCCTAGCGTGGACGGGAGACATCCCGCACGCCCCCCTGGAGGAAACCGTGGAAGCCGTGAGCCGCACGCGTCTGGCGGGCCGTACCGTCGTCGTCACCGGAGCCGCACAGGGCCAGGGGGCCGCCGAGGCGGCCGCGGCCGCCCGGGAGGGCGCCACGGTGATCGCGACCGACGTGCTGGACGAGGCCGGCGAGAAGCTCGCCGCCACGCTGCGCGCCGACGGCCTCGACGTCCGCTACGTCCACCTGGACGTGACCTCGGCCGGGGACTGGGCGGCCCTCGCGGACTCCCTCGACGTGGTGCACGGCCTGGTGAACAACGCGGGCATCCCGATGCGGGCCCGGCTCGGCCAGGTCGGGCTCGACGACTGGAACCGGGCCTTCGCCGTGAACACCACCGGCGCCCTGCTCGGCATCCAGGCCCTCACCCCGCTGATGCCGGCCGGTTCCTCGATCGTGAACGTCGGCTCGGTGGCCGGGCTCACCGCCCACCACGCGGTGGCCTACACGACCAGCAAGTGGGCGCTGCGGGGTCTGTCCAAGGTGGCGGCCCTGGAGCTGGCCCCGCGCGGCATCCGGACGAACATCGTCCACCCCGGGTACATCGAGACCCCGCTGATGGCCACCGCCAACCCGGTGTTCGTCGCCGCCCACCTCGCGATGACGCCCCAGGGCCGTCCGGGCACGGTCGACGAGGTGGCGCCGCTGGTGGTCTACCTCCTCTCCGACGAGGCGTCGTACGTCAACGGCGCGGAGATCACCGTCGACGGCGGCTACTCCTCGCACGGCCCGGTGAAGGCGATCACCGACGCCCTGGACCGGGACTGAGCCGTCAGCCCTTGAGCTGCTCCAGCGTGGCCTTGGTGTCGCTCTTCAGCCAGCCCGTCACGTCGTCGAGGGTCGGCGGGTCGGTGTCGCTGTCGTACGAGGAGAAGTAGGCGCTGTAGCTCATCGTGTACGTCATCCAGCCGTCCCGGACCGCGAGGGTGGCGTACCGCGAGCCGCTGGTGGAGGAGCCGTTGCTGGTGTCCTCGGTGACCAGGTAGGCCTCGTCGCCGATCCCGCTCACCGGGCTGACGTCGTAGTCGGTGTGGCTGTCGCCGTAGTTCTTCCAGGTGGCCGTGAACTCCGGTCCGGGGTCGGTCTTCTTGTGCAGGTCGACCTGTATGGACAGGTAGGCGTCCGCGTAGCTGGACCCGGACTTCTTGAGGCTGAGGCTGCAGTAACTCTCGTCCAGGGCCTCGTCCTTGAGCGCGTTCTTGGTCGGGGAGGAGTCGTCGTCGGGGTACTCGTCCTTGAACGACGAGTAGTCCGCGCCGGAGCAGAGGTTGGCGGGTGCCTGGTAGCCGCGCAGGTCCGCGCCGGTCCCGAAGCCCCCGGTCAGGAAGAGGCCGGCCGCCCAGGCGGCGGAGGCGACCACCGCGCCGGCCACCGCCCACAGCACGGCCCGTCCGGCCGCGTTCCCGCCGCCCCGGGGCGGGGCCGCCGCCGGCGGCGGGTAGCCGTAACCGGGCTGCGGCGCATAGGGGTTGGCCGGTTGCGGTGGTGCGGGCTGCTGGTGGGCGAGGGTGGGCTGGGCATAGGGGTTCTGGGCGGCCGGCGACTGCGGGTTCGGGTACGCGGCCGGCTGGGGCGGCACCGCGGGCGGCTGCGGCGCGGGAGGCGGCGGTGGCTGCGGGGCGGGCGCGGGCTGCTGCGGCGCCGGGGGCGCCGGTGGGGTGGCGGTGGCGTCCTGCGGGGCGGGCTCGGGTTGCTGCGGAGCGGAGGGAGGCTGCTGCGGTGGCGTGGACATGTCGTGACGATAAGGCATAACCAGACATCAAGTCCCGCCCCGGCCAGGACCGTTACCGTTTGCGGACCTCCGCCGCCACCCCCGCACGCACCGGGCTGACACATCGTCAGTCGCTTTTGCGCCGCCCTCGGAAACCTCATCCGGCACATGGCCCATCCCTCGAAAACCGTGCCGCGATCGGACAAATATTCGCCCGGATGGCAGTGGGGTGTTCATGAAACGGACACGGCGCCTGGTGGCTCGGCTGGTCGGCAGGAAACGGGTGAGCGGTCGCTACCCGTACTGGCCCTACCAGCTGGGGTAGCCGGCAAGCGGTGAGTGAATCCGATCGCAGGATCCCGTCCGAGGGGTCCTGCGGTCTCCTGGAGGCCGGATGACGCACGGCGAAGCGCCCGCCCGGCCACCGGGCCCGCGCGGGCACTGGCTGACGGGCAACACAGGCGCGTACGAGGCCGACCGGATCGGGTTCCCGCGCCGCTGCCACCGCGAGTACGGTGACGTCTTCTCCTTCGACGACGGCACCGTGTTCGTGATCGACCCCGCGCTCACCCACGAGGCGCTCCTGCGGACCGGCCACGGCTTCGTGACCGAGCTGGCGCCCCTCGACCAGCGGCGGGACCTGGACCAGGCCGCCGCGCAGGCCGCCGCCTGGATGTCCGCGCGCCGGACCGTGTGGCCGGGGCTCAACCGCTCGGCGGCGGCCGCCTCCGACCGGCGGACGGCGGAGATCCTCGACGCGGTCCTGGCCGAGGCGGCCGGCCGCGAGGTCGACGTGCTCACCACGATGCGGGCGTTCACCGCCCCGGCCGTCGCCGACTACTGCTTCGGCACGGACTCCGACGGCGTCCCCGGACTGCTCCACGAGGTCATCCGCGCCACCCGGCCGTTCACGGACTCGTCCTACGAGTTCCCCGCCTGGCTGCCGGTCCGCCGCCACCGCCACTTCTTCCACGCCTACCGGCGGCTCATCGACACGATGACCGGGATCATCCGGCAGCGCCGGGCGCCGCACGCCCCGACGGCCCGCGACGATCTCCTCGGGTTCCTGCTCGACGCCTACCCGGTCATGCCCGACGGCACCGTGGCGTCGACCCTGCACAGCATCCTCATGGGCGGCCACGGCGTGCCCGCCGCGGCGCTCACCTCCGTGGTGTGGGAACTCGCCCGCCGGCCCGGGCTCGTCGGTGACCTGCGCGACGAGGCGGACGGGCCGGCGGCCGAAGACACCCCGCCGGCGGCGGCGCGGCTGCCGCCGGCCGAAGCGGTGGTCCGGGAGACGCTCCGGCTGTACCCGCCCGCGTGGCTGATGACCCGCACCGCCGGCACCGCGACCTGCCTGGGCGACTGGCCGCTGAGCCCCGGTGACGACGTGCTGCTCAATCCCTACCTGATCCACCGGGACCCCCGCTGGTGGTCGGCCGGACGAGTTCGACCCCGCGCGGCGGCTGGACGGGCGGACGGCACCCGGCCAGGCCCACCTCCCGTTCGGTGCCGGACCGCGGGTCCGCCTCGGGTCCGCCCTGGCCCTGCGGCAGCTCACGCCGGCCACCTCGCGCCTCGCGCAGGGCTTCGCCGTCGAGTCGCCGAACGCCTCCTCGGTGGCCCCGGAGTTCGTCGGCCGCCTCGCACCGGCCGGCCTCAGGGCGCGTTTCCCCTCGATCAGGCCGTAGCGGCCGCGCCCGCGGACCCGGCACGGCGGAAGGCCGGGGCAGCGGCCCCGGCCTTCCGGTACGTCTCGTTACTTGCCGTCACTTACCGGTACGGCTGCCCGTGTCGCGGCGCGTCCCCGATCAGGCCGACGCCGCCACCGGCGCGCCCACCGTCTCGCGGGCGGTGTTCCTGCGGACCAGCAGCAGGGTGACGACCGCGCCCAGCAGCGAGGCGCAGCCGCAGATCACCACGCCCAGGGCCATGCCGTGCGCGAGGGCGTCCTGGGCGGCGGCCCTGGCGCTGTCGCTGCCCGCGTTGACCACGGCCAGCGGACCGGCCGCCGCCTCCATGCCCGCGTCGGCGCCGGAGAGCTTGCCGACCAGCGCGGAGGAGGCCGCGCTCATGGCGACGGTGCTGATCACGGCGGGGCCGAGCCCCTGGCCGAACTCGCGGACCAGGCTGGTCGCGCCGCTCGCCATGCCGGTCATCTCGATCGGCACCGCGTTCACGGCGGCCGACGTCAGCGAGGAGACCACGCAGATGAAGCCGATGCCCAGCAGCAGTACCGGGCCGATGAAGGCCGCCAGCGAGGTGGTGGTGATGGGCAGCGCGGCGATCCAGAACTGGCCGGCGGCCATCGGCAGCAGGCCGCCCATCAGCAGCCAGCGCGGCTCCACGCGGGTCAGCATCCTGCTGAGCACCGGGGCGAGGAGCAGCGGGATCAGCTGGAGGATCACGAACGGCATACCGGCGCGCAGGGCGCTGAGGTGCATCACCGCGCCGAGCCGGATGGAGACGCAGTAGGCGGTGCCGATGAAGCCGAACATGCCGGTCAGGGCGACCACCGCGGCGGCGGCGAACGAGGGGATCTTCAGCAGTTCCAGGTTGAACATCGGGGCCTCGGAGCGGTTCTCCGCGACCACGAAGCCGACCAGGGCCACCGCGGCGACCACCAGCGCGACGACGATCGAGGGGCTGGTCCAGCCGCGGTCGCCGCCCTCGATGACGCCCCAGAGCAGGGCGGTGAGACCGACGGCGACGGTGATCTGGCCCGGCCAGTCCAGGGCGCGGCCCTCGGGGGCCCTGGAGTCGGTGACCAGCGCCCAGCAGCCGATGCCGACCGCGACGCCGAGCACGACCGGCGGCACGAAGGCCCAGCGGAAGTCGGCGACCGTGGCCAGCACGCCGGAGGACAGCGGCCCCACGGCGGAGGCGATGGAGATGCTCAGCGCCCAGGTCGAGACCGCCTTGGCGCGGTCCTTCTGCTCGGGGGTGGCGGCCGCGATCACCGCGAGGGAGCTCGGGAACAGGGCGGCGGCGCCGACACCGGCGAGGGCCTGGCCGGCCCAGAGCATGGTGATGTTCTGGGAGGTGGCGTTGAGGAGTTCACCGAGCGCCAGCACGAACCCACCGAGGATCAGCAGCCGCTTACGGCCGAACAGGTCGCCCACCACACCGAAATTCAGTTCCAGGATCGCGGTGGGGAGAATGAACGCCGAGGTGACCCAGGCGACCTGCGAACCCGACGCTCCGAACGCGGACTGTATTTCCCCGTTGATGGGCGAGGGAACGGTAATGCACAGCTGCGCTGCTGCAACTGCCAGACAACAGGCGATGAGCGTGCCCGTGTCCAGTCTCCGGACAGCGTTGGTCATTTCCGTACTCCGTCTCACGGGTTAACAGTGGTGCCGCGTTCTATGAGTTCGATGAGATTTCCCTCGGGATCCTTGACCCAGGCCATGCGCACTCCCGCTTCCGGGGACGGGCCGGGGGCCAGCACCTCCTCGGCGCCGTGCGCCATCAACGACGCGTACACGGGGTCGAGTTCGGGGGTGGTGACCGCGAAGTGGCCGTATCCCTCGGTGAGGACGGCGGTCATCGGGTCCGGCGCCCGCAGGCCGGGCGCCGAGCCGGGCCTGGCGAGCAGTTCGAGCCGCCAGCCGTGCGGGTGTTCCATGACGACACCGGTCAGCCCGGGGCCGTCGAGATGGAACTCGAAGACGGTCTCCAGTCCGAAGACGGTCCGGTACCAGGCGAGCTGGGCGGGCAGGTCGCGTACGTTGACGCCCACGTGGTCGAATCGCGCGTGCATGCCCGCTCAGCCCGCCATCGCGCTGTCGCCGCCGTCGACCATGAGGTTGGCGCCGTTGACGAAGGCGGCCTCGTCGGAGCAGAGGAAGGCCGCGGCGCGCGCGATGTCCTCCGGCTGCCCGACCCGGCCGACCGGGATCCGCGCCTCCAGTTGGGCCTTCGGGCCGTCCGGGTCGTCCAGGAAGGGCGCGGTGGCCGAGGTGCGGGTCATGCCGGGGGCGACGGTGTTGACGCGGATGCGGTGCGGGGCGCCGGCCGCGCACAGGTGCTTGCTCATCGCGAGCACCCCGCCCTTGGCGGCGCCGTGCGGCACCATCGGCATGAACGGCGCGCCGCGCACGGCGGCCACGGAGGCGACGTTCAGGACGGCCCCGCCGCCCCGCGCGATCAGGTGCGGCCAGGCCGCCTGGGTGCAGAAGTAGGGGATGTCCAGCTCGTTCTTGATCGTGAAGTACCAGTCCTCCGCCGGCATCGTCTCGAACGGGCCGTTCCGCAATGCGGAAGCATTGTTGTAGAGAATGTCGATTCCGCCGAATTCGGCGATACCGGCCTCTATCCACTCCCGCGCCCCGGCCTCGGTGGAAAGGTCGACCGGGGCCAGCGAGCGCATCACACCGCCGGCCTTCTCGACGAGCTCCACGGTTTCCGCGGCGCTCTTCTCGTCGATGTCGCAGCCGAACACGGTGGCGCCCTCGGCCGCGAATACCTGTGCCGCGGCCCGGCCGATACCAGCCCCCGTTCCACTGATGAAAGCGATTTTCCCGGCCAGTCGACCCATGTTTGCCTAGCCCCTTGTCCAAGCCGCCGGAGTGCGGTGCTGGCAGCGTAGATAGCGTCTTTGCCCAGAACAAGAAATGCGTCGGGGAAGGGTCATCGGGGGTTCGTATGGCTGGTATGCGCCCCAGGTGCCGATCCGGGGCCGCCGGTCGGGTGCCGCCGGTCAGGTGCCGAGGCGCACGGGCAGGCTCGGCACGCTGTTGCCGACGAAGCCCGGGAGCCGGGGCAGGCCGTCCTCGGGGACGGCGAGGTCCAGGGCCGGGAAGCGGGTGAAGAGCCGTTCCAGGGCCACCGTGGCCTCCAGCCGGGCCAGCGGGGCGCCCAGGCAGTAGTGGGCGCCGTGCCCGAGCGAGAGGTGGCGCACGGCGCCGGGGCGGGCGGACCGGGTGACGTCGAAGCGGCCGGCGTCGGGGCCGTGGGTGGCCGGATCGCGCCCGGCGGCGGAGTACCCGGCCAGGACCGGGGTGCCCGCGGGGATCACCGTGCCGCCGAGGGCCAGGTCCCGTACGGGGTAGCGGAACGGGAAGCGGCTGACCGGCGCGTCCCAGCGCAGCGTCTCCTCCACCACGTCCGCCCAGCCGGCCGCCCCGGCGCGGACGAGTTCCAGCTGGTCGCGGTGGCCGCACAGGGCACGGACCGCGTTGGTGATCAGGTTGAGGGTGGTCTCGTGCCCGGCGACGATCATCAGCAGCAGGGTGCCGATCAGCTCCTCCTGCCCGAGCCGGCCGCCGTCCTCGTCACGGGCGGCGATCAGGGCGCTGGTGAGATCGTCGCCGGGCCGCTCGGCGCGCGCGGCCGCGACGGCGGCGAGTACGGCGACCAGCTCCCGGTTGGCCGCGACGGCCTCGGCCGGCCCGGTGTCGCTGGCCACGACCTGGCTGGACAGATGGTGCAGCCGGCTGCGGAACTCGGTGTCCACACCGAGGAGTTCGCAGATCACGCTCATGGGCAGCGGCAGCGCGAAGTGCCGCCGCAGGTCGGCGACTCCGTCGCCGTCGGCCGCGGCCCGCTCCAGACCGTCGAGCAGAGTGGCGGTCAACTCCTCGATCCGGGGCCGCAGTTCCGCGACCCGGCGGGACGTGAAGGCCCGGCTGACCAGTCCGCGCAGCCTGCGGTGGTCGTCCCCGTCGGCGGTGGTCATGCCCCGCACGGTCGCGAAGGTCAGCAGCGACCAGCCGGCCGGGATCCGGCCCTCCCGCAGCTCGGTGAAGTGCCGTGCGTCCTTGGCCACTTCGGGATGCTGGAGGAACTCCCTGAGCGCCTCGTGCCCGAGCACGGCCATGCCCTGGACACCGCCCGGCAGGGCGACCGGGGCGACCGGCCCGCGCGCCAGCAGCCTGGCGTTCTCGGCGTGCGGGCAGCCACCGGCGGGGGGCGGCGGCACGGACGGGGTCTCCACCTGGGCTCCTGACGGCGGCAGGACGCGGACACGACCGATCGTAGGCGCCCGCGGGCCCGGCGGCGCGGGGTCGGCGCCCGGGAATATCCGTGACCGGCGCCATGTTGACCCGACCGGAAGCCTGGGTATAGTGCCATCAGCACCAGTGGCGGTCCCGTTGTCGGGCGCCAGTGCCAGTTCCCTTTCCTCCAGCCGCACCGCCCGTCGTCTTCCGACCGGGCCGCCGGCTTCTCCGCACCGCCTCGCGACCACGGCCCTGACGCCGTCGTACGCGGTTCCCGAGGCGTGTCGTCCCACCGCCCGGAGGCATGCGTGCACGTCCTCCCGCTCGCGGCCCGCTCCCCCTTCCCCGCTGTCTTCCGTCCTCGAAAGGACCACCTCTCATGACCACCACACTCGAACCCCCCGTACAGCGGCAGGCCCCCAGCGCCGCCCGGCCCGTCACCGGTGTCCTCGACATCGACACGGCCGGGAAGGGACATCTGCGGGCCACCGGCTGCCTGTCCTCCCCCGCCGACCCCCAGGTCTCCGCCGCGCTGATCCGCCGTCACGACCTGCGCAAGGGCGACCTCGTCGAGGGCCTCCGGGGCAACCAGCGCGTGCTGACCGAGGTCACGCACGTCAACGGCCGTACGCCCGAAGAGCTGCGCGGCCGCCGTCACTTCCGCGAGCTGACCCCGCTGCACCCGCACGAGCGGATCCGCCTCGAACACCCCGGCTCCGGGCTCGCCGGACGGGTCACCGACCTGTTCGCGCCGGTCGGCAAGGGGCAGCGCGGGCTGATCGTGGCCCCGCCGAAGACCGGCAAGACCGTGCTGCTCCAGCAGTTCGCGGCCGCCGTCGCCGGCAACCACCCGGAGTGCCGTCTGATGGTGCTGCTGCTCGACGAACGCCCCGAGGAGGTCACCGACATGCGGCGCTCGGTGCGCGGAGAGGTGTACGCCTCCACCTTCGACCGGCCCGCCAAGGAGCACATCGCGCTCGCCGAACTCGTCGTCGAGCGCGCCAAGCGGCTCGTCGAGGACGGCGAGGACGTCGTCATCCTCCTGGACTCCCTGACCCGGCTGTGCCGGGCCCACAACAACGCGGCCGCCTCCAACGGCCGCACCCTCAGCGGCGGTGTCGACGCCGGCGCGCTGCTCGGCCCGAAGCGGTTCTTCGGGGCCGCCCGCAAGGCCGAGGAGGGCGGCTCGCTCACCATCCTGGCCACCGCCCTGGTGGACACCGGCTCCCGGGCCGACGGCTACTTCTTCGAGGAGCTGAAGAGCACCGGGAACATGGAGCTGCGCCTGGACCGCGAGCCGGCCTCCCGGCGGGTCTTCCCCGCCGTGGACATCACCCCCTCCGGCACCCGCCGCGAGGAACTCCTGCTCACCCCGGCCGAGTTGAGCACGGTACACGGGCTGCGCCGGGCCCTCCAGAGCCGCGAGGGCGCGCCGGGCGGGCTGGAGACGCTCCTGGAGCGGCTGCGCGAGACCCCGGACAACGCCACCTTCCTGCGCCGCATCCAGCCGACACTGCCGACGGGCTGACGAGGCGAGGGGGCGGGCAGCCCAGAGGGCCGAGGCGGCCGAGCGGGCCGAGGCGGCCTGCGCGGCAATGGTCCGGCAAGGCGACGGGCTGACCGGCTGACCGGCTGACGAACCAGCAAAGCGATCGGCAGACGAGCCAGCGAGGCGACGGGCCGACAGGCGTCGGGCCAGCGAGCCGACAGACCGACACGGCGACGAGCCGCCGAACCCACAGGCCGACGAGCCGACGAGCCGGCGGAGTGATCGGGTGTGGGGCCGGCAGGGGGCAAGGCGATCGGTCGACGGGTCCCTGCGGCGACGGTTCGGACGTGGGTGCGGCATCCGGGTTGCTCACGGCGCCCGTCCGGCCCAGGCTGCACGCGGTACGCGGCCACCCTTCCTACGTTGATCATATGACGATCGGATTGCCTGACCGATTCCCTCAGCGCAGGGCGATCGCGACCTGCGCCCTCTGCCTGGCCGGGCTGCTGGCGCTGTCGCCCGCCACGGCCGCGACGGCCGCCACGGAAGCCGCGGAAGCCGCGGCGCCGGTCCCGAGGGCGGCGGTGCCCGGGCCGTCGCTGCTCTACCACTCCGGCACCCAGGTACGGCCGCACCCCGGCGCCCCCGAGGTCCCGGCCGTCTCCGCGCTGTCCTGGCTGGTCGCCGACGCGGACAGCGGTCAGGTGCTGGCGGCGGACCAGGCGCACCTCCAGCTGCCGCCGGCCAGCACCCTGAAGACCCTGTTCGCGCTCACCGTGCTGCCCACCCTGCCGGCCGGTCTGGAGCACCGGGTGACACCGCAGGAGCTGGAGGACGTCGGTGAGGGCAGCAGCCTGGTCGGCGTCGAGGAGGGGCACACCTACCGGGTGGCCGACCTGTGGCGCGGGGTCTTCCTCAGCTCCGGCAACGACGCCGTGCACGTCCTGGCCTCGCTCGGCGGCGGCTGGGACCGCACCACCTCCCGGATGCAGGCCAAGGCCCGCACCCTGGGCGCCCTGGACACCCACGTCGAGTCGCCCGACGGCTACGACGCGCCCGGCCAGGTCTCCTCGGCGTACGACCTGGCGGTGTTCGGCAGGGCCGGGCTGCGCAACCACGACTTCGCCCGCTACTGCTCCACCGCCGAGGCCCGCTTCCCGGCCGGTGACGGCTGGTCGTTCGGCATCGAGAACACCAACCGGCTGCTGACCGGCGAGGACGGGGTGGGGCGCTACCCCGGCCTGATCGGGATCAAGAACGGCTACACCAGCAACGCCGGCAACACCCTGGTCGCCGCCGCCCGGCGGGGCGGGCGCACCCTCGTGGTGACCGTGATGAACCCGCAGGACGGCGGCGTGTACGACGAGGCGCGTCAGCTGCTCGACTGGGGCTTCGACGCGGCCGGACGGGTGGATCCGGTGGGCTCGCTGGACGCTCTGCGGCCCAAGCCCCGGCCGGGGCCCAGCACCGTGCCGATGGCGGCGGCCACCGCGCCCGAGGACGAGGACTCCGGCTGGTCGGACACCGCCATCGCCGCGGGCTTCGCGGCGCTCGGCGTGGGGGCCGTGACCCTGGCGACCCGGCTCAGGGGCGACCGCGCGGACCGCGGGGACCGGTCCGGCCGGTCGGCGCGGGACTGACCGGCCGGCAGGCCGAACAGCAGGCCCAGCGTGATCCAGGTGTAGACGTTGCTGCCGAGGAAGCCGTCGACGCCGGACGCGTCGTCGAACCACAGCCACACCACGCTGGTGCACATCACCGCGTACAGGGCGCCCGCGGTCCGCGGGCGGCCCGCGCGGACCAGCAGCGCGAACGACGGCAGCAGCCACACCAGGTGGTGCACCCAGGTGATCGGGCTGACCAGGCAGGCGGCGAGACCGGTGAGCGCGAAGGCGGCCGTCCAGTCGCCCGCCGCCACGGCCCCGCGGGTGCGCCAGGCCCACACCGCGAGCGTCAGCAGCACGACCGTCGCCCACAGCGGCTTGTCCGGGTGGCCGAGCCGGGCCAGCACCCCTTGCAGCGACTGGTTCGACACGTAGTCGAGCCGGCCGACCCGGCCGGTGTCCCAGAGCGCCCGGGTCCAGTAGAACCGGGACGCCCCCGGGTCGGCCCAGGCGGCGAGCCCGGTCGCGGCGAGCGCCACGGCCGTGGCGACGCCCGCCGCCCGCCATCTGCGGGCGAGCAGCAGCATGCCGATGAAGAGCGCGGGCGTGAGCTTGACCGCGGCGGCGAGCCCGATCCCGGCCCCCGCCCAGCGGCCCCGCCCGCTGCGCAGCAGGCAGCAGTCCCCGAGCACCAGGGCGAGCAGGACCAGGTTCACCTGGCCGAAGCTGAAGGTGTCGCGCAACGGCTCGAACAGCGCCAGTCCGCACAGGCCCAGCGCCCAGCGGTACCAGCCGAGCCGCCGCCAGCCGGGCCCGGCCAGGACGCGCAGGACGAGGGCGAGCGCGGCGAGGTTCAGCAGCACCGAGGCGGCGATGGCCAGGTGCAGGCCCACCAGCGCCATGGGCAGCATGCCGAGGGCGGCGAACGGCGGGTAGGTGAAGCCGTACGCCGTCCCGGGCACCCGGTAGTCGTAGATCCGTCCGCCGTGGTGGGCCCAGGTGTGCACGGTGCCGTAGTAGACGCGCAGGTCGAACCAGTCGCGCAGCAGCGGCACGGTGGCCGTGAACACGGTGACGGCGGTGGCCACGGCCAGGACGAGCAGCAGCCGGCCGCGGTCGGTGCGCGGTCCTGTCATGCCGTGCGTCCCAGGGCCGGGGCCTGTGCGGCCTGGTGGGCCTGCCAGAGCACGACCACCCCGAGCACCCCGCCGGAGACGGCCAGCACCAGCTGGCCGGCGTCGGCGGGGCCGCCGCTGGGCAGGACGGCGAGCGCGAGCACGCCGGTGACGGCGGCCACCCGGTGCCGTACCGAGGTGCTGGGCGCGGCGGCCGCTATCAGGAACAGGCCCCAGATCGCGTACCAGGGCCGGATCGCCGGCCCGAAGGCGGCGACCGCGGCCAGGCTCAGGCCGAGGGCGTAGACCGGGCGGGGCCGCAGCCGGACCCATATGAGCAGCACGGTGACGGCGGTCAGCGCGAGCCCGAGCACGTGCCAGGCCGGGACGGCCAGTGGCGCCAGATCGCTGCCGAGGCGTTCGAGGAGCGCGCCGGTGGCCCGGCCGAGCAGGCTGCTGAGCGCCCAGTTGTGCGGGGAGACGGGCGTGTCGAGGGCCTTGATCCAGCCGTACCCGGTGCCGGCGACGGCGGTGGCGGTCACGGTGGTGACGCCGCAGGCGGCGGCCGTCAGCAGGGTGGCGCGCACCGGGCCGCGGCCCCTGCGCGCCTGTAGGGCGATCACGGCCAGCAGGCCCAGCGCGGCGGGCGCCTTCACCAGTGCCGCGAGGGTGACCAGTACGGCGCCGAGGAGCGGCCGGCGGCCCAGCGCGGCGACCAGGCCGAGGCCGAGCAGACCGAGCATGATCGCGTCGTTGTGGGCGCCCGCGACCAGGTGCAGCAGCACGAGGGGGTTGAGGGCGCCCAGCCAGAGCGCGGCGGCCGGGTCGGCGCCGCTGTGCCGGGCCAGCCGGGGCAGCGCGGCCGCCATCAGGCCGACGCCGAGCAGGGCGACCAGGCGCATCCCGAAGAGCCCGGCCGGGAGTTCGCCGCGGGTCAGCCCGGACAGGAAGGAGGCCACGGCCATGAACGCGGGGCCGTACGGGGCGGCGGTGTTCTGCCACACCGGGGCGACCTCGTCGGCGAGCGGGCCGCCGAGCTGGGCGGGGCCCGAGGTGTAGACGTCCATGTGGGCGTCGACCATGGCGCCCTGGGCGAGGTAGCTGTAGACGTCCCGGCTGAACAGCGGGGGCGCGAGCAGCAGCGGGGCCGCCCAGACGGCGAGGACGAGCAGCAGCCGGCGCGGGGTGGGCGGCGCGGTGCTGCGCACGAGGCGGCCGAGCAGCAGCCAGGCGGCGATCAGCAGCACGACGCCGAAGTAGACGCCGACCAGGCCGAACGCCGCCTGTACGGAGCTGGGTGCGAGCAGGTCCTCCACGGGCAGGGCGCCGGCGGTCTCACCTCCCAGCGCCAGGAAGGCGGTGCCTGCCAGTCCCAGAACCTGGCAGCGGCGTAGATCGACGGGGAAAGCCATGGCCAACACTGGGTCAGCGTGTCAATGGTGGGTGGCCGGAGGGCGACGGGGTGTTTTCCTTGGGGCGGCCTGGTTGTTACCTGTGGGGGGACGACGCGTTGTCGGGTGCGGGCCGGTGGAGGCTGGTCGCGCAGTTCCCCGCGCCCCCGAGGGGCGCACCCGTCCCGTTCCTAGAACACCGACAGACCCGTCAAGGTCGTGAAGCGGTCCAGCGCCGCAACTCCGGCCACCGAGTTGCCGCGCTCGTCCAGGCCCGGGCTCCACACGCAGATCGCGCAGCGGCCCGGCACCACCGCGATGATGCCGCCCCCGACCCCGCTCTTGCCCGGCAGCCCCACCCGGTACGCGAAGTCGCCCGCCGCGTCGTACGTGCCGCAGGTCAGCATCACCGCGTTGACCTGCTTGGACTGGCTTCTGGTCAGCAGGCGGGTGCCGTCGGCGCGGATGCCGTGGCGGGCCAGGAACGTGGTGGCCAGGGCGAGGTCGGCGCAGGAGGCGGCGACGGAGCACTGGCGGAAGTACTGGTCGAGGAGGACCGGGACCTCGTTGTCGATGTTGCCGTAGGAGGCCATGAAGTGGGCCAGCGCGGCGTTGCGGTCACCGTGCTGGGACTCCGAGGCGGCCACCTCCTCGTCGAAGTCCAGGGCGGTGTTGCCGCTCTCGGCGCGCAGGAAGGCCAGGAGTTCCCCGGCCGCGTCGCCGGTACGGGTCTGGAGGCGGTCGGTGACGACGAGGGCGCCCGCGTTGATGAACGGGTTGCGCGGGATGCCCCGCTCGTACTCCAGCTGGACCAGGGAGTTGAAGGGGTTGCCGGAGGGTTCGCGGCCGACGTGCTCCCAGAGTTCGTCGCCCTCGCGGGCGAGGTCGAGGGCGAGGGTGAAGACCTTGGTGATGGACTGCGTGGAGAACGGCTCCCGCCACTCCCCCACGCCGTAGACCGTGCCGTCCAGCTCGGCGACCGCCATGCCGAAGCTGCGCGGGTCGCGGGCGGCGAGCGCCGGGATGTAGTCGGCGGGACGGCCGCGGCCGGGCGTGCGGCCCGTCTCCTCGGCGATGCGCTCCAGGACCGGCAGGAAGGCGGGGGACGACGACACTGACATGATCACCATTGTGCCTCCGGGCCGGTCCTGGCGCGTACGCGCAGGTCAGACGAGGGGTGCCCCGCTGCCGGCGAGGACCTCGGGACGCAGCAGTTCCGCGAGCCGCTCGGCGGGCAACAGGCCCTTCTCCAGGACGAGTTCGGCGACCCCACGGCCGCTGGCGAGGGCCTCCTTGGCGATGTCGGTGGCCGCCGTGTACCCGATGTGCGGGTTGAGGGCGGTGACCAGGCCGATGGAGTTCTCGACGGAGGCGCGCAGGGCCTCGGTGTTGGCGGTGATGCCGTCGACACAGCGCTCGGCCAGGGTCAGGCAGGCCCGCTGGAGGTGGGTGATGCTCTCCGAGAGGGAGTGCAGGATGATCGGCTCGAACGCGTTGAGCTGGAGCTGTCCGGCCTCCGCGGCCATGGTGATGGCGACGTCGTTGCCGATGACCTCGAAGGCGACCTGGTTGACCACCTCGGGGATGACCGGGTTGACCTTGCCGGGCATGATCGACGAGCCGGCCTGGACGGGCGGCAGGTTGATCTCGCCCAGCCCCGCACGCGGTCCGGAGGAGAGCAGCCGCAGGTCGTTGCAGCCCTTGCTGAGCTTGACCGCGATCCGCTTGAGCACGCCGGACATCTGCACGAACGCACCGCAGTCCTGGGTCGCCTCGACCAGGTTGGCGGCGGTGACCAGGGGCAGTCCGGTGATCGCGGCGAGGTGCCGGCGGGCCGATTCGGCGTATCCGGCGGGCGCGTTGAGGCCGGTGCCGATGGCCGTGGCGCCGAGGTTGATCTCCTGGATCAGCTCGACGGCCTCGGCGAGCCGGCTGCGGTCCTCGTCGAGCATCACGGCGAAGGTCGAGAACTCCTGCCCGAGCGTCATGGGCACCGCGTCCTGCAACTGCGTACGGCCCATCTTCAGCACGTCGCGGAACTCGACGGCCTTGCGCCCGAAGGAGTCCTGGAGGACGGCCATCGCCCGGAGCAGCCCGCGCACCGCGAACACCGTCGCGATCTTGACGGCGGTCGGGTAGACGTCGTTGGTCGACTGACCGAGGTTGACGTCCTCGTTGGGGTGCAGGTACTCGTACCGCCCCTTCTCGTGCCCGAGCAGTTCCAGGGCCCGGTTCGCCACGACCTCGTTGGCGTTCATGTTGGTGGACGTCCCGGCCCCGCCCTGGATGACGTCGACGACGAACTGGTCGTGCAGCCTGCCGTCCCGGATCTCCCGGCAGGCGGCGACGATGGCGGCGGCCTTCGCGGGCGCCAGCAGCCCCAGTTCCTCGTTGGCGAGGGCGGCGGCCTCCTTGACGGCGGCGAGGGCGTCGATCAGATGGGGGTAGGCGGATATCGCCGTGCCGGTGATGGGGAAGTTCTCCGTGGCCCGCAGGGTGTGCACACCCCAGTAGGCCTCGGCGGGCACCTCGCGGTCGCCGAGCAGATCGTGTTCGCTACGGGTGGTCATGGCTCCTGATTTCAAGAGAGTGAGGGTGAAGCGCCCCGTGAGGGCGCGGGGCGCTTGTCGATGTGCGGCTCCGCCGCGGGGGCGCGACCGGCCGCACCCGGCCCGCAGCCGCCGGACGGTGTTTCGGCCCGCCCCGCTAGTCGCAGGGCGAGACCGGAACCGAAACCGGCTCCAGCGACCGAACGGGCCGCACGCGCCCGACCTCCCGCCCGCCGCCGAGCAGCGCCTCCCCGGCGAACCCGCTCAGCGGCTCGGGATCGACCCCGGCCCGCGCCAGCGCCGCCGCGGTCACCGGCACCCGCGCCCGGTCCGCCCCGTCGGCGATCTTCACGGCGACGGCGCGCCCGTCCGGCAGTGCCGCGACCTCGACGCCCTCGTAGCCGTCCTTGGCCAGCAGCCCCGGCACGGCCCGCATCAGCGCGGCCACGTCCCGGCCCGCCCCCGACGCCATCTCCGCGTGCTCGCGCATCGCGTCGGCGACGAGGGCCTCCGGCGTGCCCGGCGCCGCGGACACGATCCGCGACACGGCCCGCGCGAGTCCGTGCAGGGAGACGGAGAACAGCGGGGCGCCGCAGCCGTCGACCGTCGTACGGGCGACGCGCTGCCCGGTCAGGTCCTCGACGATCTCGGCGATCGCCTGCTGGAGCGGATGGGCGGGATCGAGGTAGTCGTCCAGCGACCAGCCGTTGAGCTTGGCGGTCCACAGCATCGCCGCGTGCTTGCCGGAGCAGTTCTGCGCGAGCCGCGAGGGCTGCCGGCCCTCGCGGATCCAGGTGTCCCGGACGGCGGGCCCGAACGGCATGTCGGGGACGTTGCGCAGGTGGTCCTCGGTGAGGCCGGCGAGGCCGAGGATGCGCCGGGTCCCGGCGAGATGGCGTTCCTCGCCGGAGTGGCTCGCGGCGGCCAGCGAGAGCAGGTCGCCGTCGAGGCCGAGCCCGGCCCGCAGCATGGCCACGGCCTGCACGGGCTTGAGGGCCGAGCGCGGGTAGAACGCGGCCTCGATGTCGCCGAGCTGGAACTGGACCCGGCCGTCGGCGCCGAGGACGACGACGGAACCGTAGTGGATGCCCTCGACGACCCCGCCGCGGACGAGGTGGGCGACGGGGGCGTGCAGGGGTTCACGGACGACGGGTGCGTCCGCGGGGGAACTGCTGTACATCACTTCCTGGTCTCGGGTGAGTCGGGACGGACCGGTACGCGGGTCACGCGTCGGCTCCGGTGGACGGGGCCGCCGTGCGGCGGCGGACGGCGTACCATCCGGCGACCAGCGCGGCGACGATCAGCGGCAGGCACAGCACGGTGGTGCGTCCGGCGCCGCCGTCGGCGTACATGAGGACCAGGACGGTGGCGAGGAAGGCCAGCGTCACGAGTTCGGTCCAGGGGGAGCCCGGCAGTCGGTAGCCGGGGCGGACGAGTTCGCCCCGCTGGGTCTTCCGCCAGAAGAGCAGGTGGCAGAGCATGATCATGCCCCAGGTGGCGAGGATGCCGATCGCCGCGAAGTTGAGGACGATCTCGAACGCGTCGGCGGGGACGACGAAGTTGAGGCCCACGCCGAGCACACAGATACCGCTGGTCAGCAGGATTCCGCCGTACGGCACCTGGCTGCGGCTCATCCTCGCGGTGAACTTCGGGGCGGAGCCGTTGACGGCCATGGAGCGCAGGATGCGGCCGGTGGAGTAGAGGCCGGAGTTGAGCGAGGACATGGCCGCGGTGAGGACGACGAGGTTCATCACGCCGCCGGCCGCCGGGACGCCGATGTGGGAGAGGACGGTGACGAAGGGGCTCTCCCCGGCCGTGTACTTGTTCCAGGGGAGCAGCATCGACAGCAGGACGACCGAGCCGACGTAGAACAGGCCCACGCGCCACATGATCGAGTTGATCGCCTTGGGCATGACCTTCTCGGGGTTCTCGGTCTCACCGGCGGCGACGCCCACGAGTTCGACGGAGGCGTAGGCGAAGACGACGCCCTGGATGATCAGGAGCATGGGCAGCAGGCCGTTGGGGAAGACGCCGCCGTTGTCGGTGATCAGCGAGGGGCCGGGGGTCGCGCCGTCGACGGGGTGCTGGGTGACCAGCAGGAAGATGCCGATGCACATGAAGATCACCAGCGCGCTGACCTTGACGATCGCGAACCAGAACTCCAGTTCGCCGAAGATCTTGACCGAGATGAGGTTCACGGTGAGGACCACGGCGAGCGCTATGAGGGCGATCACCCACTGCGGGATGTCGGAGAACATGCCCCAGTAGTGGGTGTAGGTGGCGACCGCGGTGATGTCGGCGATGCCGGTGGTGGCCCAGTTCAGGAAGTACATCCAGCCCGCGGTGTAGGCGCCCTTCTCGCCGAGGAACTCCCGGGCGTACGACACGAAGGCGCCGGAGGAGGGGCGGTACAGGACGAGTTCGCCGAGGGCGCGCACGACGAGGAACGCGAAGACACCGCAGACCGCGTACGCGACGAAGAGGGAGGGGCCGGCGTCGGCGAGGCGGCCGCCGGCGCCGAGGAAGAGGCCGGTGCCGATGGCGCCGCCGATGGCGATCATGTTGACGTGCCGGTGCTTCAGCGACTTGCTGTAGCCGTGGTCTCCGGCGTCGACGTGACGGGACGAGGGGAGCGTCTCGTCTTTGAGGTGCTGTTCGCTCACGCCTCGGTTCCGCCTTCCAGGTGCTGGTCCGCGCGCGCGGGGCGCACGATGTGGGTGAGGGTGGTCTCGACGCGGTCGAGGTGGTGGCTCATGGCGTCCACGGCGTCGGTCTCGGAACCGTCGACCAGGGCCTCGACGATGGCCCGGTGCTCCTGGTTGGACTGCTCGCGGCGGCCGCCCAGTTCGTTGAGGAAGGCCGACTGACGCGCCAGCGCGTCCCGGATCTCCTCGATGACCCGGCGGAAGACCGGGTTCTGGGCGGCCTCGGCCACGGCGAGGTGGAAGAGGGTGTCCATCGCGACCCACGCGGTGGTGTCCGTCTCCCGCTCCATGCGGTCGAGCAGGTGGGCCAGGTGGTCGAGGTTCTCCGGGGTGCGGCGCAGTGCCGCGTACCCGGCGACCGGGATCTCGACGTGCCGGCGTACTTCCAGCAGGTGGCTGGCCGCGTAGTCGCCGAAGGTGGGGTCCTCCACGGCGTTCGCGACCACGAAGGTGCCCTTGCCGGTCTTGGAGACGGTCAGGCCCATCGTCTGCAGGGCCCGCAGGGCCTCGCGCAGGACGGGCCTGCTGATCTCCAGGGTGCGGCAGAGCTCGGCCTCCGAGGGCAGTTTGCCGCCCACGGCGTACTCGCCGCGCTCGATGGCGGCTCGCAGGTGCGCCAGCACCGCCTCCATGGCGCTCACGCGCCGCGGGGGCTGTCCGGCTGTCGGGCTGTCTGACAGGTTCACGGGTGAGATGTTCCGGGTTGCGGGACGAGGCTGTCAAGGTGTCGCGAAAGGAAACATTCACGGGGTGCGACACCTGAATGCGCAGGCGTCACACCCCGTGGTGGAGCGGTGACCCGTGGGACGGCGGCCGGTCAGGCGTTGACGGTGCCCGTGGCGAGGAGGCCGAAGAGCAGCAGGCCGACCACGATCCGGTAGATCACGAAGGCGTTGAAGGAGTGCTTGGCGACGAACTTCAGCAGCCAGGCGATGGAGGCGTAGGCGACCACGAAGGAGACGACGGTGCCGACGGCCAGCGGGGCGGCGCCGACGCCCGCGCCGAGGGCGTCCTTGAGCTCGTAGATGCCGGCGCCGGTCAGGGCCGGGATGCCGAGGAAGAAGGAGAGGCGGGTGGCGGCCACGCGGTCCAGGTCGAGGATGAGCGCGGTGGACATGGTGGCGCCGGAGCGGGAGAAGCCGGGGAAGAGCAGGGCGAGGATCTGCGAGCAGCCGACCAGCATCGCGTCCTTGAAGGAGGTGTCGTCCTCACCGCGCTTGTGGCGGCCCATCTGGTCCGCGCACCACATGACCCCGGAGCCGACGATCAGCGAGCCGCCGACCACCCACAGCGATCCGAGCGCGCCGTCGATCAGCGGCTTCGCGGCGAGACCGACCACGACGATCGGGATGGTCGCGTAGATCACCCACCAGGCGAACTTGTAGTCGTGGTGGTAGCGCTCCTCCTTGTTCGTCAGACCCCGGAACCAGGCGGAGACGATCCGCTTGATGTCCTTGAAGAAGTAGACGAGCACGGCGGCGATGGCGCCCACCTGGATGACGGCGGAGAACCCGACGACGGAGCTGTCGTCGACGGGGATGTTCATGAGCCCCTCGGTGATCTTGAGGTGTCCGGTGGAGGACACGGGGAGGAACTCGGTCACCCCCTCGACGACACCGAGGACGGCGGCCTGACCGACGGAGATGGCGCTCATGGGATCCAGTTCTGCAGAGTTGGTCGACAGTGCTGTAGACAGTCTTACAACGGACGGTTGTGAGGCAAGTCCTACGCCGCCCACAGGGACCGGGCGATCGCCACACCGGCGAAGGCCGCCCCGAGACCCGCCACGAGACCGGCGACGACGTTGACGGCAGCGTAGAGCCCGGCGCCGGTCTCGGTCAGCCGCAGGGTCTCGTAGGAGAACGTCGAGTACGTCGTGAGCGCCCCGCACAGCCCGGTGCCCAGCAGCAGCTGGAGGTGGGGGCCCGCGGCGCCCGCCGAGGCCGCGCCGGTCAGCAGGCCCAGGACCAGGCAGCCCACGACGTTCACCACGAAGGTGCCCCACGGGAAGACGGAGTCGTGCCTGGCCTGTACGGCGCGGTCGGTGAGGTAGCGCAGCGGCGCACCGACGACGGCACCGGCGACGACCAACAGCCAGTTCACAACGACTTCTTACCCTTCGGGTCCGATTTGCCGGGGTTCGGCTCCCGGCCGACGTACCGGATGACCTCGCAGTCGTCGAGGGTCACGAGTCCCTCGGTGACCAGTTCGTCGAGCTGCGGCAGGAACGCGCGGATCCGCTCCTCGGTGTCCACGACGACGACCGCGACCGGCAGGTCCTCGCTGAGGGACAGCAGCCGCGCGGTGTGGATGCGGGAGGAGGCGCCGAAGCCCTCGACGCCCCGGAAGACGCTGGCGCCCGCGAGCCCGGCCGCGTGGGCGCGGTGCACGATCTCCGTGTAGAGGGGCTTGTGGTGCCAGATGTCGTCCTCGCCGATGTAGACGGTCAGGCGCAGGGCGCGGCCGGTCAGTCTCGTCATCGCCGCCTCCGGGTGAGGACCCGCCGGGTCAGGTTCGCCGCGCACCACACCGCCGCGAGGGCGGCGCACAGGGTCGCGGCGAGATAGGCCAGGCCCGTGGCGGGCCGGCCGTGGTCGACGAGCTTCTGGATGTCGACCGCGTAGGTGGAGAAGGTGGTGAAGCCGCCGAGCACGCCGGTGCCGAAGAAGGGGCGGACCAGACGGTGGACGGGTCTGCCCTCGGTGACCAGGACGAGGAACGCCCCGATGACCGCGCAGCCGGCCACGTTGGTCCAGAAGGTCGCCCAGGGGAACCCTCCGGGGGCCGTGGGCAGGGCCAGGGCGAGTGCGTAGCGGGCCACGGCACCGAGCGCGCCGCCGGCGGCGACCACCGCGACGACCGGCACCTGGGTACGCCACTCGGCCCGGCGTCCGGGGGCCGGCTGGACACGGATGCTCTCGGCTTCCGGGGCTGTCATCGGTCGTACGTCTCCTGTTCGGCACCGCCCCGACGGGGCCAACAGGGTACCGCCGGGCGTACCCGCCGGTCACTTCGCCGCGGGGGCCGTGCAGACCGCGACGCCGGGTTCGAGGACGCTGCCGAGGACCAGGTGGCGGCCGGTCGCGCAGACGCTGGTGACCATCCGGAAGCCGGAGTGGCGGCGGACCAGGTGGTGGACGACCTGGCCGGTGTCGTCCAGGGCCATGACGGCGACGGTGCCGGCGGGACGGTAGGGGGCGTGCACGGCGGCGCGCGCGGCGGCACGGCGGACGGCGGCCGGGGTGCGGTGCAGGAGGTCGAGCGGCGGGTTGCGGGGGCCGGCCAGGGCGACCCAGACGAGGTCGCCGTCGCGCCACATGTTGTCCGGCATGCCGGGCAGCTCGGCGAAGAGCTCGGCGCGTCCGGCCCGGGGGCCGGTGAGCCAGTGGCGGGTGAGCCGGTACGCGCCGGTCTCCGCGACGATCAGGAAGGTGCCGTCGCCGCTGACGGCCAGCCCGTTGGCGAACTGGAAGCCCTCCCCCACCGCTTCGGGCGTCGCGGCGCCGGGCGCGAGGCGCAGCAGCCGGCCGGTGGCGCTGTGCTCGACGATGTCCCCGATCCACTGGTCGAGCGGGAACCGGCGGCTGGACACGGTGAAGTACACGGTGCCGTCGGGCAGGGCGACCACGTTGCTCGCGAACCTGAGCGGCTCGCCCCCGACCGAGTCGGCGAGGACGCGCACGACACCGTCGGCGAGGCCCACGCGCAGCAGCCCGCGTTGCGCGTCGCACACCAGCAGGTCGCCGTCCGGGAGGAGTTCGAGGCCCAGCGGGCGGCCGCCGGTCTCGGCGAGCACCCGGACCCGGGCGGTGTCCGGGTCGCCGAGGCCGTCCAGGCGCAGGATGCGGCCGTCGTCGACGCCGGTCAGCACGCGGCCCTCCGGATCGGTCACGACGTCCTCGGGGCCGCGGCCGCCGACGGCGACGTAGTGGAGGGGTACCAGGCGCGCGGGTCGGTCCATGCTCCCCATGGTGACAGGCGGAACCGGTCTCACCAGCCCTTCTCGAACATCCGGGCCACCTCGGCGATCCGGATCTCGTCGCGCCGGTAGTAGATGCGGTGCCGGACGCGCTTGACGCGCAGCAGGCCGAAGCGAGTCAGCAGGCCCAGATGGGTGCCGGCCACCTTGCGGGAGACGCCGAGCTTGGCGGCGACGGCCCGGGCGGTGACCCCGTCCTCGGTGAGGTCCGCGTGGCGCTGGGGCGGGAAGTGGGCCGGCGGGTCCTTGAGCCAGTCAAGAATGTCCAGGCGCCCTGTGCTCCGGGAGTTCCTCAGCATCCGACCGGCCTCCGTCCCTGCCTCCTCGCGTTCCGGGTTCCCACTCTCCCGCAGCCGAAGCCGCCACGTCAGGGACTCGGCGAGCGTTGTCCGAGACCGGACCGCCGGGCCAGATCGGCCGGTTGGCGCCTTGTCCGGGGACGTGCCCCCGGACAGGGCGGAGGGGCCCGGCCGTCCCCTTACGACCGGACCCCCCGTCAGTGGCGGTTCAGCGGTGGCTGAACCACGCCATGGAGGACAGCGCCTTGTCGTCGTAGCCGAACAGGGCCTGGTTCTCCCAGCCGTTGCCGGAGCTGGCGTCGGTCGGGTCCCAGCCGTTGCCGGTGACGGCGGTCCAGGTCGCCTCCCAGTAGAAGACGCCGAGGCCACGGCCGTTCGGGACGGCCTCGACTATGTTGGCGACGGCGTTCATCCAGGCCAGCTGGCCGGCGACGGTGGCCGGGTAGCCGGTGACCAGTTCACCGCTGGTGTCGATGATGTTGGTCGTGGAGTCCTCGGAGTCCAGCCGGAACGGGTAGGCGGACTCCGCGATGTAGACCGGCTTGCTGTAGCGCGAGGCCACGTCGTCCAGGGTGGTCTGGGCGGCGGCCAGCGAGCCGTGCCAGTAGCCGTAGTACGACAGCCCGATCACGTCGTAGTTGATGCCGTAGGTCTTGGCGTTGTCGAACCACCAGCGGACCGTGGCGTCGTCGCCGGCGTTGGCCAGGTGCAGGGCGACCAGCGTGCCGGAGGAGACCGCCTTGGCCGCGCTGTAGCCGGAGTTGATGAGGCCGGCCAGCTGGGACCAGTTGTCCGTGGAGCCCTCGGACCAGAGCATGCCGCCGTTGATCTCGTTGCCGATCTGGACCATGTCGGCGGTGGTGCCCTGGGCCTTCAGGGCGTTGAGGACGTCGTAGGTGTGGTTGTAGACGTCCGTCTTGAGCTGGCTGTAGCTGTGGCTCGCCCAGGCGGCGGGCTTGGTCTGCGCGCCCGGGTCGGCCCAGGTGTCCGAGTAGTGGAAGTCGACCAGCAGCTTCATGCCGGCCGCCTTGACGCGCTTGGCCACGGCCAGCACGTGCGCCTTGTCGTTGTAGCCGTCGGCCGGGTTGACCCAGACCTTGAGCCGGGCGTAGTTCATGCCCGCGCTGCCGAGGATGGTGACCGCGTCGCCGGTCGTCCCGGAACTGGTCTTGTAGACACCGCCGTAGGCCTCGCTCTTGGCCAGGGAGGAGATGTCGGCGCCCTTGATCGACAGCCCGGTGGAGCCGGAGGCGAAGCTGAGGTCGTCGACGTTGATCCAGTTGCCGGCGTTGGCGTCGGAGTAGATGCTCACCGTGCACTGGTTGTTGGTGACCGAGATCGAGTCGACGATCCGCACCCAGCTGCTGGTGGAGACGGGCAGGTCGGTGCGCTGCTCGGAACTCCCGCAGTTCTTCAGGGAGATGTAGGCGGAGTTCTGACCGCCGCCGGAGCGGACGTACGCGGTGAGCGTGTAGGTGCCGTTGGTCAGGCCGGTGAGGGTCTGGTAGGTCTCCACCTTGTAGGCGGAGGCGGAGTAGTGGCTCAGCCGGTAGCTTCCGCTGTGTCCGCCGGCCTCGGTGTAGGAGGCGGAGGTGGTGCCGGACTCGGTCCAGCCGGTGGGGGCGGCCACCCCGGCTCCGTCGGACTCGAAGCCCGCGTTGGTGAGGGTGGAGGCGGCCTGCGCGGCCTGTACGGGAAGGGCGGTGAGGGCGAGCCCGGCCAGGAGCGGCAGCAGCAGGGCCCTGATGGTGCGTCTGGGATGGAACATCATCGTCCGTCGTCCCTTCGACGTGACTGGGAGGGGTGTCCTCCGGCGGGGCCGGAGGAGAGCCCCTCCGTCCGCGGCCCTCGTTGCGGCTGCGGGCGGAGGGGAGCATCTGCGTGCCCCTCGGGGCACGGTCAGCCGTCGAGCCTCACGACCCGCACGGCGCCGGCCGGGACCGCGAGGCGGCCCGCGGCGCGTTCGCCCGTCAGCAGTTCGGTGCCGTGCGCCTCCAGCGGCACCTTGGCATCGGTGGCGGTGTGGTTGATCGCGAACAGGAAGGTGCCCGACTCGCCGGTGCGGCGGACGACCTCGACGTCGCGGGGCAGTTCGGCGCGGGGCGCGATCCGGGCGTCCTCGGCGGCCCGGCCCAGGAGCGTGTCCAGGCCGTGGGCGTCCAGCCGTGTGGACACGTACCAGGCGGTGCCCTCCCCCAGCCGGTGCCGGGTGACCGCGGGGTGGCCGGCGGTGAGTCCGTCGGTGTAGGACCACACGGTCTCGGCTCCGCGCGGGACCACGAACTCGGTCCACACGTCGCCGGTCAGCTCGGCGCCCTCGGGTCCGGTCAGGCGCACCCGCTGGTCCTTCAGCAGCGGCGAGAACTCCTCCACGGTGAGGCCGAGGGTCTCGCGCAGGGTGCCCGGGTAGGCGCCCTCGTGCACGGCGTCGTGCTCGTCGACGATCCCGGAGAAGTACGAGACGACGAGGGTGCCGCCGTTCTCGACGTACTCCCGGAGGTTGTCGCCCGCCGCCTCCGTCATCAGGTAGAGGGCCGGTACGACGACAAGGGGATAGGCCGACAGGTCGCCTTCCGGGTGGGCGAAGTCGACGGTGAGGTGCCGGTCGTAGAGGGCCTCGTAGAAGGCGTCGGCGCGCTCGCGCGGGTCGTGGTCCTCGCTGGGGCGCCACTGGAGGTTCTGCGCCCACCAGGACTGCCAGTCCCACAGGACGGCGACGTCGGCCCGGGTGCGGCTGCCCCGGATCTGGCTCAGCGAGTCGAGCGAGGCGCCGAGTTCGACGACCTCGCGCCACACGCGGGTGTCGGTGCCGCCGTGCGGGATCATCGCCGAGTGGAACTTCTCGGCGCCGCGCCGGGACTGGCGCCACTGGAAGAACATCGCGCCCTCGGAGCCGCGGGCCACGTGGGCCAGGGAGTTGCGGGCCATCTGGCCGGGCGCCTTGGCCGGATTGCGCGGTTGCCAGTTGACGCCCGAGGTGGAGTGTTCCAGGAGCAGCCAGGGGGCGCCGCCGGCGACCGAGCGGGTGAGGTCGGCGGCCATCGCCAGGTTGACGTGGGTGCGGCGGCCGTCGGTGATCAGGTAGTGGTCGTTGGTGACCAGGTCGACCTCGCGGCCCCAGGCCCAGTAGTCCATGGAGTCGCACTGGCTGAGGGCGGTCATGAAGTTGGTGGTGACCGGGACGCCGGGCGAGAGGCGGTGCAGGATGTCCCGCTCCGCGCGGAAGTTCTCCCGGATGGTGGCGTCGGCGAACCGCTTGTAGTCCAGGGCCTGGCCCGGGTTGCCGACGGTCGGGGTGGCGCGGGGCGGGTTGATCTGCGCCAGGTCGGTGTAGTGCTGGCCCCAGAAGGCGGTGCCCCATGCCTTGTTGACGCCGTCGACGCCGCCGTGGGTGTCGGCGAGCCAGCGGCGGAAGTGGGCGGCGCAGGAGTCGCAGTAGCAGGCCGAGACGGGGACGCCGTACTCGTTGTGGACGTGCCACATCGCGAGCGCCGGGTGGTCGCCGTAGCGCTCGGCGAGCTTGGTGGTGATGGCCGCGGCGGCCGCGCGGTAGTCGGCGTTGGAGTGGCAGATGGCGCCGCGCGAGCCGAACTCGTAGCGCACTCCCTCCGCGGTCACCGGCAGGGCCTCGGGGTGCGCCCGGTAGAACCAGGCGGGCGGGGTGACGGTGGGCGTGCCGAGGTCGACGCGGATGCCGTTCTCGTGCAGCAGCCCGAGGATCCGGTCCAGCCAGCCGAAGTCGTACTCGCCCGGCGCCGGCTCCAGCAGGGCCCAGGAGAAGATCCCGACGCTCACCATGGTGACCCCGGCCTCGCGCATCAGCCGGACGTCCTCCTGCCAGACGCTTTCCGGCCACTGCTCGGGGTTGTAGTCCCCACCGAAGGCGAGCCTGGTAAGGCCCCTGGGGGTGGTGTCCGGCATGGATGTCTCCCGTTTAATCGATCATTTGGGAACGTGCACACACATTGATCGTGGCGTGAGCCCAACATAACCGCACAGCAACAACCATTGACAAGTGTCCGGGATGTTTCTCTACTGTGAACGCTCACAGAGCAGGGCACGGACTCGCGACGGGCGATGATCCGCGTCTGCGCTGTCCGGAAAGCTCACACATCTGCATGGCAGGTCCCCGCGACGGGCGGGGACCCAGGTCAGGGGAGAGATCCATGCCGCACACGAAGCGCCGTCGCCTCGTGACAACCGCCGTCGCCATCTCGCTCGGCGCCACCGCCCTCGCCGCCTGCGGCTCCTCCGACGACAGCAAGGCCGACTCCGGTCCGGTCAAGCTGACGTTCTGGAGCTGGGCACCGGGCATGGACAAGGTCGTCGACCTGTGGAACAAGGGTCAGGGCAAGAAGGACCAGATCACGGTCACGTTCAAGAAGCAGGCGTCCGGCGACTCGCTGGTCACCAAGATCCTCACCGCGCACAAGGCGAAGTCCGGCCCCGACCTGGTGCAGGCCGAGTACCAGGCGCTGCCGACGCTGGTCAGCAACGGCGCCGTCGCCGACATATCGAAGGAGATCGGCGACGCCAAGAGCGACTTCGCCGACGGTGTCTGGCAGCAGGTCACGCTGGGCACGGACGCGGTGTACGCGGTGCCGCAGGACATCGGCCCGATGATGTTCTACTACCGCGCGGACCTCTTCAAGAAGTACGGCCTGACGGTCCCCACCACCTGGGACGAGTTCGCCGAGACCGCCCGCGCGCTCAAGAAGAAGGCGCCGGACGTCGACCTGACCACGTTCTCCGCCAACGACTCCGGTCTCTTCGCGGGCCTGGCCCAGCAGGCCGGCGCCAAGTGGTGGACCACCTCCGGCGACAAGTGGAAGGTCGCCATCGACGACGCGGCCACCCAGAAGGTCGCCAAGTTCTGGGGCGGCCTGGTCAAGGAGGGCGCCATCGACAACCAGCCGATGTACACCCCGGCCTGGAACAAGGCGCTGAACACCGGCAAGCAGATCGCCTGGGTCAGCGCGGTGTGGGCACCGGGCACCCTGACCACGGCCGCGCCGGACACCAAGGGCAAGTGGGCCATGGCCCCGCTCCCCCAGTGGTCCGCGTCCGACAACGTCACCGGCAGCTGGGGCGGCTCCTCCACCGCCGTCACCACCGACTCCAAGCACCAGGCGGCCGCCGCCAAGTTCGCGGCCTGGCTGAACACGGACGGCGACGCGGTCAGCGCGCTGGCCAAGGAGGGCGGCATCTACCCGGCCGCGACGAACGCCCAGACCAGCGGCGCCTTCACCAACCCGCCGGAGTACTTCTCGAACCAGGCGGACTTCTACACCGAGGCCGCGAAGATCG
Source organism: Streptomyces sp. NPDC104367 (assembly GCF_055583825.1). Classification (NCBI taxonomy): domain Bacteria; kingdom Bacillati; phylum Actinomycetota; class Actinomycetes; order Kitasatosporales; family Streptomycetaceae; genus Streptomyces; species Streptomyces sp. NPDC104367. The sequence continues at coordinate 75,998 of NZ_JBVJND010000020.1, read as the reverse complement.
CGAAGACCACGGCGCCCTCCGCGTGGGGCCCGAACGTGAACGTCGCCTACACGTCCTTCAACGACGCCTTCGGCGCCGCCGCGAAGAACAAGTCGGACTTCGTGACCGCCCTGAACACCATGCAGGACGCCACCGTCGCCGACATGAAGAAGCAGGGCTTCGAGGTCTCTCAGTGACCAGCCCCCACGGCCGGAAGTCGTACGGGGTCAAGGGGGCCCCGTACGCCTTCCTCCTCCCCTCCGCACTCCTGTTCGCACTGTTCTTCGTGCTGCCCATCGGGTACGCGGTCTGGCTCAGCTTCCGCAAGGTGCACGTCTCCGGCCTCGGCCTCGGCGCGGGCGCCCGCAGCGAGGTCTGGGCCGGCCTGGAGAACTACACCCAGGCCCTCGGCGACAGCGAGTTCTACGGCGGCGCGCTGCGCGTCCTCGGCTACGGCTGCATCGTCGTCCCGGTGATGCTGGGGCTCGCCCTGCTGTTCGCCCTGATGCTCGACTCCGAGCGGGTCCGCCTCGCCCCGTTCACCCGGCTCGCGATCTTCCTGCCGTACGCCATCCCCGGCGTGGTGGCCGCGCTGCTGTGGGGCTTCCTGTACCTGCCGGACGTCAGCCCCTTCTACTTCGTGCTCGACCGGCTCGGCCTGCCGCAGCCCGACCTGCTGGACGGCGGGCCGCTGTACCTGGCCCTGTCCAACATCGCGGTCTGGGGCGGCACCGGCTTCAACATGATCGTCATCTACACCTCGCTGAGGTCCATCCCGGCAGAGGTGTACGAGGCGGCGAAGCTGGACGGCGCCACCCCGGTGCAGGTCGCCCTGCGGATCAAGATCCCGATGGTGGCGCCCTCGCTGGTGCTGACCTTCTTCTTCTCGATCATCGCGACGCTCCAGGTCTTCAACGAGCCGACCACCCTCAAACCCCTCACCAACTCGGTCAGCACGACCTGGAGTCCGCTGATGAAGGTGTACGTCGACGCCTTCGGCAAGGGGGACATCTACTCGGCGGCGGCCGAGGCGACCCTGATCGCCGTCGCCACGCTGGTGCTGTCCTTCGGGTTCCTGCGGGCCGCGAACCGCCGAAGCAAGCAGGAGGCAGCACAGTGAGTTCTCTTGCCGTCCGCAAGGCCGCCCCGGCCGCCGGCACCACCCCGGGCACCGCCCAGGGCCCGCCGCTGCGCCGCCGGGTCGCCCTGCTCCCGACGATCACGCTGCTGCTCGGCGCGGTCTACACGCTCCTCCCGGTCGCGTGGGTGGTGATCGCGTCCACCAAGTCCGGCAGCGAGCTGTTCTCCACGTTCACCTTCCTGCCCGGCACCGGCCTCGCCGGCAACCTCAAGGACCTCAACGCCTACCGCGACGGCATCTACTGGCGCTGGATGGGCAACTCCGCCCTCTACGCCGGTCTGGGCGCGCTGCTGTCCACGGGTGTCTCGGCGGTCAGCGGCTACGCCCTGGCGACCTACCGGTTCAAGGGCCGCGAGCCGATCTTCAACGTGCTGCTCGCGGGCGTGCTGATGCCCCCGATCATCCTGGCCGTCCCGCAGTACCTGCTGCTCGCCAAGGCCGGCCTCGCGGACTCCTACCTGTCCGTGCTGCTGCCGCAGATCCTCTCCCCCTACGGGGTCTACCTCTCGCGCGTCTACGCGGCCGCGGCGGTGCCCTCCGACGTGGTGGAGGCCGGGCGGATGGACGGGGCGAGCGAGTGGCGGATCTTCACGCGGATCGCGATGCCGATGATGATCCCCGGCATGGTGACGGTCTTCCTCTTCCAGTTCGTCGCCGTGTGGAACAACTTCCTGCTGCCGTACATCATGCTGAGCGACGACGAGAAGTTCCCGCTCACGCTCGGCCTGTACACGCTGCTGGCCCAGGGTTCCAACCAGCCCGCGCTCTACACGCTGGTGATCACCGGCGCGTTCCTCGCGGTGATCCCGCTGATCGCGCTCTTCCTCGTCATTCAGCGCTTCTGGAGCCTTGACCTGCTGTCCGGGGCCGTAAAGTCATGACCATGAGCAGTAATGCGGGGGGCCGGCGCAGACCACCGACGATCCACGACGTGGCGCGCGAGGCCGGTGTCTCGCGCGGCACGGTCTCGCGGGTGCTCAACGGCGGGCACTACGTCAGCCCCGCCGCGCAGGAGGCGGTCAACGACGCCATCCGCAGGACGGGTTACGTCGTGAACCGGCACGCCCGTTCGCTGATCACCGGGCGCTCGGACTCGGTCGGCTTCCTGCTGACCGAGCCCCAGGAACGGTTCTTCGAGGACCCCAACTTCAATGTGCTGCTCAGTGGTTGCACCCAGGCGCTGGCCGGGCACGACATCCCGCTGCTGCTGATGCTGGCGGGCACCAAGGACGAGCGGCGCCGCATCACGCGGTACATCACCGCCGGCCACGTCGACGGGGTGCTGCTGGTCTCCAGCCACTCCGGCGACCGGGTCGCCGAGGAGCTGCGCGAGGCGGGTGTGCCCCTCGTGCAGTGCGGCAAGCCCATGGGGCCCGGCTCCAAGGTGAGTTACGTGGCGGCGGACGACCGGGACGGCGCCCGGGACATGGTCCGGCACCTGCTGGACGTGGGGCGCCGCCGGATCGGCATGATCACCGGTCCGCTGGACACCCCGGGCGGTGTCGACCGCCTCGCCGGCTACCGGGAACTGCTCGCGGAGGCGGGCGTCGGGTTCGACGAGCGGCTCGTCGTCCCCGGCGACTACAGCCGGGCCAGCGGCGAGGCGGGCGCCGAGCGGCTGCTGGCGCAGGCCCCCGACATGGACGCGCTGTTCGTGGCCTCCGACCTGATGGCGCAGGGCGCCCTCGCCGCGCTGCACCGGGCCGGCCGCCGGGTGCCGGATGACATCGCTGTCGGCGGTTTCGACGACTCGGTCGCGGCGACGGAGGCGGTCCCCGCCCTGACCACGATCCGCCAGCCGTACGACCGCATCAGCGCGGAGATGGTGCGGCTGCTGCTGGCGCAGATCGGCGGGGAGGACCCCGCGGCAGTGATCCTGCCGACGGAGCTGGTGGTCCGCGACTCCGCGTGAGCGGGGCCGGGGCCCGAGGGGCGCAGGACCGGTCAGGATCGGAGAAGCCGTGGCGGGCCTGCCCGGCCTAGCGTGGGATCACCGGCGAGAACCCGCCGGGTCACCCGTCGCAGAAGGAGAACGTCCCATGAGCGCAGGCGTGCAGACGATCATCTACCCCGTGAAGGACGCGGAGCGGGCCAAGGCCGTGTTCGGGGCGCTGCTGGGCGTGGAGCCGTACGCCGACACGCCGTACTACATCGGGTACAAGGCCGCCGGGCAGGACGTCGGGCTCGACCCCAACGGGCACGCCCAGGGGCTGACCGGGCCTACGCCGTTCTGGCACGTCACCGATCTGCGGGAGCGGCTGGCGGCGCTGCTGGAGGCGGGCGCCGAGCTGGTCCAGGACGCGCGGGACGTCGGCAACGGGCGGCTGGTCGCCTCGGTGCGGGACGCAGACGGCAACATGGTGGGGCTGCTCCAGGACCCGGTGGCCTGACCCTCCCGCGGCCGGGCCGGCTCCGCCGGAGGACTGCTTGCACCCGCACTAGTTGCACACACAACAATTTGCCGGATCGGTGCTACGGTGCGGGTATGGCAGTCAAGACGGCGGAGGCCCGGCTGGAGCAGCGGTGGCGGGACATCCTGTCGGTGCACGCGCGCACGATGTGCGAGATCGACCGGGTGCTGCATCCGCACGGGCTGGGCGCGAGCGATTTCGAGGTGCTCGACCTGCTGGCCACCGAGACGCCCGCGGAGGGCGACCAGTGCCGGGTGCAGAACCTGGTGGGACGGGTCCATCTGAGCCAGAGCGCGCTGTCCCGGCTGATCGGGCGGCTGGAGAAGGACGGCCTGGTGGAGCGGTCGGTCTGCGTCGAGGACCGGCGGGGCGTGTGGGTGGCGCTCACCGCCAAGGGGCGGGCGCTGCACGGTGAGGTACGTCCGCTCCAGCGGGCGGTGCTGGAGCGGACGCTGCCGGCGGACGCGCCCGCCTAGAGCGCGAACTCGATCCCGTCCGGGAGGACCTCCACCCCCTCCTCGGCCACCAGGGCGCGGGCCCGGGAGGCCGGGTCGACCAGGGGGTTGGTGTCGCCGAGGTGGGTGTAGATCCGGCGGGCATGCGGGTGGCGGGCCAGCGCGGCGAGGCTGCCGTGCGGGCCGGCGACCGGGAGACGGCCCGGGGCCGCCCGGCCGGGGCCCGAGCGCACCGCCATGGCCGTCTCGTCGGCGCTGTAGAAGGTGCCGTCCAGCAGGACGCAGTCGGCGTCCGCGCACAGCTCGTCCAGGACGTCGCTCCAGGCGCCGAGACACGGGGCGTAGACCAGGACTCCCCCGGTGGCCAGGTCCTCCACCCGGTAGGCGGTGACCCAGCGGCCGTCGGCGGCGGCGAGCGCGGGCGGGACGTGGCGCGGGGCCCCGGCGCTCATCGGGTGGGCGGTGACGACCAGTCCGCCGGCCAGCACGAAGCCGCCCTCGGCCAGGCTGTCGGCCCAGGTCCAGGGGGCGTGGCGGTCCAGGGCGCCGCGGACCGGGGCCAGGAGCGCCTGGACCGGCGGTGCCGCGTACACCCTGAGGTCCGGCGCCCCGCGCAGCACGGCCAGGCCGGTGATGTGGCCGGCCTCGGCGTCGGTGAGCAGCACTCCGCGCAGCGGGGTGTCCCGGGGTCCCGGTCCCGGCCAGAGCGCGGCGGTGGCGGTGAGCTGGGTCCGGATGTCCGGGGAGGCGTTGAGCAGCCACCAGTCCCGGCCGTTGCCGGTCAGCGCGACGCACTCCTCGGTGCGGGCGGGCAGCTTCCCGTCCCGGGCGGCGGCGCACCGCCGGCAGGCGCAGTTCCACTGCGGGAACCCGCCGTCGGCGGCGGTGCCCAGCAGGACGACCCTCACGACCATCCGCCCCTCTCGCGCGCCTTTCCCCGCCCCTTCGTGGGATCTTCCCTCAGGACGGGCCGCGCAGTCCGTGGGCGGGGGGAAGTTCCGGCCGACCTTCGGCGGGCCGCCGGTCCACCGGGCGGCGGGGCGGGATCGGCTCCGAGGGGACGTCCCGGGGGCCGGTCCACGGGGCGGGTACGGCGCCGCGGCGGCGGCACAGCGCGCAGGCGACGGCGTCGCAGTCGACCCGCCGGCCGTGGAGGTGCGGCCGGGTCTCGGCGGCGGGCGCCCGGCGCGGAGGCCGGTCCTGTCCGGCATCGCCACGGCCGCCGCGGACTCGTCGTGCGTCAGGCCGGTGGGGGTGTCCGGGGCCGGGTCCGTGGCGAGGCTCGCCCGTACCGAGGCGGTGACCGGAACCCGTCGCGGCCCGTCAGCCCGCCGGGCGGGCGAGCAGGGTGCGCACGCCCTCCGAGGTGAGCGTCAGCGCGTGCGACGAGCTGCCGTCGATGGCGAGCGAGAGGTTCTCGTCGGGCCACTGCGAGGCGAGCGCGCCCAGCGGCACCAGGCGGTAGCGGGAGACCGTCGGCAGCAGGCCGGTCAGCTCTCCCTCCGAGGTGAACACGGGGACGACGGGGTCGCCGTCGGGCCGTTCCAGGACGGGCAGCGCGATCATCGCGGGGTCGGCCGTCTCGGCGGCGTCCTCCGGAACCGGCACCAGTACGTCGCTGTGCGCGAGCGTGTCCAGGGCGGCGGCGTCCTCGACGTTCACGGCCAGCGTGTCGAGCGCCCGCTGGGCCGGCGTCGGAATGTCGTCGTGTGCGGGTGTCTCCATGGCAGATCCCCAGGTCGCGGTGGTTTTCAGGGGGCCGCGGAAACCGGCGGGTCGCCGGGCGGCCACGGCACGCGTACCCGGTGCGGGCCGGGGCATGCGCCGGGAACCACCCGGGCTTTCCCGGTCAGGGGACCAGCGGGATGTCGTCCGAGGGCAGCCCCAGGCGGTCCCGGCCGACGCGGTGGGCGAGCGGTTCGGCCATGGCCGCGCCGGTGTGGCTCCAGTACGTCGCGGCGTCCCGGAAGTAGCGCTGCATCCGCTCGCCGTCCCGGGCGTACCGGGAGCCGGCGGTGCGGAAGAGGGTGCCCTGGAGGACCTCCCAGGCCAGCCGGCCCGCGTTGAGGAAGGTGAGGGCGAGACGGTCGTCCTCGGCGCGGGTGAAGGGGGCGTCGCCGACGGCGTTGCGGTGGCAGGTCTCCATCCAGTCCTCGGCGGTGCGCCGCAGGGCCGCCTCCGCCGTGCCGATCACGCCCAGCGCCTCGCCCAGCAGCCGCTGGCGGCCGTCGCGTGCGGCGCGGGTACGGGCGCGGTCCCCCGCCTGGACGCCGGCCGCGAGGATGCGGGCGTATTCGTCGGCGGCCGCGTGCGCGACGCCGGTCATCACGGCGGCCAGCTGGGCGTGGAGGAGGCTCACCGCGCGCCCGGCGTACATCGGGTCGCCGTGCAGGACGGAGCCGGCCGAGCCGCCCTCGACGGGGAGGTCCAGCAGGTCGGCCCGGAGGGTGAGGTGCCCGGGGACGCGGGCCCGGTCGAGGCGGATGCTGTGCGAGCCGCTGCCGCGCAGGCCGAGTGCGCCGTGCCCGTCGTCGAGGACCGTCCAGAGCCGGCGCGGGGCGACGAACAGCACCGGTGGCCCCGGCGGGCCGCCGGGCTTCGCCGGGGCCACCGGGCTCTGACCGACGTGGTGGGTGGCGTAGGGGGCCCCGGCGGCGTACGGCCAGGTGCCGTCGAGGACGACGTGTCCGGCGCCGTCGGGGCGGGCGAGGCCGGCCGGGACGGCGGTGGTGGCGGCCCGGAAGTCGCCGTCCGGGCCGAAGATCTCCTCCTGGGCCCGCTCCCCGAAGACCCCGGCGACGTGCAGGACGGGTGCGCAGGCGCGGCACAGCGCCCAGCCCGTGGAGGGGCAGCCGCGGGCGATCTCCGCCGCCACGCGCAGGAACACCGGCAGGCCGAACTCGTAGCCGCCGTAGCGGCGCGGCTGGAGGATCCGGTGGAATCCGGCCCGCACGAAGTCCTCGTGGGTGGTCTTCGGGTAGTGCGTCAACCGCTCGGTCTCCGCCTGGCGTTCGCGCAGGGCGGGCCGCAGCGCCACGGCCCGCTCGATGATGTCGCGGGCGCTGAGGCCGGGTTCGGGAGCTTCGATCACGGTGCCTCCTGGCTGCCGGGGCCTGGCGCCGTCCGTTCACTGACGCGATACGGCGAATTCAACACGGCGCGCACGGCGCACGTCCCGACCGGAAACCGCCAACCGGGTGACGAAGGCGGAACGGGGGGTGGTGCGGGGGCAGTTCCCCGTGGCACGTGCCTCGCGCTCCGTCCCCTGGCATCACTCGCGGCACGCGCCCGGGGGTAGGGGTGGCCCTGGAAGGTGGCGGTCCGAATTTGCTCCGTCACCCGTGCGACACGAGAGAAGGAAAGCGATGTCGGTCGAGACCGGTACGGCGCCCGCGGCGGGCGCCGAGGAGCGGGAGCAGCAGAGCCTCGGTACCGCCGCGGCGCGGAATCTCACGACGACGACCAAGTCCAAACCCCAGATGCAGGAGATCAGCTCCCGGTGGCTGACCCGCACGCTGCCCTGGGTGAACGTGCCGGGCGCCACGTATCGCGTCAACCGGCGGCTGTCGTACGTGGTCGGTGACGGCCGGCTGACCTTCGTGCGGACCGGGGCGCAGGTCAGTGTCGTCCCGGCGGAGCTGGGCGAACTGCCGTTGCTGCGGGGCTTCGAGGACGGCACCGCGCTCCAGGCGCTGGCGGCGCGGTTCGAGCAGCGGGACTACGCGCCGGGGCAGGTCATCGTGACGGCCGGGCGGCCGGCCGACCACGTGTACCTGATCGCGCACGGCAAGGTGGAGCAGATCGGCCAGGGCCCGTACGGCGACGAGGCGGTCGTCGGACTCCTCGCGGACGGCGACGCCTTCGGCGGGCATGTGCTCTCCGGACCCGACGGCGCCTGGGACTTCACGGCCCGCGCGGCGACGGCCACCACCGTGCTGGCGCTGCCGCACACGGCGTACGCGGAGGTGGCGGCCCACCACGCGGACCTGCGGGCCCACGTGGAGCTGGCCGGGCTGGACGGGCACCGCGGGACGAACGCCTTCGGCGAGGCCGAGATCGAGCTGAGCGCGGGCCATGTGGGCGAGCCGGACATCCCGCACACCTTCGTGGACTACGACCTGGCGCCGCGCGAGTACGAACTGAGCGTCGCCCAGACCGTGTTGCGGGTGCACTCCCGGGTGGCCGACCTCTACAACCAGCCGATGAACCAGACGGAGGAGCAACTCAGGCTCACGGTCGAGGTGTTGCGGGAGCGCCAGGAGCACGAGCTGGTGAACAACCGCGACTTCGGTCTGCTCCACAACGCCGACTACGACCAGCGGATCTCCACCCACTCGGGTCCGCCGACCCCGGACGACCTCGACGAGCTGCTCAGCATGCGGCGCGACACCACGCACCTGTTCGCCCACCCGCGCGCGATCGCCGCGTTCGGCCGGGAGTGCAACAAGCGCGGACTGTACTTCGGCAGCGCGGAGTTCAACGGGCACCACCTGCCGGCCTGGCGCGGGATCCCGCTGCTCCCCTGCGGCAAGATCCCGGTCTCCGCGGCCCGTACCTCCTCGATCATCGCGCTGCGCGCCGGTGAGCAGAACCAGGGTGTGGTCGGCCTCTTCCAGACGGGTCTGCCGGACGAGGTGGAACCGGGCCTGAACGTCCGCTTCATGGGCATCAACGAGCAGGCGGTCATCTCCTACCTGGTCACCACCTACTACTCGGCCGCGGTCCTGGTCCCCGACGCCCTCGGCGTCCTGGAGAACGTGGAGGTGTCCCGCCGGGACTAGCGCGCCCGGCGGCCCGGGTCGCCGGACACCTCCCGGGCGAGCAGTTCGGCGGTGGTCGTCACCTCGATCAGGGGGCGGTAGAGGTCGAGCAGGCGCAGCGCGCCGGTGTGGGAGTCGTCGCCGGCGCCCGCGCAGGCGTCCGCGACGACCACGACCTCGATGCCTGCGTCGGCGGCCGGCAGGGCGGTGGACAGGACGCAGCAGTCGGTGCTGACGCCGGCCAGAACCAGGCGGCCGTGCGGGGCTGCCAGGGCGGCGAGTTCGGGGGTCCACTTGCCGAACGTGGGTGCGTCCAGGACGACTTCGGCCGCCTCGGCGAACTCGTCGGTGAGGCGCCAGAGTTCGGCGTCCGGGGGCCGGCGGGCGAAGGGCCAACGGTCGTAGTAGGCGCGCCAGGCGCCGGTGGGGTGGGCCGGGGCGACGAAGCGGGTGAAGACGGTGCGGTGCGCGAAGGCGGGGAGCAGCCGTCGTACGCCCGCGGCCGCCTCGGGGTAGCGGGGCGCGGCCCAGGGGCCGGCCGGGTCGGCGAAGACGCGCTGCATGTCGATGACGGCCAGCAGGCCGGGCACGGCGCTCACGCGGTCGCCTCCGGGCCGCTCTCGGGGCCGGCCTCGGGGCCGCTCTCCTGGGCCCGGACCCTGGCGCGGCCCAGTGCCAGGGTGCCGAGGAAGCCGAGCGCCAGGGCGGCCAGGACGCCGAGGTTGGCGTACGCCCAGGCGCCGGACCTGCCGCCGAGCCCGAGGGGGCCGAGGAGGTAGCCCTGCCAGTTCAGCCAGCCGGCGGCGGAGTTGGTGACCAGGCCCCAGCCGAGTGCGGTGGCGGCGAGGGTGAGCAGCAGGGGCGGGAGCGGGATGTCGCCGTAGCGGCCGGCGGGGCGGTAGAGGTCGGCCTCGTCGTAGTCGCGGCGGCGCAGGGCCAGGTCGGCGAGCATGATGCCGCACCAGGCGGCGATCGGGACGCCGAGCGTGGTGAGGAAGCCCATGAACGGGCCGAGGAAGTCGTCGGCGAAGAAGACGATGTAGACCGAGCCGGCGATCATCAGGACGCCGTCGACCAGGGCGGCGAGGTAGCGGGGCACGGGCAGGCCGGCGGAGAGCAGGGCGAGGCCGGAGGAGTAGATGTCGAGGACCGCGCCGCCGACCAGGCCGAGGACGGCGACGACGGCGAAGGGCACCAGGAACCAGGTGGGGAGGATCGTGGTCAGCGCGCCGATGGGGTCCGTGGCGATCGCCTTGTCCAGCGTCTCGGAGGAGCCGGCCAGCAGGAGGCCGAAGACGAGGAGGAGCAGCGGGGCGGCGGAGCCGCCGAGGGCGGTCCAGCCGATCACGCCCCGGCTGGAGGAGGTCCGGGGCAGATAGCGGGAGTAGTCGGCGGCCGCGTTGACCCAGCCGAGGCCGAAGCCGGTCATCATGAACACCAGCGCGCCGATGAAGTCCTGGGCGGAGCCGGCCGGGACGGCGCTGACCGTGGCCCAGTGGACGTGGTCGGCGACGAGGACGACGTAGACGACGGTGAGCACGCCGGTCACCACGGTGATCACGGTCTGCAGGCGCATGATCAGGTCGAAGCCCATCACCCCGCCGACCACGGTCAGGGCGCAGACCACCATCAGGGCGACCACCTGGGTCTCGGTGCCGCCGCCCCAGCCGAGCCGGGTGAAGACGGTCGCGGTGGCCAGGGTGGCGAGGGAGATGAGGACGGTCTCCCAGCCGACGGTGAGCACCCAGGAGACGACCGACGGCAGCCGGTTGCCCCGGACGCCGTACGCGGCCCGGCTGAGCACCATGGTGGGCGCCGAGCCGCGCTTGCCGGCGACCGCGACGAAGCCGCAGAGCAGGAAGGAGGCGACGATCCCGACGGCTCCGGCGGCCAGTGCCTGCCAGAAGGAGATGCCGAAGCCGAGCGCGAAGGCGCCGTAGCCGATTCCGAGGACCGACACGTTCGCGCCGAACCAGGGCCAGAACAGGGTGCGCGGGGTGCCCTTGCGGTCGGCGTCGCCGATCACGTCGAGTCCGTGCGTCTCGACCTGGAACTGTCTGCCGGGTTCCCGTGCGTCCGCCATCGTCGACCCATCTGTCCAGGTGTGTTGGCTGGAGGCTAGGTCGGCCGGTGACCGGGGTCAAGGACAAATGATCAGGCCGGTCCCGCGCGGCCCGCGCGGACCTGCGCCTCCGTCAGTTCGACCGGCGCGCAGCCCAGTTGGACCAGTGCGATTTGACACCGCCCGCGCATCCCCACCAACCTGTGCTCATGAATTCCATTTTCAAAAGGGGTGTCGGCTAGCGATGCGCGTGGCTTTCGTCGGCAAGGGCGGCAGCGGCAAGACGACCCTGTCGGCCCTCTTCACCCGTCATCTGGCGCGGTCCGGCGCGCCGGTCGTCGCGATCGACGGCGACATCAACCAGCACCTGGCCCACGCCCTCGGCCTCGACGAGGACGAGCTGTTCGCGGCGCCGCCGCTGAGCGCCCGGACGGGTGAGATCAAGGACTACCTGCGCGGCACCAACCCGCGGATCGCCTCGCGGGAGGCGATGGTCAAGACGACTCCGCCGGGCCGCGGCTCACGGCTGCTGCGGCTGCTCGGGGACGACGAGGTGCACGCCCACCACGTCCAGGAGGTCGGCGGGGTGCCGCTGATGGTCACCGGGGCGTTCGCCGAGAGCGACCTCGGGGTGGCCTGCTACCACTCCAAGCTCGGCGCGGTCGAGCTGTACCTCAACCATCTGGTGGACGGCCCCGGCGAGTACGCCGTCGTCGACATGACGGCGGGCGCCGACGCCTTCGCCTCCGGTCTGTTCACCCGCTTCGACATGACCTTCCTGGTGGTCGAACCGACGCGCAAGAGTCTGTCCGTGTACCGCCAGTACCGGGACCACGCGGCGGAGTTCGGCATCCCGGTCGCGGTGATCGGCAACAAGGTCACCGGCGCGGACGACCTGGCCTTCCTGCGCGAGCGGGTGGGCGAGGACCTGCTGGCCCACTGCGAGCTGTCGCCCTACGTCCGCGCCCAGGAACAGGGCCGCGGCGGCGGGGAGCTGGAGTCGCACAACTCCCGCGCGCTGGACCGGATGCGGGCCGCCGTCGACGGCCGGCCCAAGGACTGGGCGGCCTTCCAGCGGCACGCGGTGGAGTTCCATCTGCGCAACGCCACGGCCTGGGCCGACGCCGCCACCGGCCAGGACCTCTCCGCCCAGGTCGACCCGGACTTCCGGCACGGCCCGGCGGCGCCGGCCGCCCTCGCCTGAGACCGCCCCCCTCTCTCCCTCTCCCCCGTCCCCTCTGCACAGAACAGGACACCGTCACATGTCGCTCGACGTCTCCCCTCAGCTGCTCGCCGAAGCCGAGAACGGCCCGGTGCGGGAGGAGGACTTCGTGGAAACCGTCCGCACCTCGCTGCCGTACGCGTACGACCTCATCGCCCGACTGGCCGGCGAACTGCGTGACGGCGAGGGCGAGTTCGCCGACAACCAGACCCCGCCACCGTCGGAGAGGGAACGCGGGCAGCTGCTGCGGGCGCTGTCCTCGGACGCGATCCGGGGCAGCCTGGAACGGCACTTCGGGGTCGCCCTCGCCTTCCAGAACTGCCACCGGGTGGCGGTCTTCCCGCCCGCGGCGCGCGGCGGCGAGACCCACACCCGCTTCACCTCGACGCGCTCCCAGATCCTGAACCAGTCGCCCGAGTTCCGCGACTGCTGAGGCACCGGGCCGTGGGGGGGCCGGCGCCGCCTGCCCCCGCACGGCGGGTCTCCCGTCAGCCGGTCACGATCTCGGCGAACCGCTCCGCGCTCACGTTGCCGCCGGAGAGGATCAGCCCGACCCGGCGCGGCAGCGGCGTCACCCGGTGGGCGAGCAGCGCGGCCAGACCGCTGGCGCCGCTCGGCTCCACGACGGTCTTCAGCCGCTCGAACGCGAACCGCATCGCGTCCCGGATCTGCTCGTCGCTCACCAGCGCGATGTCGTCCACCAGCCGCTCGTTGACCGAGAAGGTCAGCTCGCCGGGGATGTCGGCCGCCTGGCCGTCGGCGATGGTCCTCGGCACCGGGATCGAGACCCGGTGCCCCGCCTCCAGCGAGCGCCGGGTGTCGTCGCCCGCCTCCGGCTCGACCCCGACCACGCGGACGCCGGGCAGCAGCCCCTTGGCCGCGGTGGCGCTGCCCGCGATCAGCCCGCCACCCCCGACCGGCACCACCAGGGCGTCCAACTCGCCGACCTCCTCGATGAGTTCGAGGGCGGCCGTACCCTGCCCGGCGATCACGTGCGGGTGCTCGTACGGCGGCACGAGCGCGAGCCCCCGGTCGGCGGCGAGGGCCTCGCCGATCGCGACGCGGTCGCCGGTGTAGCGGTCGTAGGTCACGATCTCCGCGCCGTACCCGGCGGTCGCCTCCAGCTTGGAGCGCGGGGTGTCCTCGGGCATCACGATCACGGCGGTGGTGCCGAGTTCACGGGCGGCCAGGGCGACTGCCTGGGCGTGGTTCCCGGAGGAGTAGGCGGCGATGCCCCTGGACAGCTGCTCGGCGGAGAGCCGGGACGCGGCGTTGTAGGCGCCCCGGAACTTGAAGGCGCCGATGCGCTGGAGGTTCTCGCACTTCACGAAGACCTCGGCGCCCACCAGTGCGTCCAGGGTGCGCGAGCGCAGGACGGGCGTGCGGTGGGCCACCCCCTTGATCCGCGCGGCCGCGTCGTACACGTCCTGGAGCGTCACGGGCGGGGTGTCGGGCATGTTCGTCCTCCGTTCCGGGCGGCCGCCACGGCCGTCCGACCTCGATCTCTGGATTTATTGTCTATCATCTGGACGTAAAGTCCAGACCCGAGTGGAACGGGGCACCGATGGCACAGGGAGCGACAGCGGCGGACGGCGGGGCCGCCGCGCGCGCCGAGCAGGACGCGATCATCGCCGCGCTGAGCCCGGTGGCCGACGGGATCGCGGCGACCTTCGGAGCCTTCTGCGAGGTCGTCGTCCACGACTTCCGCCGCCCCGAGCGCTCGGTCGTCGCGCTGGCCGGGTCGGTCACCGGGCGGGCGGTCGGCGGGTCGATGAGCGAGATCGGCATGAAGCTGCTGGCGGCCGGCGACGAGGCGGACGACGAGCTGAACTACCTCACCCGCACCCGGGACGGGAAGCTGGTGAAGTCCTCCACGATGGTGCTGCGCGACTCGGCCGGGACCGTCTTCGGGGCGCTGTGCGTGAACCTCGACGTGACCGCCGTGAGCCAGGCGCACTCGCTGATCGGCGGGCTCGCCGGGGTCGCCGCCGTGCCCGCGGCGCCGCCGACCACGACCTTCGGCGACGACGTCACCGCCGTGCTGGACTCGATCGTGGACGCCCGCCAGCTGCGCCGGAACAAGCCGTGGCCCCAGCTCACCCGCGAGGAGCGGCTGGACCTGTTCCACGACCTCGACCGGCAGGGCGTCTTCGCGGTGCGCGGCTCGGTCCAGCAGGTCGCCGCGCGCCTGGGCATCTCGCGGGCCTCGGCCTACAACTACCTCGCCGCGGCCCGCGCCGGCCGGCCGCCCGGCGGTCAGCCGATCTCGACGACCCGCGCCCAGGCGGGCGGCGGCTCGGGCACGTAGCCGTCCTCCTCCCACGAGGTGCGGGCGTGCGGCCGGGGGAAGAGGCCCACGACCGTCCGGCAGGGCGGCCGGTTCCCGGGCCAGGGTGTCTGGCCGTCGGTCAGGGCCACCACGACGTCCGGGGCCGGCCGGGCCCGCAGCGCCCGCGCGAAGCCCGCGCGCAGGTCGGTACCGCCGCCGCCCACCAGCGCGATGCCCTCCGCCCGGCACAGGGCGTGCGCGGTGCGAGCGGCGGCGTCGCAGGACAGCACGGTGACGAGGTCCCGGCGACCGCCCACCGCGCGGGCGATGGCGGCCACCTCCAGCAGGGCGCTGCCGAGTTCGGCGTCGCTGACCGAGGCGGAGGTGTCGATGACCACCGAGACCCGGGGCGGCCTGCGGCGCAGGCTCGGCAGGACCACCCCGGGCAGGCAGGACGAGCGGCGGGACGGGCGGCCGTAGCTGTAGTCGTCGCCGGCTCCCGCGGCGGCGGCCGCCGAGCGCACCGCCGCGCCCAGCAGGTCCCGCCACGGCTGCGGCGGGTGGAAGGCCTCCTCCGCCCAGCGCCGCCAGCCCTCCGGGGCGCTGCCGGGGCGGCCGGTGATGGCCTCGGCCACCCGGAACCGGATGCCGTCCCGCTCCTGCTCGCCGAGGCCGTGCGCGCCGTCCGGCCCGAGGTCCCACTCGCGCTCCAGTCCGTCGGCGCCGCTGCCGCAGTCCAGCCAGGTGAGGTCCTGGGTCAGCGGCCCGAGCCGGAACCGGCGCAGGTAGTCCTCCATCAGCAGGCCCTCGTCCAGCCTCAGCACGGACGGCCGGACGGCGCCCCGCGGCCGGACCAGACCGTCGCCGTACGCGTCGTCGTTGATCTCCAGGTCCGCCGCGATGTTCATCCGCAGCCGCTCACCGGCACCGGTCAGCCCGCGCTCCCGCGCGACCCGGTCGCTGCGCGCGTGGTGGTCGCGCAGCAGGTGCGACACCTCGTGCACCCACACCGCGGCCAGTTCCTCCACCGGCATCCGGTCCACGAACGCGGGCGAGACGTAGCACCGCCAGTACGTGTCGACGGCCATCGTCGGCACCTGCCGTGACTCCACGGTGTGCAGGGCGAACAGGGCCGTCGCCAGGTAGGGCCGGGCGCGGGCGGCGTGCAGCCGGGCGGCGTACAGCTTGTCGAGGTCCAGCGCCCCGGCGGGCGGACCGCCGGTCATCGGCGCGTCCCGGCCGCGGCCCGCTCGGCGACCCGGTGGGCGGCCCGGTCGGCGCGCCGGGACACGGACACCGCTCCGGCGAGCCGCTCGATGGCGGCCGGGACGTCCCAGCCGTCCTGGCGGAGCGCGGCCAGGGTGGTGGCGGGGACGACCACCAGGTCGGGGGCGCCGGTGTCCAGCGCCCGCACCAGCAGCGCCCAGGCCGCGTCCCAGCGGGACCGGTCCGGCCGTGCCCGGACCGCCGCGACCACGCCGTCGAGCACGGCCTGGCGCAGGTCGCCGCGTTCGGGCAGTTCGGCCGCGGCCGGGTCGGCGAGCAGCGTCTCGGGGTCCGGCAGCTCCATCAGGTCCACACTGGCGAGGAGTTCGAGGCCCGGTCCGTCCCCGATCGTGCCCCGGACCAGCAGCGAGAGCACGTCGCGGGAGGAACCGGCGGCGTGCGCGAAGGCGACCAGGCGCAGCGTCATGTCCCAGCTGCGCGGCGAGGGCCAGGCACCGCCGCGCCGCAGCTCGCCGCTGGGCAGGCGGTGCACGAGCGTGGGGCGGGTGGCGAGCAGACCGCACACCGCGCGGCGCGCGAAGTCCACGGCGGCCGGCAGCCGCTTCGGGTCGAGCCGGGGCAGGGTCGCCCGGGGCCAGGTGCCGCCGAGCCCGCGGACGACGACCTCGTGGTCGTGCGCCCACAGGAGGTGCACGAAGCGGTTGGCCAGCGGCGGGCTCAGCTCCCAGCCGTCGGCCGCCGAGGAGCGCGGGTTGGCGGCGGCCACGATCCGCACGCCGGGCGGGAGGCGCAGGGCGCCCACCCGGCGCTCCAGGACCAGCCGGAGCAGGGCGGCCTGCACGGCAGGCGGGGCGGTGGACAGTTCGTCCAGGAACAGCAGGCCCCGGCCGGCCCGCACCAGCCGTACCGCCCAGTCCGGCGGGGCCATCGGGACGCCCTGGACGGCGGGGTCGTCGCCGACGACGGGCAGCCCGGAGAAGTCGGACGGCTCGTGCACGCTGGCGATCACCGTGGTCAGCGGCAGGCCGAGGGAGTCGGCGAGCTGGGTGAGGGCGGCGGTCTTCCCGATGCCGGGCTCGCCCCACAGCAGCACCGGCAGGTCGGCGGCGACGGCGAGGGTGAGCGCCTCCAGCCGGATGTCGGGGCGGGGTTCGGTGGTGGAGTCGCCGAGCAGCTTCAACAGGTCGTCGGCGACCGCGAGTTGCGGCGAGGGCAGGGCGGAGGTGGGTTGCGGTCCGGGCAGGGCGGAGGCGGGCATGTCGGATCACCTTGGGTGTGAGGAGGGGGGCGGGCTGGAGGGCGGGGCGTCTCAGCGCCAGGACGCGGGGCGGGGGCCCTGGCGCGGGTCGCGGCGCTGCGGGCGGCGGGTGCGGACGGGGCCGGTGCCGGGTCCGACGAGGCCGGCGCGGTAGAGGCCGTAGGAGATCCGGCGGCGCGCGGCGGCCTCCAGCTCGTCCTTCAACGGGCCGTCCCGCAGCACGGCTTCGGGGCCCAGCAGACCCTCGACGACGGCGAGGGCTCCGGCGATGTCGCCGTGGTCGAGGCGTTCGCGTACGCCGGTGAGGCAGTCGGGGCGGCGGTGCGCCTCGTCGATGACCCGCAGGCAGGGCAGCGGCGGGCCGCCGAGTGCCACCAGCAGTTCCTCGCGGCGCAGTTCGTCCGGCGGATGGTCGAGCGGGGACAGCACCCCGTCGACCATGCCGATGCGGTGCCGGGCGCCCCGGCACTCCACGAGACGCGGCCGCCGGTCCTGGTCCGGGCGCGCTTCCCGGGCGGCGGGCACCCGGCCGGGGACGAGCGCGTCGGCGACCAGCGGGTGCAGCCGGTCGGCGTCGGTCAGCCCGGCGCGCAGCAGCTCCAGGTCGGGCAGGGTCCAGGTGGCCGCGTCGGGCAGGACGGGCAGCGGGCCGGTGCCGGTGACCGGGCGGGTGGTGGCCGTTCCGTCGGGTGCGAGGTCGAGGGCCAGCCGGTCCCCGCCGGCCAGCCGCACGGCCACCGTTCCGTGGTCACGCCCCTCGGCGCGCAGCAGGATCCGGGCCTCGTCCGCCCACCGCGCGGTGGCGCGGGCCGGCAGCGGCCGCCCGCCGCCGGGGAGCCGGTCGGCGCCCGCGCGGGTGCGCAGTTCGCCGCTGCTGTCCGCGTCCCACAGGTGCCGGTGCAGGTCGAAGCGGAACCGCCGGCTGGGACGCGGATGCGGATGGCCCCGTGCGGTGGGCCCGCCCGGTGTGCCGTCCCAGAGCGCGAGCCCGATCCGCTGCCCGGCGTCCGCCCAGGCGGGCGGGGTGCGGGCGACCAGGAACAGGCAGGTGCCGTCCCCGGACCCGGCCCCGGATCCGGTTCTCTCCCCGGTGTCGTAGCGGGCCAGCGGCATGGTCGTCGCGGGCCGCAGCAGTCCGTCGGGGGCGATTCTCGGGAGGTGCCAGCGCAGCAGGTCGGGTGCGAGCCGTCGCAGGTCGGCGCGGAGCCGTCCCACCAGGTCCCGGCCCCGGACGCGGGCCAGCGAGCGGAGGTCGAAGTCGGTGTCGAAACCGGCGGCGGCGCACGCCCCCGCCCAGTCCCCGGCGTGCCGGCGGGCGGTCGCGGTCTCGATCATCGCGGGCGGCACGGCGTACTCGCGCACGCGCCGCCACAGGGCGAGCCGGGTGTCCCCGTCCATGAGGTGAGCGGCCATCAGCTCTCACCTTGCGCGGACGGGACCCCCGATCTGTCTACGGAGTGAGTGGTCATCGCGGGGAGCATACGGCGCCTTCGCGCGGGCCCGCCAGGGATTTTCGGCGGCCACGCGCATGGCGGGGGACGGCCCCGGCCGGGTGCTGCGCTGCACGGGTCCCAGGGCCTTTCCGTGGTCCTGGTGTCCGGCGTCGCGCGGGTCGGCCCGGACAGTGCGGCGGGCCGGCCTCCGGCTCGTCCCCGGGGTACGCCCGGTTCGAGCTCGGAGTGCCGTGCCCGTTTCCGCTCCTGCCGTCAGCTCCGCTTGACGGCCACCGCGCCGTAGAAGCCGATCTCCTCGGAGCCGGCCGGCGGGGTGCTCTCGGGGCGCCAGAACGGGACCTGGGTCAGGCCGGGTTCGAGCAGGTCGAAGCCGTCGAAGAGCTTCTCGACGCGTTCGCGGGAGCGCAGGTTCATGCTGGCGGTCGCGCCCCGGTAGACGGCCTCGGCGTCGCTGCGGTCGGCGAAGTCGCCGGTGGCGTGCGAGAGGACGAGGTAGCTGCCGTCCGGGAGGGCGTCGCGCAGGGTGGCGACGATCCGCTCGGGGTCGTCCGCGTCGCTGATGAAGTGGATGATCGCGACGAGGAACAGCGCGACCGGCTCGCCGAAGTCGATGATCCGGCGGACCTCGGGGTGGTCCACGATCGACTGCGGGTCGCGCAGGTCGGCGAGGACGATGCTGGTGCTGCCGGACCGGCTGAGCAGCGCGTCGCCGTGCGCCTTCACGATCGGGTCGTTGTCGATGTAGGCGACGCGCACGTCCGGGGCCTCGGCGGCGGCGACCTCGTGGATGTTCGGCGAGGTGGGCAGCCCGGTGCCGATGTCGAGGATCTGCCGGACGCCCTCGCGCACGACGTGGCGCACGGCGCGCTGGAGGAACGCGCGGTTGGCCTTGACGGACTTCCACACCTCGGGAGCGACACCGGCGAGCTGGTCGCCCGCCTTGCGGTCCACCTCGTAGTTGTCCTTGCCGCCCAGCAGATAGTCGTAGATCCGCGCGGGGTGCGGCTTGCTGGTGTCGATCTCCACGGACCCGATGCCGTCCTGCGTCACGAGCGCTCCTCTCAACGACCGTCCCGGCCCCCCAATTGGCACATCGACGGCTGGCGACAGCTTTCCATATCAACTTCTGTGCCGGTGCACCGAGTTCCCCCTCCGAGCAGGCCGGTCCGGAGATCTCCGGAACACGGTGGGACCGAGGGAGTCGCCCGATCCGGGCGGATGTGACTACCATCGGGCCAAGGTGTCCGGGCAGGTGGCCCGGTTTGGTTGGGGGTTTCTCATGGTTTCCGGTCGTGTGGTGCGGTTCGACAGCTCGCGCGGGTACGGGTTCATCGCTCCGGACGGTGGCGGGGAAGACGTCTTCCTGCACGTGAACGACATGCAGATGGCCGAGTCGTACGTCCGCCCGGGTGTCGCCGTGGAGTTCGAGATCGAGGCCGGTGAGCGCGGGCCGAAGGCGTCCGGTGTGCGGCTCGCCCGGGGAGGCGACGTCAGGACGCTCGGCCCGGACGACGACTCGCTGTGCGATCTGCTCAGCGCGGAGGAGTTCAACCGGGAGGTCACCGAGACGCTGCTGGCGGCGGCGCCCACGCTCACCGGCGAGCAGATCGTGCGGGTGCGGGGGTCGTTGGCCCAGTTCGCGAAGAACCACGGCTGGATCGAGGGCTGACCCGCCCGCCGTCAGGGCGGGCGGGCGCATCCTCCGGGCCCGGAGGAACCCGGTCGTCGCACGAGGGCTTCACCGGTTCCCTCAGAGCGGGGACTTCACCGGTTCCCCGGGGGTTTCGGCGGGCTCCCGTGCCAGGGCCTCGCCCTCGACGTCCCCCCGGGGCAGGATCCGGTCCAGCCGGCGCGGCAGCCACCAGGCCCGGTCGCCCAGCAGGGCCAGGACCGCCGGGACGAGGGCCATGCGGACCACGAAGGCGTCGAGGAGCACGGCCACGGCCAGACCGAAGCCGATCATCTTGATCATCGAGTCGTCCTCGCCGACGAAGCCGGCGAAGACCGCGATCATGATGAGCGCGGCGGCCACCACGACCCGCGCGCTGTGCCGGAACCCCGAGACCACGGCCTCCTTCGCCGGCTCGCCGTGGACGTGGGCCTCCCGCATCCGTGAGACGAGGAAGACCTCGTAGTCCATGGCGAGGCCGAAGACGATCCCGACCAGGAAGATCGGCATCAGGCTCATGATCGGCCCGGTCTGCTCCACCCCGAACAGGCTCGCGCCGTGGCCCTCCTGGAAGACCACCACGACCGCGCCGAGCGCGGCGAGGACGGAGAGCAGGAAGCCGAGGGCCGCCTTCAGCGGGACGAGCAGCGAGCGGAAGACGACCAGGAGCAGGATCACGGCCAGGCCGACGACGGTCACCAGATAGGGGACCAGGGCGCCCTGCACCTTGGTGGCGATGTCGATGTTCAGCGCGGTGGTGCCGGTGACCTCGAAGGGTGCGGTGCGCTCGGCGCGGATGGTCCTGACGAGGGTCTTGGTCCGTTCGTCGGTGGGGCTGGTGGCCGGGGTGGCGGTGAACACCGCCGTGTCACCGGCCCCGTTGAAGCGGGGCGTGGTGACGGAGACGATGCCCTTGGTCGCGGCGACGGTCGAACCGACCTCGCTCACCAGGGACTTGGGGTCCGCCGCGCCCTTCGCGTCCACGACGACGGTCAGCGGTCCGTTGAAGCCGGGGCCGAAGCCGTCGGCGAGGGCGTCGTAGGCACGGCGTTCGGTGCTGGAGGCGGGCCTGGCCTCGTCGCCCGGCATGCCCAGCTCCAGTCCCGTCATCGGGATCGCGAGGGCGCCGAGGCCCAGCACGCCGAGCAGGAGCACGGCGAGCGGACGGCGCAGCACGAAGCGGGCCCAGCGGGTGCCCGCGTTGTCGGCGGCGGCCTGCCCGGGCGCCGGGTCCCGGCGCGCGGCGCGCCGCAGCACGGCGTTCGGCCAGAAGCCGAGCAGGGCGGGTACGAGGGTCAGGGCGACCAGCACCGCGACGACCACCGCCCCGGCCGCGGTCAGCCCCATCTTCGTCAGCATCGGGACGCCGGCGACCGCCAGGCCCGCCAGTGCGATGACCACGGTCAGGCCGGCGAAGACGACGGCCGAGCCGGCCGTGCCGACGGCGAGGCCGACCGCCTCCTGCGCCGCCCGCCCCCGCGCGCGCTCCTCGCGGTAGCGCGAGACGACGAAGAGGGCGTAGTCGATGCCGACGGCGAGGCCCAGCATCATGGCCAGGGTGCCGGTGCTGGTGGACAGGCCGAGGGCGTCGCCGAGCAGGGTGACGGTGGCCGTGGTGACGGCGACGCCGAGGATCGCGGTCAGCAGCGGGAGTCCGGCGGCGACCAGCGAGCCGAAGGTGACGAGCAGGACCACGGCGGCCACCGCGATGCCGACGATCTCGGCGCCCCCGCCGGGTCCGCCGCCGCTGTCCATCGCGCCGCCGCCGGCCTCCACGGTCAGGCCCGCGTCGCGCGCGTGGCCGGCGGCCCTCTCCAGCGCGGTCCGGGCGGCGTCGGTGACCTCGGCGGACTTCACCGCGTAGGTGACGGTGGCGTAGGCCGTCCCGCCGTCGTCGCTGACGGCCCCGGTGCGGAACGGGTCGGCGACGGCGGCGACCTGGGAGCCGTCGCCGAGTTCGGCCACCGTCTCCTCGATCGCCTCGCGGTACGCGGTGGCGGTGACCTTCCGGCCGTCCGGGGCGACGAAGACCACGCGGGCGGTGGCGCCGTCGGCGGCCGTGCCGGGGAAGCGCCGCTGGATCAGGTCGTAGGCCTTCTGGGACTCGATGCCCGGCATCGAGAACTCCTCGTCGGTCGTGCCCGGCGCCTTGAGGGCGCCGAGCCCCGCGCAGGCCAGGACGGCCGCCCAGATCAGAGCGACGTACCAGCGTCGCCGGAAGGCCAGACGGCCCAGTCGGTAGAGAAACGTAGCCAAGGCAGGACTCCAGGTCGGAACTCGGGTTCCCGCCCAGGCTGTCCCGGAAGGGGCCGCCGGGTCGTCGTCCCGCTGCGGGCAGTTGCGGCTGCTGAAACCGGAGCAGCCGCTACCGGAACCGCGGTACGTCCGGGGCGGCGCGGGTCCTGCCGGGGTAGGACGGGGCCCGGCTCAGCTCCGTGCCTCCTTGGGCCGGACCAGGCCGGTCTGGTAGGCGATGACGACCAGCTGGGCGCGGTCGCAGGCGCCGAGCTTGGTCATGGCGCGGTGGATGTGGGTACGCACGGTGAGCACGCTGAGGGTCAGCGCCGCGGCGATCTCGTCGTTGGACCTGCCCTCGGCGGCCAGGACGGTCACCTCGCGTTCGCGGGGCGTGAGGTCGCCGAGGCGCTCCGGCGGGGTGAGGAGGGTGCCGGGCGCGGTCGGCGCGGTGAGGAAGCGGGTGATGAGGGCCCGGGTGGCGCCGGGCGAGAGGAGGGCCTCGCCGTCGGCGACGGTGCGGATGCCGGCGAGGAGGGTGTCGGTGGTGACGTACTTGCCGAGGAAGCCGCTGGCGCCGACGCGCAGTGCCCGGGCGACGTACTCCTCGGTCTCGTACATGGTGAGGATCAGGACCCGGGTGCCGGACAGGTCCGGGTCGGCGCAGATGGCGGCGGTGGCGGCGAGGCCGTCGGTGCCGGGCATGCGGATGTCCATGAGGACGACGTCGGGGCGGTGCTCCCGGGTGAGGCCGACCGCCTCCTGGCCGCAGGCGGCCTCGGCGACCACCGTCATGTCCGGGCAGGAGTCGATGAGCAGCCGGAAGGTGCCGCGCAGCAGGGCCTGGTCGTCGGCGAGCAGGACGTGGATGGTCACCGGAGTGCCTCGTCTTCGTGCAGGGCGCTGGGATGCAGCGGGAGTGCGGTGGTGACCTCGTAGCCGCCGTCGGGGCGGGGGCCGGCGCGCAGGTCGCCGCCGACGGAGTGGGCGCGTTCGCGCATGCCCATCAGACCGAAGCCGCCCGAGGTGTCGGGCAGGGCCGGGCCGCCGTCGTTGGTGACGGTGACGACCAGGCGGACGTCCGTGTAGGCGAGGCGGACCGCGGCCGGGTGGCCGCGGGCGTGCTTGGTGACGTTGGTGAGGGCCTCCTGGACGATCCGGTACGCCGTGAGGTCGACGCCGGGCAGCAGGGGCCGGGGGCTGCCCTCGGTGCTGACGGTGACGTCGAGGCCGGCCGACCGGCAGCCGGCGATCAGTTCGGGGAGGCGGCCGAGACCGGGGGACGGTTCCAGGGGGTCGGAGCCGGGATCGTCGGCCTGGCGCAGGATGCCGACGGTGGCGCGGAGTTCGAGCAGGGCCGCGGAGGTGGTGCCGGTGAGGTCGGCCAGGATCTGCCGGGCCTGTTCGGGCCGGCTGCCGGCGAGGTGGGCGGCGGTGCCGGCCTGGGCGTTGGCGACGGCCATGTGGTGGGCGACGACGTCGTGGAGTTCGCGGGCGATGCGCATCCGCTCCTCGGCGACCCGCAGCCGGGCCTCCTCCTCGCGGGTGCGTTCGGCGTGGGCGGCTCGGGCCTGGACGGACTCCAGGTAGGCACGGCGCAGCCGGGCCCGGCTGCCGCCCGCCAGCGGCAGCAGCAGCCACAGGACGACGCCGACCGTCCTGAGCAGGAACAGGTCCCCGAGCGGGGCCCCGGACACGGCCGCGGCCACCACGACGGCCATCGACAGGCAGCCGTAGCGCCCGGCGGTCGCGCCGTCGGTGCGGTCGGCGAGCACGAAGAGCGCGGCCATCAGCGGCGCCAGCAGCAGCGGGCTGGGCAGGAAGCCGAGCGCGGCGGCCAGGGCGGCGCCGGCGGTGTTGACGAGGAGCACGGTGCGCGGGTGGCTGCGGCACTTCAGGAGGGCCGCGCAGGAGACGACGGCGACGATCCTGGCGGGCCAGGCGTTCTGCGGTGCCGGTGCGTCGGTCGTGCTGATCTGCGCGCCGAAGAGGGCGCAGGCGAACAGCGCCGCGAACCCGCCCGCGAGCACGGCCCGCAGGTGGTGCTCGGTGTAGCGCTCCAGGCTGGTGGTCATCTCGTCTCCGGATCGGGGTGCTGCGTCCATGGTGGACGACGCCCAGGCTGCCCCCATCGCACCGGTCGGGGCGTCCTGCCGGTGCGGGTGGTTCGCCCTACCGGACCGGGACGAGGGCCTACTGAAACGGCGGTACGCGCCGAAGGGCGGCCTCCTCCCGCCGGAGGAGACCGCCGGCGCCCCGGCGCACCGCCACACCGGCGCCGCGGGCCGGACCTCGGCCGTCATCGACGACGTCCCCGCGCTGCGCCGGACGGCCTGAGCGGGGCCGGTCAGGACGGGCGCGGGGGTCTGATCCAGCCCAGGGAGCGCTCGACGGCCCGCAGCCAGTTGTCGTACTCCGTCTCCCGGTGGCCGGGGTCCATGGCGGGCAGCCAGCGGGCGGCCGGGTGCCAGTTGCGGCGCAGCACCTCCAGGTCCGGCCAGTAGCCGGCGGCGAGCCCGGCGGCATAGGCGGCGCCGAGCGAGACCGTCTCGGAGACCATGGGCCGTACGACGGGCACGTCGAGGACGTCGGCGACGAACTGCATGAGCAGGTTGTCGGCCGTCATGCCGCCGTCCACCTTCAGCTCCTTCAGCGCCACCGAGGAGTCGGCGTTCATGGCGTCGACGACCTCCCGCGTCTGCCAGCCCGTGGCCTCCAGGACGGCCCGGGCCAGGTGCCCGCTGGTGATGTAGGAGGTGAGGCCGACGACGACCCCGCGCGCGTCGCTGCGCCAGCGGGGTGCGAACAGACCGGAGAAGGCGGGGACGATGTAGCAGCCGCCGTTGTCCTCGACGGTCCGCGCGAGCGTCTCGATCTCCGGCGCGCTGCTGATCAGTCCCAGCCGGTCGCGGAACCACTGGACCAGTGCGCCGGTGACGGCGATCGACCCCTCCAGGGCGTAGACGGGCGGCCGGTCGCCGATGCGGTAGGCGACCGTGGTGAGCAGTCCGTGCCGGGAGCGCACGACGTCGGTACCGGTGTTGAGCAGCAGAAAGCTGCCCGTCCCGTAGGTGCACTTGGCCTCGCCCGGGGAGAAGCAGGTCTGGCCGAAGAGGGCGGCCTGCTGGTCGCCGAGCGCGGCGGTGATGGGAACGCCGGCGAGCACCGCGCCTGCCTCGCCGTAGGTCTCCGCGGAGGACCTGATCTCGGGCAGCATCGGGCGGGGCACCCCGAAGAACGACAGCAGTTCCTCGTCCCAGGTGAGGGTGCGGATGTTCATCAGCATGGTGCGGCTGGCGTTGGTGGCGTCGGTGATGTGCAGACCGCCGTCGGCACCGCCGGTGAGGTTCCAGATCAGCCAGCTCTCCATGGTGCCGAACAGCACCTCGCCGTCCTTGGCGCGCTGCTCCAGGCCCTTGACGTGGTCGAACAGCCAGCGGATCCGCAGCGCGGAGAAGTAGGTGGAGGGCGGCAGACCGCACCGGTCGAGGAAGAACTCCTCGCCGGGCCGCTCTCTGAGCTCCTCGACCAGCGGCGCGGTGCGGGTGTCCTGCCAGACGATCGCCCGGCCCTGCGGGGCGCCCGTGCGCGGGTCCCAGAGCACGGTGGTCTCGCGCTGGTTGGCCAGGCCGATGGCGGCGATCTGACCGGCGTCGACGGCCGTACCGGCTCCGGACAGGGCCTCGGACATCACGCGGCGCAGGTTCTGCCAGATCTCCACGGCGTCGTGCTCGACCCAGCCGGGTCTGGGGAAGTGCTGGTGGTGCTCCCGCTGCGCGACGGAGACCAGCCGTCCGCCCCGGTCGAACAGGATGCAGCGGGTGGAATTGGTGCCCTGATCGATGGACATCACATACCGTTCCACCATGATCGGGTCCGCCTTCCGATGGGTCGCTGAGGGAGCCGGGGGTCGGGGCCGGGGCCGGGGGCTCACCAGCGGGCGGCGCCCAGGTCTCTGGAGATCGCCCGGGCGGCCTCGCGGATCAGCGTGACCAGGCCGGGCCGGGGACGGCCCTGGCTGTCGCAGATCCGTTCCACCGGGCCGGACAGCCCCAGCGCGCCGACGACGAGTCCGCCGTGTCCCCGGATCGGCACGGCGATCCCGGCCTCGCCCATGCTCATCTCCTGGATCTCGGCGGCCCAGCCCGTCTCCCTGACCTCGGCGAGCGCCCGGGTGAGCTGGTCCGGGGCGACCAGGGTGTGCCGGGTGTAGGCCTCCAGCCCCGTTTCCAGGGCGGACTCGACGGGCGCGGTGCCGTAGGCCAGCAGCACCTTGCCCAGCGAGGAGGCGTGCAGGGGCAGCAGCGAGCCCACGTCCAGGGTCTGGAGCGTGTCGTCCGGCCGGAAGACGTGGTGGACGACCAGGACCCGGCCCTCCAGCGGGGTGCCCAGGCGCACCGCCTCCCCGCTGCGGGCGGCCAGCGCGTCGGCCCAGTTGATCGACCGCGACCGCAGTTCGTTGACGTCGAGATAGCTCGTGCCGAGGTGCAGCAGGGCGGCGCCGAGCTGGTACTTCCCGGTGGTCGCGTCCTGCTCCACGAAGTCCACGTGCTGGAGTGTGCGCAGGATGCCGTGGGCGGTCCCCTTGGCCAGGCCCAGGGAGGCCGCCACCTCGCCGAGCCCGAGTCGGCGAGGCCCACCGGCGAGCAGCCGCAGTATCGCGGCCGCCCGTTCGATCGACTGGACCGGACCGGCCATGCAGCGAGCTTATTACCGCCGCGGGAGGTTCGCCGTACGGGCGGAAAACACCACAGGGCCCGAAATGCGTTGCGGCGCACGGGACGGACCCGCGGCGTTCGGTAATGCCGACCGCCGTTCATTGACCACCCCGGCGTGGCTCCTTAGCTTGCTATGAGGCCCGGCGACCTGCCGAGGCCACCGAAGCGGGGCCGATGGCGCTCACCTCTGGAGACACGATGGCGGTACAGCTCAACACCCTGGTACGGGGGGCATGCGAACGCGTTTTCCCGATGCCTCCCGTACCCGGTGCCGTCTCCGACGTGCGCCGGCGGGCGGGTGCGGCCATGGCCGCCTGGCGGGTGTCCCCCGAGATCGTCGAGGACGCGCTGCTGGTGGTGTCGGAACTGCTCACCAACGCGATCGTCCACGCCCTGCCCCCGGCGGAGCTGCGGCTCTCCTGGGTGCACGAGGCGGGGCTCGGCACGCTGCGCGTCGAGGTCACCGACTGCGGCCCCGCGCGTGCGCCGGGCCGGCAGGCCGCGGGGATCGACCCGGACGAGCACGGCCGGGGCGAGGAGATCGTCCACGCGCTGGCGACCCGCTACGGCATCCGGACCCGCCGGGGCATGGTGACCCGGTGGGCCGATCTCGTCGCGGTGTGACACCGCCGCCCCGCGGCTGACCGGTCGGCATCATGCTTCGGAGCCCTGCTGACGGAGCCCTGCTGACGGAGCTCCACGGCGGCGCGACGCCCGGTACGCACCCTCGTCGTGCACCGAGGACACGCGCCGGACGCCGTTCCCCCCTCCCACAGGGATACGTGACAGGCCTCCACGGAGATTCCCGGCGAGCGCCCTGGACCGTGCGTGACCGGTCCAGGGCGCTCGGGGCGGCTATCCGGCCTCGGTCCCGGCCCGCACACCGGTGCCCGGTTCCGCGACGGGCGGCGGAGGCGCGGTTGCAGCCCCTGCGGTCCCGGCCCCGGCGGTTCCGACCCCGGTAGTTCCGGCCCCGGTAGTTCCGGCCCCGGCGGTTCCGGCCTCCGTAGTTCCGGCACCCGTAGTTCCGGCACCCGCGATCCCGGCCCCGGCGGTCCCAGCCCCGGTAGTTCCGGCACCCGCGATCCCGGCCCCGGCGGTCCCGGCCCCGGTAGTTCCGGCACCCGCGGTCGCGGTGGTGTCCATGCGCAGCAGGAGCAGCGCCGCGTCGTCGTGCAGCCTGCCGCCCACGTGCGCGAGCAGTTCGCCGTGGACCGCCGTGAGGACGTGTTCCGGCTCGTCGCACACATGGTGCCCCACGCGGTCGGCCAGCGGGTAGAACTCGCGCGCCCGGTCGCGTGCCTCGATGACCCCGTCGGTGTAGAGCAGCAGCTGGTCCCCGTCGGCGAACGGCAGGATCTCCAGGCAGGGCTCCTCGCCGACCAGGGCGCGCAGGCCGAGCGGCGGCGCCGGGTGGGCGGGTTCGACCGGGACGACACCGCCGGCCGCGGAGAGCAGCAGGGGCGGCGCGTGTCCGCAGTTGACCACTTCCAGCTCCCCCGGGCGCGGGTGTCCGACGACGACCGCGGTGACGAAGTCGTCCGCTCCGAGGTTGCGCTCCAGGCTCCGCTCGATCCTGCCGACGACGGCGAGGAGGTCGGGCTCGTCGTAAGCGGCCTCGCGGAACACGCCGAGGACGAGCGCGGCGGTCCCGACGGCGGTGAGCCCCTTGCCGCGCACGTCGCCGACGATCAGCCGTACGCCGTGCGGGGTGGGCACCAGGGCGTAGAGGTCGCCGCCGATACGGGCCTCCGCGGCGGCCGCGCTGTAGCGCACCGCCACCCGGAAGGGGCCCACCGTCCGCGGGATGGGCTTGAGGACCGCGTGCTGGGCGGCCTCCGCGACCGAGCGGACGGCGGCGAGCACGCGTTCCCGGCGGGAGCGCAGCGCGCTGGCCAGGGTGCTGGCGAGGGTGACGGCCAGCAGGGCGGAGAGGAGGACCGTCAGCTCGCGCCCGGGGACCCCGTACCGGGTGCCGAGCGTCGCGCCGAGCACGGCGGCGAGGAAGCCGACGCACAGGACGCCCCGGGGGCCGTTGGTGCTGGCGGCCAGCGCGGGCCCGGCCGAGAGCATCGGCAGCCAGAACATGCCCGATCCGCCCAGCACGTCCGCGAACACGATGCCGGTGACGAACAGCACGGGCACGACATGGACCCCGGCGGCCAGCGGTGCGGCGGCGCGCCGGGCCGCCGTGGCTCCCGGGGCGGCCGCACGCGTCCGCGCCCGCAGGAGCCGCGCGGGCCGGTGGTCGCCGCCGTGGTCTCGGGCCTGGCTCATTACTGTCCGCAATCCTCACCTGCACGGGTGTTATTACCTGTTTGTCCGCTTCATCCAGGAAAAGGGGCGTCGCCGGTACACCACAAGGAGAGGATTTTCAGATAGTGAGCGAGAGACCTCTGGTCACGCGGTCGGCGGTCGGGAGCAGCCGGTCCCGGATCCCGGGAAGCCGGGCGAGCCGCTCCACCGGGAGGGAGACGCCGAGCGAGCCGAGGACGTCGCCGCGGTAGATCGGCACGGCGACGCACACCGTGCCGAGCGCGTATTCCTCGAGGTCGGTGACGGCCGGGGCCAGCGGGGACTCCTCCAGCCTGCGGAGCAGTTCCGGGCGGCTGGTGATGGTGCGGGGCGTGAGGTCGGCGAGATGGTGCCGGGAGAGGTAGTCGCGGCGGGCCTCCTCGTCGAGTTCGCGCAGCACGGTCTTGCCCAGCGCGGTGGCGTGCCCCGCGTCCTCGAACCCCACCCAGAGGTCGACCCGGGGCGCGCGGGGGCCGTCGACGATCTCGGCGACGCTGATCTCGCCCTCCTCGTAGAACGTGAGGTAGGCGGCGGCGTCCAGCTCGTCACGGAGCGCGACGAGGGCCGGCCGGACCCGGCTGAGCAGTGTCTGCGCGTGCCCCGCGGTGTGCAGCGTCCGCAGCCGCTCGCCCAGGACGAAGCCGCCGTCGCCCAGTTTGCGCAGGTAGCCGTCGTGCACGAGGGTCCGCAGCAGGTGGTAGGAGGTGGCCAGGGGCAGCCCCGTCTCACGCGCCAGCAGCTTGGCCGGGGCGCCGTTCTCGTGCGCGCTGACCGCCTCCAGCAGCCGGAAGGCGCGCCGCACCGACATGATGAGCGTGGGGTTCTCTCGCTCGCTCATCCCACCAGCGTGCGCCGGACACCCGGCCCGGGCAAGGCGGCCTCCGCGCTGTGCGGAATCCCCCCGCCGAAGAGTCCGGCATAAGTAGGGTGATACGCATGAAGGCACTTTTGTTGTCTGGTGGCTCAGGCACCCGATTGCGCCCCATTACCCACACATCCGCGAAACAACTCGTCCCCGTGGCGAACAAGCCCGTTCTGTTCTACGGTCTGGAAGCGATCGCCGAGGCGGGCATCACCCAGGTCGGGATCATCGTCGGGGACACCGCGCAGGAGATCCGCGAGGCGGTGGCCGACGGCTCCGCGTTCGGCCTCGACGTCACCTACATCCCGCAGCCCGCGCCGCTGGGGCTGGCCCACGCGGTGCTGATCGCCCGCGAGTTCCTGGGCGACGACGACTTCGTGATGTACCTCGGCGACAACTTCGTGGTCGGTGGCATCACGGACCTGGTGGACGCCTTCCGTGCCGAACGGCCGCACGCACGCATCCTGTTGACGAAGGTGCCGAACCCGGCCGCGTTCGGCGTGGCCGAACTCGACGCGGCGGGGCGGGTGATCGGCCTGGAGGAGAAGCCGGAGCACCCGAAGAGCGAACTGGCGCTGGTGGGCGTGTACCTGTTCGGCCCGGCGATCCACGAGGCCGTACGGGCGATCGGGCCTTCCCGGCGCGGCGAGTTGGAGATCACGGACGCCATCCAGTGGCTGATCGACACCGGACGCGACGTGCGCTCCACGACGATCACCGGGTACTGGAAGGACACCGGCAACGTCGCCGACATGCTGGAGGTCAACCGGTCGGTGCTGGAGACCCTGGAGCCCCGGATCGACGGCACGGTCGACGACGGCAGCGAGATCATCGGCCGGGTGCGGATCGAGGCCGGGGCGAAGGTCACCGGCAGCCGGATCGTCGGCCCGGTGGTCGTCGGCGCCGACACCCTGATCACCGACTCGTACATCGGCCCCTTCACCTCGATCGCCGGCAACTGCCGGATCGAGGACAGCGAGATCGAGTACTCGATCATGCTGCGCGACTCCTCCATGAGCGGTGCGCGCCGGGTGGAGGCCTCGCTCATCGGCCGCAACGTCGAGGTCACCCCGGCCCCCCGCAAGCCCGCCGCCCACCGGTTCGTCCTCGGCGACCACAGCAAGGTGCAGATCTCGTCATGACGCCCAGGACCGCGGTGACCGGCGGTGCCGGTCCGCAGTCGGGCCCCGCGAAGCCGTCCCCCAACGAGAAGAAGGGTTCACCCAGTTGAACTTCAAGGCGCAGCCGACCGCCCAGGTCGACGAGACGGCCACGGTCGGCGACGGCACCACGGTCTGGGACCTGGCCCAGATACGCGAGGACGCCCGGCTGGGCGGCGGCTGCATCATCGGCCGGGGGGCGTACGTCGGCCCCGGGGTGCGGATCGGTGACAACGTCAAGCTCCAGAACTACGCGCTGGTCTACGAACCCGCGGTGCTCGGGGACGGGGTGTTCGTCGGCCCGGCGGCGGTCCTCACCAACGACTACTTCCCGCGCTCGGTGGACCCGGAGGGCAGGCTGAAGCGCGGCGGCGACTGGGAGGCCGTCGCCGTGGTGGTGGCCGAGGGGGCGTCGCTGGGCGCCCGCTCGGTGTGCGTGGCGCCGGTGCGCGTGGGGCGCTGGGCGCTGGTGGCGGCGGGCGCCGTGGTGACCCGGGACGTGCCGGACTTCGCGCTCGTGGCCGGGGTGCCGGCCCGCAGGATCGGCTGGGTGGGCCGGGCCGGCGTACGGCTGGCCGAGCGGGAGGACGAACCGGGCACCTGGGAGTGCCCCGGGACGGGTGCGCTGTACGAGGAGAAGGACGGGGAACTCACCGAACGCGCATGACAGTTGTTTTCAGCTGTTTCCCTCAATAGGCCATTCGTCGAACATCTATCGGCATAACATGTGCTTGAACTGTGCAGACCAAGCACAATGAGCACACAAGCCATGAGTGCCCAGGGGGGGTTACGGGGTGGTGGGGACACCTGTGCCCGCGGCCAGGAGCGACGACGACTCCGATGGCTGACGGCTGACGTCTGCCTTGCCCGGTTCCGCCCGGCCGTCGATGCCGAGGCGTTCTCAGTCATGCGCACGAAAAGGACCCACAGGGGGGTTGGTGTGCCCAGAAGATGACCACCACACGTCTGGCGGCGCTCGGTCATGAGGACCCGTCGCTGTTCGCGCTCGCCCAACGGCTCCTGGCGGTGGCCGAGTCGGGGCTTCCGTCGATGCTGTTGCCGGGGGGCGAGGCCTTCGCCTTCACCATGGCCGGACACCAGGCGCCCGACGGTTCCTGGTCCCTCGAACGGCGCGGGATCAGTACCCGGTACGCGGCCATCACCGTGCTGGGCGCCCGCCACCTCCCCGAGGACCGGCAGCGCGCGGTGCTCGGCGGGCGCAGCGCCGAGGAGTTCGCGGGGCTGCTGGTCGAGTCGCTGCCCGCGGTGGCCAACCTCGGTGACGCGGCGCTCATCGCCTGGGCCGCCGCCGACACCGAGCACCCCAAGCTCACCGACGCGTTGGAGCGGCTCGACGCGCTGGACGCGCCGGACGGACCGCAGTTCACCGTCGAGGCCGCCTGGGTGCTGTCCGCCCTCGCCGCGGCCCGCGCCACGGTCGACGTGGAGAGACGTTTCACCGCGGCCCGTGACCGGCTGCTGCGGTCCCGTGTCGGCGACAGCCCGCTCTTCCCGCACGCCACCGCACCGGGCCTGGTGCCCTGGTACCGGGCGCACATCAGCTGCTTCGCCGACCAGACGTACCCGCTCCAGGCCCTGGCCCGCGCCCACGCCTGCGGTGACGGCGACCCGGAGGCACTGGCCGCGGCCCAGGCCTGCGCGACCCGCATCTGCGAGCTCCAGGGCGAGGGCGGGCAGTGGTGGTGGCACTACGACGCGCGCACCGGCGCCGTCGTGGAGGGCTACCCGGTCTACAGCGTCCACCAGCACGCGATGGCGCCGACCGCCCTGTTCGACCTCACCGACGCGGGCGGCGGCGACTTCGGCGCGGCGATCCGCAAGGGCCTGCGCTGGATGACCGACGTACCCGAACTGGCGGACTCCCGGCACCGGGAGCCGATGATCCTCGACGACCTCGGCGCCACCTGGCGCAAGGTCCACCGGGGTGACCCGAAGAAGGCCGTACGGGCCGCCCGCGGCCTGTCCACCCGGGCCGTCCCGGGCCTGCGGCTGAAGTCCCTGGACCGGGTCTGGCGCCCGCTGTCCGTGGACCGCGAATGCCGGCCGTACGAGTTCGGCTGGATGCTGCACGCCTGGCAGGGGGGCCGGATATGAGCGGAAGACGGACGCTGTTCGGGGTCGAGCTGGACCCGCTGACCATGGACCAGACCGTGGCGCGCTGCCTGGCCGCGGTACGCGACGGCGAGCAGCTGGAGATCGGCGTGGTCAACGCCGCGAAGCTGGTGAACATGCGGCGGGACCGGCGGCTCGCCGAGGCCGTCGCCGGCTGCGACCTGGTGCTCGCCGACGGCCAGGCCGTGGTGTGGGCGGGCCGGGTGCTGCGGGCCCCGCTGCCGGAACGGGTCGCCGGGATCGACCTGTTCCTGCGGCTGCTGGCGGAGGCGGAGACCTCGGGCATCCCGGTGTACTTCCTCGGCGCCAGGGAGGAGGTGCTGGACCGGATGCTGGACCGGGTCGCCGACCGCTTCCCCGGGCTGAAGGTGGCCGGCAGCCGCAACGGCTACTTCGACGACTCCGAGCAGCCGGACATCGCCGACGCCATCGCCCGGAGCGGCGCGCAGATGCTGTTCCTCGGCATGACCTCCCCGAAGAAGGAGATCTTCACCGCCGCGTACGGCACCCGCACCGGCGCCCGTGTCGTGCACGGGGTCGGCGGCTCCTTCGACATCCTGGCCGGGGTCACCAAGCGGGCCCCCGCCTCCTGGCAGCGGCTGGGCCTGGAGTGGCTCTACCGCGCGCTCCAGGAGCCGCGCCGGCTGGGCCGCCGCTACCTGACCACCAACGTCTCCTTCGTCCTCATGACGGCACGCGAGCTGGTCCGGCTCACCCCGTCGCCCGCCGCCTGCGCGAACAGGAGCCGCTGATGCGTGTCGTCGTGGTCGGACAGGGATACGTCGGGCTGCCGCTGGCCGTGCGCGCCGCCGAGGTCGGCCACGAGGTGATCGGCTACGACGTCGACTCCCGGCGGATCAAGAGCCTCGCCGCCGGTGAGTCCTTCGTCGAGGACGTCTCCTCCGAGCGGATCAGGGCGGCGCTGGACGACGGCTCGTACCGCCCGACCGAGTCGGCCCGCGACTGCGGCGGGTTCGACATCGCCGTGGTGACGGTCCCGACCCCGCTGCACGAGGGCACCCCCGACCTCCGCTACATCAAGGAGTCGGCGGTCACCCTCGCCCGCTATCTGCGGCCCGGGGCGACGGTCGTGCTGGAGTCGACGACGTATCCGGGCACCACCCAGGAGCTGTTCGCCCCGATCCTGGAGGAGGGTTCGGGACTCACCGCGGGTTCGGACTTCCACCTGGGCTACAGCCCGGAGCGGATCGACCCCGGCAACGCGGTGTGGGGCTTCAAGGAGACGCCGAAGGTCGTCTCCGGCGTCAACGAGGCCTCCCTCAAGGCGGTTCAGGACTTCTACGCCCAACTCGTCGACACCACCGTGCCGGTGAGCTCGCCCAAGGAGGCCGAGCTCGCCAAGCTGCTGGAGAACACCTTCCGGCACGTGAACATCGCGCTGGTCAACGAGATCGCGATGTTCGCCCACCACCTGGACATCGACGTCTGGCAGGCCATCGACGCCGCCTCCTCCAAGCCCTTCGGTTTCATGAAGTTCACGCCCGGACCGGGGGTCGGCGGCCACTGCCTGCCGATCGACCCCTCCTACCTGTCCTGGCGGGTGCAGCGCGAACTGGGCCAGAACTTCCGGTTCGTGGAGCTGGCCAACGACATCAACAGCCACATGCCCGAGTACGTGACGCGCCGCATCGGCGACCACTTCAACGAGCGGCGCCGGTCGGTGAACGGCTCGCGGATCCTGCTGCTCGGCCTCGCGTACAAGAAGAACACCGGCGACGCCCGCGAGTCGCCCGCCCTGCGCATCTCCCAACTGCTGCTGGACATGGGGGCGCAGGTCAGGGCGGCGGACCCGCATGTCGTCGAGAGCCTGCCGATGGACTCCCGGCTGGTGCGGGTCGAGCCGACCCAGCGGGAGCTGGCGGACGCCGACGTGGTGGTCCTGCTCACCGACCACGACGGCTTCGACTACGAACGCGTCGCCGAACACGCCCCCTTCGTCCTGGACTGCCGCCGCAGGCTGCCGTCCGGACCCACCATCGAGGTGCTCTGAACCATGCGAGTCGTCTGTGTGGCCGGGGCCCGCCCCAACTACATGAAGATCAAACCGGTGATGGACGCCCTGGAGCGCCGGGGCGCCGAGGTGCTCCTCTTCCACACCGGCCAGCACTACGACCCGGCGATGAACGACGTGTTCTTCGCCGACCTCGGCATCCGTCCGCCGGACCGCTTCCTCGGGGTCGGCTCCGGCAGCCACGCCGAGCAGACCGGGCGGGTGATGACCGCGTTCGAGCCGCTCCTCGCCGAGGTGGCCCCGGACGTCGTCGTGGTGGTCGGCGACATCAACTCCACGCTGGCCTGCGCCCTGGTCACCGCCAAGTCGGGGCCGCTGCTCGCCCATGTGGAGGCCGGGCTGCGCAGCCGGGACTGGAGCATGCCGGAGGAGGTCAACCGGGTCGCCACCGACCGGGTCAGCGACTATCTGCTGGCCCCCTCCCCCGACGCCGTCGACAACCTGCGCGCCGAGGGGTACCGGGAGGACCAGATCCACCTGGTCGGCAACGTCATGATCGACACCCTGCTGGCCAGCCTGGAACGGGCCCGGGCCTCGGACGTCCTGGACCGGTACGGGCTGGCCCGGGGCGAGTTCGGCCTGGTCACCCTGCACCGGCCGGCCAACGTGGACGACCCGGAGGTCCTCACCGGCCTGCTGAAGGCGCTCGGCGAGATCTCCGGCCGGCTGCCGCTCGTGCTGCCCGTGCACCCGCGCGCGGCCGGGCGGCTGGCCGAGATCGGCGTCCCCGGGGGCGTCCGGCTCGTACCGCCCGCCGGGTACCTGGACTTCATCGCCCTCCAGGACGCCGCGCGGATCGTGCTCACCGACTCCGGCGGTGTGCAGGAGGAGACCACCGCGCTGGGCGTGCCGTGCGTGACCCTGCGGGACAACACCGAGCGGCCGGTCACCGTCGAGCAGGGCACCAACGTGCTGGCCGGGCGGGACCCGGCGCGGATCACGGCCACCGTGACCGCGGTGCTCGACCGGCCGCCGGCGCCGCGCCGGCCCGAACTCTGGGACGGCCGCGCGAGCGACCGCATCGCCGAGGTGCTTCTGACCGGAGGCACCGCGGACACCCGGCCGAGACCGACCGACCGTACGACCGAGGACCGAACGTTCCCCATATGATCCGCTTGCAACTCACGCATTTCGAACGTCTGGTCGCTAGGGGGAACCGTCATGGATCTCGCTGAGATCTTCCGGGTCATGCGCAGGCGCTGGTACGTCCTGCTGCCGGGACTGCTGGTCACCGCCGGCCTGATCGTCGCGGTGACCGTGCTGGTCCCGGTCACGTACCAGTCGCAGAGCACGGTGGTACTGCTGAACTCCCAGAAGGCCACCCAGGCTTACGACGGAAATCCGTTCCTCAGCACCCAGACCTCGCTCACCGGCATGGCCGACAGCCTGGCCCGCAACCTCAACTCCGACGACTCGCTGCGGGATCTCAAGGCCCGTGGCGCGAAGGGCACGTTCGACGCCAAGCTCGCCGACAACGCCCAGGGGCCGCTGATGTGGCTCACCGTCACCGGCACCGACCGGGACTCCGTCCTGGCCTCGGACAAGATCCTCACCGGGTACGCCAAGGAGCGGCTGGACCAGTTCCAGAAGGACCAGTCGGTCGCCCCGAAGGCCATGATCCGGATGACGACCATCGTGCCGCCGCAGAATCCCGTGGCGCAGACCAAGACCCGGCTCGAGTACATGGTCATGGCCGGGGCACTGGGCCTGGTGCTCACCCTCGCCACCGCCTTCTACCTGGAGGCGCGCAGGCGGCCGCACCGGCCGTCGCCGCAGGCCGGACCCGGCGGACCCGCCGGACCGCGGGAGCGGCCGGCCGCCGCCCCCGCCCCGGGCGGGGAGTCGCCGGTGGAGGAGACGCTCGCCATCCGGCAGCCGCCCAGCTGGTCGCAGTCCGCCGCGGGCGGTCCGGCCGGCACAGAGCCCGACGCGCCACAGCCCGCCATGGCCGTGGCGTCCGCCGCCGAGCCGCTCGACGAGGAGTCGACTCATGGACATCGCCCGCGCACCGGACAGCGGGACCGGTGAGACGAGCGACGCGCCCGCTCCTGCCGCACCGGTGACACCCGCCGCACCCGCCGCCGCTCCGTCGCTGGGCCGCAAGGTCCGCTCGGCGGCGCGGTGGAGCCTGATCAACACCGTCGTGATGCGCCTGGGCAACTTCGCGACCGGCATCCTGCTGGCCCGCTTCGCGCTCGGCCCGGCGGAGTGGGGTGTGTACGGCATCGCCCAGACCGTGCTGCTCGTGCTGCTCTCCGCGAACGAGCTGGGCGTGGGCCTGGCCATCGTGCGCTGGGAGGGGGACGCGAAGCGGTTCGCGCCGACCGTGCTGACCCTGAGCACCCTCTCCAGCGGCCTGCTGTACGTGGCGCTGTTCGCGACCGCGCCGGCGGTGGCCGGGCTGCTGGGCTCGCCGCACGCCGCGGGCGTGCTGCGGGTGATGTGCCTGTGCGTGGTGATCGACGGGGTGGCCCAGGTCCCGGCCGGCTTCCTCACCCGGGAGTTCGCCCAGGGCCGGCGGATGGTCATCGACGCGCTCAACTTCGTGCTCGGCACCGCCGTCACACTCTGGCTGGCCTTCGAGGGCTGGGGCGCGATGAGCTTCGCCTGGGGCTCGGTGGCCGGGAACGTCGTCACGCTGATCGGCTGCGCGCTGGCGGCGCCGGGCACCCTGAGGTTCGGCTGGGACTCCGCACAGGCCCGGGCGCTGCTGCGGTTCGGGCTGCCGCTGGCGGGGGCGAGCATGCTGGCCCTGGCGGTGGTCAACGTCGACACCATGGTGGTGGGCGCGACCCTGGGCAACGTCTCGCTGGGGTTCTACGTGCTCGCGTTCAACATCTCCGGCTGGCCCGTGCGCATCATCTCCGAGGCCGCCCGCCGGGTCTCCTTCGCGGGGTTCTCCCGGCTGGCCGCCTCGCCGCAGGCGCTCGCCCAGGGCTTCAGCCGTGCCCTGGGCGTGCTGATCACCGGTACGGTGCCGCTCTGCGTGCTGCTGGGCGGACTCGCCGAACCGGTCGTCCGCCTGATCTACGGCGGCCGGTGGACCCCCGCCGCGGCCGCCCTGCCCTGGCTGATGGCCCTCGGCCTGATCCGCATCGGCGGCGAACTGGCCTACGACTGCCTGGTCGCGATCGGACAGCGCCGCTCGCTCTTCCTGGTGCAGGGCCTGTGGCTGGTGGCGCTGGTCCCGGTGCTCCTGGCCTGCGCCCGCCTCAACGGCATCGTCGGTGTCTCCCAGGGCCATGTCCTGGTCGCCGGCGGCCTGGTGGTGCCCGTGTTCCTGATCGCCCTGCACCGGGGCGGCATCGGCATCGGCCGGATCGCCCGGGCCTGCGCGTGGCCCTTCCTGGGCGGCGCCGTGATGACCGTGATCGTCCTCGGCCTGCGGGCCCCGCTCGGCGACGGGCGGCTCGCGCTCCTCATCACCGGGTCCGTCGCACTGGCCGGCTACGCGGTCTGCGTGCTGCCCAGCCGTGACTTCCTGCGTGGGGTCGAGCGGCCCCGCAGGGCCGCTCCCGCCGGCTCCTCCCCCCAGGGCACGAGGTGAGTCCATGTCACGACGTACCGGCACCGACGCCCTCGCGGGACTGCTGCTCGCGGTACTGCTCACGGTCGCGGGCACGGCCTGCTCGGACTCGGACGGGTCCGCCCTGCCGGCCTGCCCGGACTCCGCGCTGACCTGCCCGGCGAGCGGACGCCCCGCGACCACGGACGCCTCCTCGCCGGCCACGCCGGCCACCGCGGCGTCCCCGAGCGCCACCTCCGTACCGGCCACCACGGCCGCCCCCACCGCGACGGGCGGTGGCGGCGGCTCCGGGAAACCGGTGTCCCGCGACGCCTGCGCCTCCCCCGCCGCCTGCGGGTTCCCCGACGCCCGCACCACCGGGCCCCGCATCCCGCTCACCCCGCACCGGACCGGCGACATGTCCGTGCGCGAGAACGGCACCGTCATCCGGGGCTGGGACATCACCGGCTCGCTCGACATCTACGCCGACGACGTCACCGTGATCGACACGAAGATCACCTCCACCAACTGGTGGGGCGTCAACCTGCGCCCCGGCTACCACGGACTGCGCGTCCTGCACTCCACCATCACCGCCGTGCCCGGCAAGGGACCGGACAACGGCGGCGTCGACTACGCGGTCTCCAACATGGGGGGCAGCTCCGTCGAGGTCGGCTGGTGCGACGTCTCCGTGTTCGGCGACGCCCTGTCCATGGGCCAGGGCGACATCCACGACAACTACGTCCACGACATCGAGCCGTTCGTGAACCAGAGCGGCGAGTGGCAGCACACCAACGCGGTGATCAGCGGCGGCGGCAACACCGGGCACCTGGTCATCCGGCACAACACCCTGCTCAACCCGACGGGAATCAAGGAGGGCGCCTCGGGCAGCATCGGCCTGTTCGCGGACACCGGGGTGGTCCGCAACGTCACCGTCGACCACAACTGGATCGCCGGCGGGGCCTACGCCCTCTACGGCGGCTCCACGGGCGCCACCGGGATCAAGGTCACGGACAACGTGTTCTCCACCCAGTACCACCCCGCCTCCGGCGGCTACGGCACCGTCGCCCACTGGAACGCGGACGGTGCCGGGAACGTCTGGCGCGGCAACCGGCTGTCCGACGGCCGCCCGGTGCGCCCGGAGCCGGCCTCGTGACCGGCGGAGCGGCACGCCGTGCCGCACGGGCGCCCTGGACGCTGCTGAAGGCGCTGTTCGGCTGGCTGGTGCTCTTCGAGGCCAGGAACAAGGTCCTGCTCGCGCCGGGCGCGGTGCGCCTGCGGCGGACGGAGGCCGCCGAGACCCGCCGGCTGGCCGCCACTCTGCCGGCGCCGCCCACGGCACTGGTCGCCACGGTGATCGCCACCCACCGGCGGCCCCTGGCGCTGCGGGCCGCCGTGCGCTCGGCCCTGGACCAGACCGTGAGCGACCAGGTCGTCATCGTCGTCGACGACGGCGCCGGGCTGCCCGAACTGCCGGACGATCCACGCCTGTTCGCCGTCTCGCTGGCACGCAACACCGGGGTGGCGGGCGTGGTGCGCAACGTGGGCATCCGGCTCACCCGCTCGCGGTACGTGGCCTTCCTGGACGACGACAACCTGTGGGAACCCGACCACCTGGAGCGGGCGCTGGCGGCCCTTCAGGCCCCCGGCGGGCCCGACGCCGTGTACACGGCGCTGCGCAGGGTCCGGCCCGACGGCAGCGAGAACGACGTCCTCTCGGTGCCCTACGACCGGCGCCGGGCCGCCCGCGAGGCCTTCCTGGACACCAACGCCTTCGTCGCCCGGCGCACCCGGGCCCTGCACTTCAGCCGACTGCGCCGGACCCCGGAGGTGCTGCCCCGGGAGGACTGGGAGCTGATCCGCCGCTACGGCCGCAGACACCGGGTGCGTCATCTGCCGCACCCCACCGTCCGGTACCTGATGAACCCCGCCAGCTTCTACACCCAATGGCGGCAGCCCAGTTGAGGCCCTCCGCTCCCCGTCCGCTCCGACCACAGGTGGTTGATCCCGTGGCACCGTCCCGCGCCCTCAGGAACAAGTTCGTCGACGCCCCCGGCTCACTCGGCGAGAGACTGCGCATCGCCCGCTGGGAACGCTTGCGGCGCTGCTTCCCCGGTATCGAGAACATGAGCGTGGTCGACCTGGGCGGGACGGCCGAGATGTGGCTGCGTGCCCCCGTGCGCGCCAAGCACGTCCACCTGATCAACCTGGAGGCGCACCCGGCCGGGCTGCCCGACTGGATCACCGCCGAGAACGCCGACGTCACCGACCCGCAGACGGCCGCCGCGCTCAGCGCCGACGGCGGCTACGACCTGGTGTTCTCCAACTCGACCATCGAGCACGTCGGCGGCCACAGCCAGCGGCGGAGGTTCGTGGCCGCCGTCGAGCGGCTGGCGCCGCTGCACTGGATCCAGACGCCGTACCGCTACTTCCCCGTCGAGCCGCACTTCGTGGCCCCCGGCTTCCAGTTCCTGCCGCTGGCCGCGCGGGCGCGGCTGGTGCGGCGCTGGCCGCTGGTGCACAGCCGCCCCGACAGCCCCGAGTCGGCGATGGACGCCGTCGTCAACATCGAGCTGCTGACCCGGGCCGAGATGCGCTACCTGTTCCCCCGCTCCGAGCTGCTGAGCGAACGGGTGCTGGGCGTACCGAAGTCGCTGATGGCCGTGCGGTCGCAGGAGGCCGGCTGACCGGGCGCGCTCACGGGCCCGGCGTCCTGCGCAGGGCTCCCGGCCGGACCAGTTCGGCCGCGGCCGCCCGGCTGGCCGGGCGGCCCAGGGCCGCGCGGGAGGTCTCGCGGAGCAGAACGGCGGCGTGGAACAGGGCCGTTGCCGGTGCGCCGTGCCGACGGCGGTACAGCCGGACCCGGTTGAGGGTGAGCAGGCTCCAGAGCCTGGGCGACACCTGGGAGTCGCCGCCCAGGTGGACGGCGTCCGCGGTGGGCTCCAGCTGGGTGGCGAACCCCAGGTCCCGGGCGCGCAGGCAGAACTCGGTCTCCTCCGAGTAGAGGAAGAAGGACTCGTCCCAGGGGCCGCAGGCGGCCAGGCACGGCGCGGAGACGGCCATCAGCGCGCCGGTCGCCCAGTCCGCGCGGGTGGTGTTCCGGTAGGCGCCGGGGTCGGTGACCAGCTCGCTCAGCGCCGGGAAGCGTCCCGCCCGGGTGTTGCCGATCACCGCCTCGCCGAGCGCCCGCAACACGGTCGACTCCCGGCGCAGCGAGCGGTGCGGGGTGTCCGAGCCCTCCTCGTAGAGCAGCGGTACGGCGATCCCGACCCCGTCTCCCAGGCTGTCGACGAGGCGTTTGGCGCAGCCCTGCCGCATCCGCACGTCGGGGTTGCAGACCAGCACGGCGTCGTGGTCCCCGGCGGCCCGCAGCGCCGCGTTGATCCCGGCCGCGTACCCGGCGTTGCGGCCGGTCTCGACCACCGTGGCGTCCGGCGCGAGGGTCCGCAGCACCTCGACGGTGTCGTCGGCGGAGTCGTTGTCCGCGACGACCAGCCGCCAGTCGAGGCCGGCCATCCCGTCGGGCAGCGCGGCGAGGAACCCGGGGAGCACCGAGGCGCTGTTCCAGGTGACGACGATGACGGCGACGGTGCTCATCGGGACTCCACGAGTGGGGGCAGTTCGGGTTCGGGTGCTGCGGAGGTGTCGCGGGGCGCGGGCGCGGCGGGGCCGGCCGCCTCCCGGCGGATGAAGCCGAGGTAGCTGCCGCCGGCCCCCAGGGTCAGGAAGAACATCCCGGCGTACATGGGGAAGCTCAGCGCGTCGAAGGTGGCGCTGATGACGAGGGCGACCAGGGCCGAGGCGAGGAACGCCTGGCCCAGTTCCCGGTCCGACTCGGTGCGGGCGAGCCTGCGGACGGCGCCGCCCTGGTGGATGCCGGTGACGAACAGGGCGAGCAGCGCGAGCAGTCCCAGGGCGCCCGTCTCGGCCAGGGTCAGCATGTACTGGTTGTCCGTGAAGAAGTAGAGGTCGGGGGTGAAGGTGCCGAACCCCCTTCCGAACCAGGGGTGTTCCTCCAGGTAGGGAACGATCGCGCTGTACTTCACGGTGCGTGCCTGGGTGCTGCTGTCGGAGTTGGACAGGAAGCTGGCGAACAGGCCGGTGATGGTCCCGATCAGACCCGGGATGATCACCTTGAAGACGGCCACCGAGCCGAGGACCAGCCCGATGGCGGCCCAGCGGCGCTCCGGCTTCCAGCGCGGCACCATCACCAGGATCACGATGAAGGCGCCGATGATGGAGGTGCGGGACACCGTGAGCGGCAGCGCGCCCGCCATGACCGCCACGGGTCCCCAGCGGCGCAGCGGGCCCGCGTGGCGGCGTACCGGGTCGAAGGCCTGGTGGACGGCGAAGGGGACCAGGATGGCGAGCATGCCGCCGAACTCCAGCGGATGGGCGGTGGTGGAGCGGGGCCGGGTGAACGAGCCGCGGTCCATGGTGCTGATCCCGGCGGTGCTCGACTGGAGACCGGGGATGTGGATGGAGTCGGCGATGTTGGTGGCGGCGAAGAAGTCGTAGTAGCCGATCAGGGCGACGACCGTGCCCAGCACGACGAGCCGGCGCATCAGGGTGTCCAGGCGGCTGCGCTCCTGGATGCCGGCCGAGGTGAGCACCACCAGCGCCGTCCACACCCCGAGGCCGATGAGGCCCCGGTCGGCTCCCAGGACCTCCTCGTGCGAGCTCTCGCGGGTCGCGTCGGCGAGGTAGGAGAGCAGCACCGCCGCCGCGAGCAGGC
This sequence comes from Streptomyces sp. NPDC104367, assembly GCF_055583825.1. Lineage (NCBI taxonomy): Bacteria > Bacillati > Actinomycetota > Actinomycetes > Kitasatosporales > Streptomycetaceae > Streptomyces > Streptomyces sp. NPDC104367. The sequence goes on along the minus strand of NZ_JBVJND010000020.1, from coordinate 32,419 downwards.
ACATGACCACGCGCGGCAGTCTGGTGTCGCGGGCCGGCAGGATGCGGCCGCCGAGCCAGGTGGCCAGGTACCAGAGCAGTCCCAGCAGGGCGAAGACGTTGGCCGGGGTGCCGACGCCGCCGAGCGCGGGCAGGGTGAGGTTCGAGGGGACGAAGAAGGCCAGCACCAGGTAGCCGGTGAGGACCGTCGTGGCGTCCAGCCTGCGCACCAGCAGCCCCTTGGGCCGCTCCGGCGGGCTGGCGCGGTGGCGCCGGGGCACGTACCCGGCGAGGGCGCGTCCGCGGCGGCGCACCACCGCGACGCCCTCGGCGAGGATGGACAGCAGGAAGGCGGCGACCGTCCCGGCGATGAGGACCGCCGCGATGTTCTGGTAGCGGCTCTTCGACTCCGAGACGGGGGTCTGCGGCAGTACGACCGGCGCGCTCTGCACCGTGTACACCGCCGGCACCTTGGAGGCGGCCTGGAGCGCCTTGAGCTGTTCGCCGGTGAAGGCGGTCAGGGTGGTGGTCTCGCGGAGCACCTTCGCCCGGTCGGTGCCGGTGACGCCGAGGGTGAGCAGCGGGCTGTCGGACTGCGCCGCGAACCCGACCGTGTACGGGTCCGTGACGCCGCGCGAGCGCAGCTCCTTCGCCGAGTCGCCGGACTGGAGCGTCCTGATCAGCACGTCGGCGGTGACGACCAGTGAACCGCCCGCGTTCGAGAGGGGGTTGCCGAAGGTGGGAGCCATGTCGGCGATCGCCGAGGAGTCGAGGAGCGTGACCGAGCTCTGCGACTCGTAGGACACCGGGATGGTGCGGTACAGGTATCCGCCCGCGAGCAGGCTGAGCAGGGTGAGGGGCACCATGAAGTACCACCGCCTGCGCATGATCGCCAAGAGGTCGGCGAGGCTCATGAGATCTCCCTTTTGGTGGCGGTTCGCCCCGGCGCCTGCGAGGATCTGTGGCGACGGAAGGAATCCCCGTGTCGCCTCGTGACGTCGCCGAAGCGCTGCTCCGCCGGTGGTACGTACTGCTGTTCGCGCTCGTGCTGACGGCCGCCGGTGCCTACCGGGTGCTGCATCCCGCACCGCAGTACCTGAGTTCGGCGGTGGTCGTGCTCAAACCGCCCGTGACCGGCAACCAGCCCAACCAGCTCACCAACCTCCAGCCGCCGCTGGCCACCCTGTCGTACGGGGTCATCCAGCAGCTGGAGTCGCCGGCCGGGCGCAGGGAGCTGGCCGCCGCCGGGGTGCGCGGGACGTACCAGCTGATCCCGCGCAACAGCGGCACCAGCGCGACACCGCGCTATCTGATCCCCTCGGTCCAGGTGCAGGCGAAGCGCTCCGGGGCGGTGGACGCCGACACCGCGGTCGGCCGGGTCATCGAGGTGTACACCGAGCACGTGACGGCGTTGCAGGACGCGCAGGGCGTGGCCCCTCAGGCGCGGATCAGCGCCTCCGTCCTGGTCGCCGCCAGCGCCACCCCGGTGCAGGGCAACAGGACCCGGGCGCTGGCCGGTACGGCCCTGCTGGGCGGGATCGGGGGCGTCCTGGGCGCGCTGTGGTGGGACCGGTACGCGCTGCGCCGCAGGACCGGCGGGGGCGGCCTGCCGAAGGCGGTGCGCCCCGCCGGCGGGCTGCCGGTGGCGGGCTGAACCGAACTGATCGCGCATCAGATGCCGCGGCGCTTCCAGGACTCCCACCACAGCGCCTCCCGGCCGCGCTCGGCCACGGCCGACCACACCAGGGGCTGCAGGTACGGCATCGCCTTCGGCCCGATCCGCCGGCGCAGCCGCAGCGCCCGGTACTCGGGCAGCGCCCGGTACTCCGGCAGGCACTGGGCGGCGAACGCCACGCACTCCTCGACCGGTACGACGCCGGTGCGGCCCCGGTCGTAGGCCCGGTAGGCGCGGCGCAGGGCGTGGCGGGCGAGGCGGGTGTGGACCTGCTCGGCCAGCCGGCCGGCGTGCGGCAGCCGGTCGCCGCACTTGGTGAGCACCGAGTCGAAGGCGACCAGGCGCTGGCGCAGGTCGTCGAGCTGGCCGCCGAAGTCGACGGTGGACATGTTCTTGCCGTGCACGCGGTAGAAGGCCTGGTCGGCGCCGCGGACGTAGCCGACGTCGGCGTGGGCGGCGAGCCGCATCCACATCTCGATGTCGCCGGCGTGCGGCAGGGCGGGGTCGTAGCCGCCGACCTTGCGCTGGAGTCCGGTGCGCACGACGACCTCCGGCGAGGTGATGCAGCCGGTGCCCTCGCGGAAGCGGCGCTCCAGCCACCAGTGGCCGGGGTAGACGACCGAACCGGTGCTGTGGGTACGGGCCTTGGGCAGCGGGCCGCCGTGCTGGAAGCGCAGCGGGCGCCCGTAGGCGAAGCCCGCCTCGGGGTGGGCGTCCAGGAGGGCCGCGGCGCGCACCAGCGCGCCCGGCACCAGCCGGTCGTCGGCCGACAGCAGGGCGACGTAGTCCCCGTCGGCCCAGTCCAGGAGGCCTTCGTTGTAGGTGGCGATGTGGCGCTTGTTGGTCTCGTGGACCCGGACCTCGATCCGCGGGTCGGCGGCGGCCAGCTTGTGGGCGACCTCCGCCGAGTCGTCGGGCGAGGCGTCGTCGATGATGAGCACCCGGACGTCGACGCCGTCCTGCTCGTCCAGGACGCTGCTCACGCAGTCGGCGAGGAAGTGGCCGTACTTGTAGCAGGGGATGACAACACTGACGCTGCTCATCGGTTGGGGGAAGCCAATCCCCGTCGGTGGCCCGCGCCGTTGCGGGCGCGGGCCACCGGCGGTGTGTGGGGACGGGTCAGTTCTTTTTCTTCTTGTAGGTGGTCTTGCCGGTGAGCGTCCAGCTGCGGGACTTCACCGTGTGACGGTGGCTGTCCCCGGCCGTGACGGTGACCCGGAACCGGGTGCCGTCCGGCAGCGGGGCCGACAGGTGGACGGTCGCCCTGTGCGTCTTGCGGTCGTAGGAGACGACGGCCGTGACGTGGAGCTCGCGCGCGGCCCTGGAGCCGCGCAGGACGGTCACGGTCGCCTTGACGGAGGCCACCCCGGTCGTGGCCGGCAGGGCCAGGACCAGGGGGCTCGCCGCGTCGGCGGTGTGCGCCACGGTGGCGGCGCCGACCTCCGAGGCGGCGACCGAGGCGGCCAGCGACGTGGTCGGGTCGTCGGCGGTGAAGACCGGGCCCACCCAGTAGTTCGACGATCCGTAGGAACCGTTGGGGAAGGCCGGGTCGCTGCCGTACTTGTAGAGCCCGTTGTGGTGTGCGGTGGTGTCGGCCGTGGCCGTCAGCGGATAGGACTTGTGGGCCGCCGCGAAGTACCCGCCGTCCACGGCGTAGTTGCCGTTGGGCGCGTGGTACGAGGCCACGTACGCGGTGTCCGCGGTGATCGCCACCGGGGTGGCGAAGGTCAGCGTCTGCCAGCCGGAGGCGGTCTCGCCGGTGAAGGTGCCGCTGGCGAGCAGGGTGCCGTCGTCGGTCCACAGGCTGCCGGTGTGGGTGCCGGTGTTGCCGGTGCCCTTGTAGAAGGTGACGCCGGTGACCCAGCCGGCCGCCGACGAGGTGAACCGGGTGCCCAGCTCCACGGAGTTGGAGTCGGCGGTCATGTCGGTGGTGGCCGGGACGGCCGAGGAACTCCACAGCGAGCAGGGGCAGGTGACCGCGGGCGGGGTGGAACTGGTGTTGAACGACCAGGTCACCGGGTCCGTCATGGCGTTGCCCCAGACGTCCGAGGCCTGTACGGAAGCGGTGTACGTGCTGCTCAGGTCCAGTTCCGTCGACGGCGTGAAGGTCGCCTTGTTCGACGCGGGGAAGGTGACGGCACCGGGCACGGTGTCGCCGTTCGCGTCCTTCACGGTGAAGGTCACGCTGTCGGTGTCGACGGCCGCGCTGAAGGTGGCCGAGACCGGTGCCGTGATCGACGCGTCGGTCGCCCCGGAGGTCGGGGAGGTCGAGCTGACGGTGGGCGGGGTCGTGCCGGCCGTGGAGGTGTCGAGCACCACGTCGACCCAGTAGTTGCTGCCCGAGGCCTGCGAGGACGGGAAGGCGCTGGTGGAGCCGTAGTGGAAGACGCCGTTGCCGCCGTCGACGCCCGACTTGAGCGCGGTCAGCGGGGCCAGGCCGGCATCGCTGCTCGCGAGGGTGGTGTCGAAGGAGTAGCCGCCGTTGGGCGCGAAGTACGAGGCGACGTAGGTGGTGTTGGCCTTGACGGTCACCGGGGAGGAGAAGTTCAGCTGCTGCCAGCCGGAGGCGGTCTCGTCGGTGAAGGTGCCGGTGGCCAGGCGGGTGCCGGAGGCGGTCCACAGGCTGCCGGTGTGGGTGCCGGTGTTGGCCGGCGACTTGTAGAAGCGCACGCCGGTGATCGAACCGGCCACGGTGGTCCGGAACTTGACGCCGAGCTCCAGCGAGCTGCCGTCGCCCGCGTTGACGGTGCCGGGCACCGCCGAGGCGGCCCAGATGGTGCACGGGCAGGCCTGCGGTCCGACGGTCAGCGGGATGGTGGTGACCGATCCGATGTTGACGCTGTCGTCGACCGCCCGGACCTTGACGGACACCGTGCCCGGGGTGGTCGGGGTCCAGGTGTAGCTCCACGAGGTCAGGCCGGTGGCGGCCTGCCAGGTCGAGCCGCCGTCGGTGGACACCTCGACGCGGGCGACCACGCCGCCGCTGTCGCTGGCGGTGCCCTTGACGGTGACCGGCTTCAGCGCCGGGACGGTGATCCCGGACTCGGGGCTGGTCACGGTGACCGCGGGGCCGGTGGTGTCGGTGGAGGCCGAGGCCGAGACGAGGCCGCTCTGCAGGGTCAGCGGCTGGATGCCCATGTCGGCGAGGATGTTCACCGTCGCCTGCTGCATCCGGGAGTCCTCGGTGACCACGGTGTCGTCGGGGTTGTAGGTGGGCACGTTGGTCAGGCCCCACGACCACTGCACGGTTCCGGACCCGAAGACCAGGGCTCCGGAGTCCTGGTCGCGGAACTCCACGAGGTTGTGGGTGGCCGTGCCGTTGCCGTAGACGTTGCCCCAGTCCGTGCGGAGCTTGCCGTCCTGGATGTCGACGGTGGTGGACGACACGTCGATGGCGCCGACGGGTCTGGTGGCGTTGTCGATGTCGCTGTCCCACTCGTAGCCGAGCGTCCCGGTCGGGAAGGTCGCCGTCTGACCGGCGGTGAGGTTCGCGACGGAGGTGTTGCGCCAGATGCGGTTCTTGCCGTAGGAGCCGGGGACCGTGATGGCGTCGCTGCGGTAGCCGTTGACGGTGAACATGGAGCCGGTGAGGATGTTCGGCGGCTGGTAGGACTGGCCGTAGTCGGTGCTGGTCGGGTCCATCCAGGTGCCGGTCCAGACGCCGCTGGGGTCGGCGATGCCGTTGCTCTGGGCCATCTTGGTCATCTTGTAGCAGACCAGGGTGCGGTCCGCGGTGCTGGTGCCGTCGATGCTGGGGGCGAGCCTGGTCTTCCAGAAGACCTCGTTGCCGCTGAAGAAGGCCTCCCGCACTCCGGCCTTGCGGGCCGCGAGGACGTTGGAGTACTGGGTCTGGGTCCAGTACTCGTCGTGGCCGGAGGACATGTACACCTTGTGCTTCTCCAGCTGGGCGGCGCCGTTCGACTGCGACACGTCCACGCCGGAGGTGTAGGTGACGTCGTAGCCGTTGCGCTCCAGCCAGGACAGCATCATGTACTCGGAGCCGTAGATGCCGTTGTCGCCGCCGATGTCCAGCGGGCGGTTGTAGCTGACCTCGTAGGCGCGGCCGTCCGGCGCGGGCCCGGCGCCGTCGTACAGGTCCTGGCCGCCGTAGTCGTTGTACGCCTGCCAGGTCTGGTCGCTGGTCTGCACGACCATGTCGGCGGTGCTGGAGTCGTCACGGACGACGAACGGGTACGGCATCAGGCCGTCGCCGTCGGTCTGCGTGATGTTCGCGATGTACAGGCCGGACACGGCGTCGCTGGGCACCGCCCAGGTCGCGGTCACCGGCCAGTTGCCGCAGTCCACCAGCCCCGTGCTGCTCTTGGTCGTGCAACTGGCCGGGCTGGAGGTGAAGTTGGCCGGGTAGGTCACGGCGGCCTGGGCCGCGGTCGACATCTGGCGGGCGCCGTCGCCGCCGTACCAGCCCAGCCGGTAGATCTGGATGGTGTACGAGGTCTTCGACTGGACCTTGAACTGGACGGTGTCCCCGGCCTGGACGCTCTCCTTGGTCGTGAACCCCTTGATGTCCCCGTAGGCGTTGGGCGAGAACCAGTCGGACGTCGGGCTGCCCGTCTTGGAGTTCTCGCAGACGATCGGGTTGGAGCCCGACCCGCACGGATCGGACGCCGCCTGGGCGGACCCGGCCAGCGGGAGCACCGCGAGGATCAGTGCCACTACGACGGCGAGGCGCCCGCCCCGGATCCGTCTGCTCCATTTTCTCATGTGTACCTCTCAGCGGTGCTGTGCTGGGCCGGCCGGGGGGCCGGAGTGGAGCGTGAAACTCGGGGACCGGTCAGCTGCCGAGCGCGTCGGCGAACGCGTCGACGACGCGCTGCTGCTGGTCGGGGGTGATCTGCGGGTACAGCGGCAGCGACAGGATCCGGTCCGCCGCCTTCTCGGCGTTCGGGAAGTCGCCCCGGACGTACCCGAGATGGCGGTACGCCGGTGTCAGGTGGACGGGCGCGGGATAGTGCACCCCGGCGCCGATGCCCTCGGCGCCCAGCTTGCCGACGACGTCGTCGCGGTCGGCGCCGGCGACCTGGACGACGTACAGGTGCCAGACGTGGAGGTTGCCGGGGTCCGTGACCGGGAGGACGACCCGGCCGTCGGCCGCGAGGCCGGCGAGGAGTTCGTCGTAGCGGGCGGCGGCCGCCCGGCGGGCCGCGTTACCCTCCGCCAGCCGCGCCAGTTTGGCGCGCAGGACGACGGCCTGGAGGCCGTCCAGGCGGCTGTTGAAGCCGGGCACGTCGTGCCGGTACTTCGCGACTCCGCCGTGGTTGGCGATCGCGCGCACCAGGCCCGCGCGTTCCTCGTCGTCGGTGAGCACCGCGCCGGCGTCGCCGTAGGCGCCGAGGTTCTTGCCCGGGTAGAAGCTGGTGGCGGCGATGCCCGCGCCGCCCGGGGCGCGTCCGTCGCGGGTCGCGCCCTGGCACTGGGCGGCGTCCTCGACGACCCTTACGCGATCCGGGAGCTGTCCGTGCAGCGCCGCCACGTCGGCCATCTGCCCGTAGAGATGGACGGGGACGACGGCACGCGTCGCCGGGCCGACCGCGTCCAGCGCGGCCCGCGGGTCGAGCAGGTGGCTGCCGGGCAGGCAGTCCGCGAGGACCGGGCGGGCCCCGATCCTGGCCACCGCGCCGGCGGTGGCGATGAAGGTGTTGGCGGGTACGACGACCTCGTCGCCGACGCCGACACCGCCGGCCCGCAGGGCGAGTTCGACGGCGTCGGTGCCGTTGGCGACGCCCACGCAGTGCGCGACGCCGCCGAACTCCGCGTACTCGTGCTCGAATCGGCGCACCTCGTCGCCGCCGACGAAGGCGGTGCCCGCCAGGATCCGGTCGAATCCGGCCCGCACCTCGTCGGCGACCTCCTCGTGGGCCGCTCGGAGGTCCACGAGTGGTATCCGGTTCATGTCAGCGGTCCCCCCACTGTCCGTGTCCGCAGTTCTTCCAGCGCGGGCGCGTCCGCCGCGCGCAGCCGCCGGGCCGGGCTCCCCACCCAGACCTCGCCCGGCGGTATGTCGCCGAGCACGGCACTCCCCATCCCGACCAGCGACCAGGCGCCGACCGTCGTGCCCTCCCTGACCAGGGCCCCGGAGCCCACGTAGGCGCCCCGCTCCAGCCGTGCCCCGCCGCCCAGCCGGACGCCGGAGGCGAGCGTCGCGCAGTCCTCGACCACGTCGTCGTGGGTGAGGACGGTCTGCGGCATCACGGCGACATGCGCGCCCACCCGGACGGCGGCGGTCAGCGCGCAGTGCGCGAGCAGGACCGTGCCGGGGCCGACCTCGCAGGTCGAGGACACCGCCGCCGTCGGGTGGACGACGGTGGCGTAGCGGTCGGCGGGCAGTCCGAGGCGGCGGACCAGCCGGGCGCGGGCCGCGTAGTCCCGGGGGTTGCCCACACAGACGACCACCCGTGCCCCGGGCAGCTCGTGCACCAGCTCGCAGCCGCCGAGGACCGGAACGCCGTCCACCTCGGTGCCGTGCAGGGCGGGGTTGTCGTCGAGGTGGCCGAGCAGCTTGAACTCGCCCGAGTCGGCCGCGGCCCGCGCGGTCTCCCGGGCGAAGCCGCCCGCACCGACGATCACGAGTCCGTTCATCTTCGGGCCTGTTCGCGCAGCGCTGCCACGACACGGTCCTGCTGGGCCTCGGTCATCGTGTGGAACAGGGGCAGGATCAGCGAGTCGCGGGTGAGGCGCTCGGTGACCGGCAGCGGTGCGCGGGGGTGGTCCGCGTAGGCGGGTTCGAGGTGCGCGGCCATGATCCCGCGCCGGGCGGAGACGCCGGCCCCGGAGAGTGCCGCGAGCAGGTCGTCCCGGCCGGCCGGGAAGTCCCCGTCCAGCAGCACCCAGTAGGACTGGAAGTTGCTCTGCCCGTGCGCGGGGTCGCGCACCGGGGTGAGGCCGGGCACGTCGTGCAGCAACGTGTCGTAGCGGGCGGCCAGTTCGCGGCGTCGGGCGATCATCGCGTCGAGCTTGCCGAGCTGGACGAGTCCGATGGCGGCCTGGACGTCCGTCATCCGGTAGTTGAAGCCGACTTCCAGGTAGCTCTCCAGGACCGGCTTGTCGCTGGCGTGGCGGTCCGCGGCCGAGGCGTTCATGCCGTGCTCGCGCAGCCGCCGCAGCCGGGCCGCCCACTCGGCGTCGTCGGTGGTGACCATGCCGCCCTCGCCGGTGGTGACGAGCTTGCGCGGGTGGAAGGACCAGGCGGCGAGCAGCGCGCCGTGGCCGACGGGCTTGCCGCCGACGGTGGAGCCGATGGCGCAGGCCGCGTCCTCGACCAGGGGCAGGTCCAGGTCGGCGCAGGCGGCGCGCAGGGCGTGCACGTCGGCCGGGACGCCGCCCTGGTGGACGGCGAGGACGGCCTTGGTGCGCGCGGTGCGGACCACGTGCACGGTGTCCGGGGTGAGGTTGCCGGTGGCCGGGTCGACGTCGGCGAACACCGGCTCGGCGCCGACGTACCGTACGGCGTTGGCGGTGGCGATGAAGGAGAGCGAGGGCACCACGACCTCGTCGCCCGGGCCGATGCCGAGGGCGACGAGGCAGAGGTGCAGGGCGGTGGTGCAGGAGCTGACGGCGATGCCGTGCTCGGCGCCCACCCGCTCGGCGAAGGCCTTCTCGAAGGCGGCGACCCGGGGGCCCTGGGCGACCCACCCGGACAGCACCGCGTCGGAGGCGGCCCTGGCCTCCTCCTCGCCGAGCCAGGGGACCATCACCGGGATGCGGTCGGTGCTCACCGGGCGCCCTCCCGCTCCGCGCGCCACCACTGGACCAGGTCGCGCAGCCCGGTGCGCAGGTCGATCCCGGCCGTGAAGCCGAGCCGGTCGGCGGCCTGCGAGGTGTCGGCGAGCCGACGGACCACCGAGTTCACCGAGCGGGCGGGTCCGTGCACCGGCTCCATGCCCTCGGCCCCCATGGCCTCCAGCAGCCCCTCGGCCAGCTCCTTCAGCGAAGTCTCCGTGCCGCTCGCGATGTTGAAGACCTCGTCGGTCAGATCGGCCCCGGCGGCCAGGACGTTGGCCCTGGCGATGTCGCGGACGTCGACGAAGTCCATGGTCTGGGTGCCGTCGCCGAGGATCAGCGGCGGCTCGCCCGCCTCGATGCGCTCCATCCAGCGGATGAGCACCTCGGTGTAGAGGCCGTGGATGTCCATCCGGGGGCCGTAGACGTTGAAGTAGCGCAGGGCCACGTAGTCCAGCCCGTACATGGCGTGGAAGCTGCGCAGCATGCCCTCGTTGAAGGCCTTCGCGGCGCCGTAGAAGGTGTCGTTGTTGTACGGGTGGTGGCGCTCGGTCGTCGGGAAGGTCTCGGCCATGCCGTAGACGGACGCCGAGGACGAGGCGACCACCTTGGCGACCCCGGCCGCGGCCGCCGCCTCCAGGACGTTGAAGGTGCCGTCGACCAGTACCTCGTTGGCGAGCCGGGGCTCCTCCGCGCACTGTGTGATGCGGATCGCGGCGAGGTGGAACACCAGGTCGGCGCCCTCGGTGACCTTCCGTACGGTGCCGGCGTCCCGGACGTCGCCCTCGACGATCTCCACGACACCGCTGGGCAGGGCCTGGGCGAGGTTGGCCCGCCGCCCGCGCACGAAGTTGTCGAGTACGACGACCTCGCGGGCGCCGCCCTCGGCCAGCAGGTCGACGAGGTTGGAGCCGATGGTGCCCGCTCCCCCGGTGACCAGGATCTTCTTGCCGCGTACGCTGCTCAACTGCTGTGCCCTCTCGGTGGATTGCTTGCTCAACGCCCGGCGCGCAGGCCGACGACCGCGCCCTTGAAGTCGAGGCTGCGCGAGGCCGCCTCGAGAATGTCCAGCACCCTGAGGCCGGCCCGGCCGTCGGTGAGCGGCGCACGGCCCTGCCGGATCGCGTCGCCGAACTCGTCGACCATGCTGCGCAGCGCCTCCTTCTCCCCGATGGCGGGCGCGACCATGTCCCCGGAGCGGTAGGAGACGAGCATGTCCCGGCGTTCGTCCGCGCCGATCTCCTGGGGCGAGGCGAGGTCCACGCCCCGGTCGAAGACCGCCACCCGCTGGGCGGGGTTGAGGTCGTCCCAGATCAGGGTGCGCTTGGAGCCGCCGACCATGGTGGTGCGCACCTTGGTCGGGGAGAGCCAGTTGACGTGCACGTGGGCGATGGCCCCCGTGCTGAGCTGGAGCGTCAGATAGGCGACGCAGGCCTGTCCGGCGCCGATCGGGTCGGCACCGTGGGCGGCGACGGCGACGGGCTCCACGCCGGCCGGCAGGATGAAGTCCAGGATCGACAGGTCGTGCGGGGCGAGGTCCCACAGCACGTCGATGTCCTTCTGGACGAGTCCGAGGTTGATGCGGACCGAGTCGACGAAGTGGACCTCGCCGAGTTCGCCGGAGCGGACCAGTTCGCGGATCCGGCCCACCGCGGGCGTGTAGCAGTAGGTGTGGTCGCACATCAGGGTGAGGCCGCGTTCCTCGGCCTCGGTCACCAGGCGCATCCCGTCGGCGTAGGTCGCCGCGAGCGGCTTCTCCACGAGGACGTGCTTCCCGGCGCGCAGGGCGGCCAGCGCGATGTCGAGATGGGTGCCGGCGGGCGTGGCCACGGCGACCGCGGAGACGGTCGGGTCGGCGAGGACGGCCGCGTAGTCCGAGGTGGCCTCGACCGTCGAGTAGCCGCCGAGGACCCGGCGGGCCCGGTCCACGTCGAGGTCGCACAGCCAGCGCAGCCGGAAGCCCTCGCAGGCCTGGAAGTTGCGTACCAGGTTGGGCCCCCAGTAGCCGGCTCCGACGACCGCGACCCCCAACGGCTCCTGCGTCACTGTCTTCCTCTTCCTGTGGTCCATCAGTAGGCCCCCGTTCCGCGCACCACGACGGCACCGGTGCGCGCCAGGATCGACAGGTCCAGGCCCATCGACCAGTTGTCCACGTATCCGAGATCGAGCCGGACCGCCTCGTCCCAGGGCAGGTCGGAGCGTCCGCTGACCTGCCACAGTCCGGTGAGGCCGGGCTTCACCAGCAGCCGGCGCTTGATGTCCGGCGAGTACTCCTCGACCTCCTCGGGCAGCGGCGGCCGGGGCCCGACGAGCGACATCTGGCCCTTGACGACGTTGAAGAGCTGCGGGAGTTCGTCGAGCGAGCTGCGGCGCAGGAAGGAGCCGACGCGGGTGATCCGCGGGTCCTCCTTCACCTTGAACAGCAGTCCGTCGCTGTTCTCGTTGAGGTGCTCCAGTTCGGCGCGCAGTGCCTCCGAGTCGGGCCGCATGGTGCGGAACTTCAGCATGGTGAAGTGGTCGCCGTACCGGCCCACCCGCTGCTGGCGGAACAGGGCGGGGCCGGTGCTGTCCAGCCGGACGACCAGGGCGATCGCCAGCATCGGCAGCGCGAGGAGCGCCAGCAGCGCGGACGCGAGAAAACGATCCAGGAGTTCCTTGGGCAGCCGGGAGAGCCGGGAGAGGTTCGGCGGCTTGATCCGTACCAGCGGCACCCCGTTGGTGGGCCGTACCGCCAGCCGGGCGGCGGACACGTCGGTCAGCACCGGGGCGAGCAGGAAGTCGACGCCCTGCACGGCCGCGGTCCAGGACATCCGGCGCAGCACGGAGGAGTCGAACTCGGGTGCGGGCAGCACCACCACGGTGTTGATGCCGAGGGCCCGGACGACGTCGTTCATGCCGCCGACGCCGCCGAGGGCGGGAAGCCCCAGCTTGCGTATCTCCCGGGCGTTCTCGGGATCGGTGAGGCAGACGCCGGCGGCCTGGAGCTTCGGGGTGCCGCCGCGCCTGAGCACCGCGACCAGTTCCACGATGCCGTGCGACGGCCCGACCAGGAGCGTCGCGCTGCCGTCGCGGCTGCGCGCCCAGCGCCGGTGCAGCCGGCGGCGCAGTGTGTACCGGCCCGCGAGCGCCAGCCCGGCGGCCGGCACCGCAGCCATGATCATGTCATGGAGGAGGTCCGAATCCCGGGTGAACAGCCAGTACGCGGCGGCGGCGAGCGCCGGCAGCGCGACGGCCCCGCGGAGCACCCGTCGGTACTCCTCGGTCCCCAGACCGAGCGTGCCGCGGTCGTAGGAACGGTGGGCCAGCATGGCCACGATCCAGGTCGGGGGCAGCACCAGGGCCACCGCCCAGCGGCCGTAGGCCGCGTGGATCAGAAAGGCCGCGGCGACGGCCGCGAGGCCGTCCGCGACCAACAGGACAATGCGGTACTTCCGTTCCCAGCGTCTTCGGCGGCCAAGTGGACTCCTGCGCTCCACGACCGATTGCTCATGCGTGACCTCAATGGTCATGCGCCCCCCACCACATGCGCGGCTAGCTCTGGCCGATGTGCCCCCGGTCAGGGCGGCACTGGAAAGAGAGGGAGCTTCGGCGGTTCCCCAACCGCCTCATGCCCCCGGCATGCTGGTACGTACTGGTTGTTCTGATTGTTCAGATCCGTTCAACTGCCGGTCCGTGACGTGCAGTCAAGAACGAGTTCCCCACCCAAACCGGTCCGGCGGCCATCAATCTAGACCACGCGCCGCACTCTCGGGAACAGTTGGACGAAACACATGTCGCAATAGTGACGCCGACGGCATACTGCCCACGTGACGAGCATCGTGATCCCGGCCCACAACGAGGCCCGAGTCATCGGCCGACTCCTCGATTCGCTGTTGGCCGATTCCTCACCCGAGGGCGACGCCGACATCGTGGTCGTGTGCAATGGCTGCACGGACGACACCGCCCGCGTCGCGTCCCAACGCGGGCCGCGCGTAAGGGTGGTGGAGATCCCGGTGCCCTCCAAGCACGCGGCGCTGCGGGCCGGCGACGACCACGCGCGCGGCTTCCCGCGCCTCTACGTGGACGCCGACGTCGTGATCGCGGGCGCCGACGTACGGGCGCTGACCGAGCCCCTCGCCGACGACGCCTCGGGCATCCTCGCCACCGCCCCGGAACGCCGGATCCCGCTGGCCTCCTGCGCCTGGCGGGTGCGCGCCTACTACCGGGTGTGGCAGCAACTCCCCGTCGTACGCGAAGGGTTGTTCGGCCGGGGCGTCATCGCGGTCTCCAGGGCCGGGCACGCCCGGATCGCCGCGCTGCCGCCGCTGATGGCGGACGACCTCGCCGCGTCCCTCGCGTTCGCCCCGGAGGAACGGCTCGTGGTCGGCGCGGCCGGGGTCGTCATCCAACCGCCGCGCACCTGGCGGGACTTGATCAGACGGCGGGTCCGGGCCGCCGTGTCCACCGCCCAGGTCGAGCGGCACCAGGGTCCGGAAGGAGCCTCGGCACGCACCAGCAAGGCCGACCTGAAGACGCTGCTGCGCCGGGAGCCGAGGCTGCTCGTGGCCGTCGTGGTCTTCGTCGCGGCGGCGGTCGTCGCGCGCAGAAAGGCCGAAAAGGCCATCCGGGCCGAGGACTTCGGCACCTGGCTGCGCGACGAGAGCAGCCGGCGGAACTGACCGCACCGCACCCGGAGTTCCTCCTCCGCACCGCACCTGGAGTTCTTTCCTTGTATCTCACCGACCGCTCCCGGCCCGCCCGGGCGGACACCGACCGGGACCGAAGACACGGGCCGGGGCGCGGGGTCGCCCCGGTGGTGCTGGTGCTCGGCACGGTCAGCCTGATCACCGACATCTCCTCGGAGATGGTCACCGCCGTCCTACCGCTCTACCTGGTCACCACGCTCGGCTTCAGCCCGCTGGGGTTCGGCACCCTGGACGGCGTCTACAACGGGGTCAGCGCCCTGGTCCAGCTCACCGGCGGCCACCTCGCCGACCGGGTCCGCAACCACAAGCTGCTGGCCGGGCTCGGCTACGGCCTGTCCGCGCTGTGCAAGCCGCTGCTGCTGCTCGCCGGCAGCATCGGCACCCTCGGCACGGTCCTCGCCCTGGAGCGCACCGGCAAAGGTCTGCGCACCGCCCCGCGCGACGCGATGATCTCCCTGTCCACCCCGGCCGAGCGGCAGGGCCGCGCCTTCGGCGTGCACCGCGCGATGGACACCACCGGCGCGATGCTCGGCCCGCTGGCCGCCTTCCTCATCCTGCGCGCGGCGGCCGACGGTTACGACGCGGTGTTCGGCGTGAGCGCGTGCGTCGCCGCGCTGGGCGTGCTGGTGCTGGTGCTGTTCGTGCCCGCCAGGAGGAAGGAGCCCGGGACCGGCGCGCGGAGCGCCCCGGATCCCGGGCCGCCCGTCCGGCTGCGCGAAGCCCTCGCGCTGCTGCGCGTCCCCCGGCTCCGCGCCCTCGCCGGCTGTGCGGCGCTGCTCGGCCTGACCACCGTCAGCGACGCCTTCGTCTACCTGCTGCTCCAGCGGCGGGCCGGTGTCGGCGAGCAGTGGTTCACGCTGCTGCCGCTGGGCACCGCCGTGGTGTTCCTGCTGCTGGCCGTGCCCGTCGGCGCGCTCGCCGACCGCGTCGGACGGCGCACGGTGTTCCTCGCCGGACACGCGGCCCTGCTCACCGCCTACGCCCTCCTGCTCTGGGCCCCGGCCACCCCGGTCCTGGTCCCGCTCGTCCTCGCCCTGCACGGCACGTTCTACTCGGCGACCGACGGGGTGCTCCCGGCCGCCCTGGCCGGCCTCGTGCCCGAGGAACTGCGCGCCAGCGGGCTCGCCATCGTCGGCACCAGCCAGGCGCTGGCCCGGTTCTGCTGCTCGCTCGCGTTCGGCGCGGCCTGGACGGTGTGGGGCGACGGCCCGGCGCTGGCCGGCTCGGCGGTCGGCCTGCTGTGCTGCGCGGCCGTCGCGGGCCTGGTGCTGCGGCCGGCCGGCGGCGCCCGATGACCAGCACGGCCGTACCGGCGGCCACGCCCGGCACCGCACACCGAACGCCACGGGGAACCAGGGGAACAAGATGACTTCCATGCGCCGCCGTCTGCTCGTACTCGTCGCGGCGGTCCTGGTGCTCGCCGCGGTGGGCACCGGCGTGGTCCTGCACGCCGCCGACCGCGCCGACGAGGAGAACCGGCCGCGGGCGGGCGACCCCACGGTCAGCGCGGGCCGGCTCACCCTCGGCCAGAAGAGCCGTCTGATGTTCGTCAACGCGGCCGCCGGACCGCACCGCACCGCCGTCGCCTCGGTCCCCTCCGCCGATCCCGGGGGCGACCGGACCGCCTCCGGCCTCAAGTGCGTCCGGTTCTACGCGGCGGCCGGCACCGGCATCTGCCTCCAGTCCGACCCCGGTGTCCTCAAGCAGAGCAACCGCGCCGTGCTCGTGGACGCGGACCTGCGCACCAGGCGCGCCTTCCCGCTCGCGGGCACCCCGAGCCGGGCCCGGGTCTCGCCCAGCGGCCGCTTCGCCGCCTGGACGGTCTTCGTCTCCGGCGAGTCGTACGCGTCCGCCTTCTTCTCCACCCGGACCTCGGTCCTGGACACCCGCACCATGCGGCTGACGCCCAGCCTGGAGACCTTCTCCATCGTCAAGGACGGCAAGCCCTACCACGCCTCGGACGTCAATTTCTGGGGCGTCACCTTCGCCACCGACGACGACACCTTCTACGCGACCCTCAACACCGCCAACAAGACGTACCTGGTGCGCGGTTCGCTGTCCCGGCGCACGGTCACCACGCTGGTCGAGAACGTGGAGTGCCCCTCGCTCTCGCCGGACGGCACCCGGGTCGCCTTCAAGAAGCGGGTGCTGTCCCGCACCGACCTGTGGCACGAGTACGTCCTCGACCTGCGCACCCTGCGCGAGACACCGCTCGCCGAGCGCCACAGCGTCGACGACCAGGCCACATGGCTCGACGACGACACGGTCGCCTACGCGCTGCCCACCAGCGGCGACGTCAAGAGCACCGACCTGTGGAGCGTGCCCGCCGACGGCACCGGCAAGCCCCGGCTGCTGATCGCGGGCGCGTCCTCGCCGGCCCCGCTGTAGGTCAGGGCAGCGTCCAGAACCGGACCGTGACGAGGTAGAAGACGACGGCCCAGAAGACCATCGCCACCGCGACGATCCCGAGGCCGCGGAGGTTGCTCCGTACCGCGGGCTCGTCCGGTGGCGGCCGCAGCCACCGGCCGAGCAGCGGGTTCACGTAGTAGGGCATGGTCAGGAAGCTCATCAGGAAGCTGGACAGCAGGTTGCCCACGAGCAGGCCGATCCAGAGCTTCAGGTGCAGCGGGGACAGGGCCAGTGTCAGCAGGACGACGGTCGGGTACAGGCCGACCCAGATGGCGAGCGAGGTCCGGGTCTCGGAGGGCGGCGGCGGAGCCTCCTTCGCGTTGCCCTCGAAGGCGAACCAGCTGCCGAACGAGTTGTCGATCGTCCGCAGTTCGAAGTCGCTGAACCGCTCGCCCTCGGCCAGCATCCGCTGCCGCTCGGGCGAGGTCAGCCAGGCTTCGAGGTGCTCGGCGCTGTCGTAGCGGTAGAGCGTGGTCCACTCCTCCTGGAGTCCCTCGATGGGGCGGAACAGCTCGGTGCCGCGGAAACCCTCGAACCGGCTCTCCTCCTGGACCATCCGCCGCTGCCAGTCGAGGAAGTCGTCGACCCGGTTCGGGGGGACGCGGTGGGTGACGACCACGGTGACCAGCGGGTCCAGCGACCGGGTGCCGCTGCTGACCACCTGCTGGGTCGCCGGGCCGTCGAAGTACTTGGCGCCGACGTCGAGATACGTCTGCCGGGTACCGCTGTTGATCCACGCCTGGAGATGCGCCACCGAGTCGAACCGGTACACGACGACCCAGTCGGGTTGCAGGGGCGTCGGCGGGGAGATCTCGGCGCCGAGGAAACCGGGGTAGTAGGCGGCCGCGGTGTTGAGGTCCTCCTGCCACGACTCGAACTCCCGCTCCCGCCCGGGCAGGACCTTCTGGCCGATGATCGCCGTCGCCGCCGCGGCCACGTTCCGTGCGGTGCTCATGGCGGCTCAGCCCGCCGACACCGGCCGTGCCGCGGGGAGCCGGCCGTAGACGCGTTCCGGGGTCAGCGGCAGCGCCCGGTAGCGGACGCCCGTGGCGTCCTGCACCGCGTTGGCGAGCGCGGGGGCGACCGGGTTGATGCAGCACTCCGCCATGCCCTTCGCCCGCATGGGCCCCACCGAGTCCGCCGAGCCGACCAGGAGCACCTCGGTGCGGGGGACGTCGGCGAAGGTCGGGATGCGGTAGTTCCGCAGGTTCGGGTTGACCATGACGCCGTCGCCGTCGACCTGGTGGTTCTCGGTCAGCGCGAACCCGATCCCCTGCGCGACACCGCCCTCGATCTGTCCCCGGACCTGCGCCGGGTTGATGACCACTCCGGCGTCGGCCGCCTGCACGCTGTACAGGATCCGGATCTCGCCGGTCACCCGGTGCACGGCGACCCGGAACCCGTGGGTGTTGGAGGTGACGCTCCGGGGCGAGCCGTACGCCTTGCGCGCGGCCGTGAAGCGGATGCCCCGCGCACGCGCCAGCGCGACGAGTTCGGCGAGCGGCACCCGCCGGTCCCCGCACCGGACTCCGTCGTCGTCCATCGTGCACATCACGACGTGGACGCCCGTGTGCGCGGCGGCGAACTCCAGGATGCGGTCGCGTACGGCGTTGGCGGCGCGCAGCACGGCGTTGCCCGCGACGAAGAGGCCGGCGCTGGCGAAGGCGCCGGTGTCGAACCCGGTGCGGTCGGTGTCGGACTGCACCAGGCGGATCCGGGAGGGGGTCGTGCCCAGCTGGTTCGCGGCGATCTGGACATGGGCCGTGGAGGTGCCCTCCCCGAACTCCACGGTTCCGACGGCCAGTTCGTAGACGAGGTCGTCGCCGAGCGTGACCCAGGCCTCGGAGATGTGCTCGGTCGGGGGCGCCGTCTCGTGCAGGGAGCTGCCCACCCCTGCTCCGACCAGCCAGTCGGGGCCGGGGTCCGGCCGGTCCGCGGCGGCGGCCAGGGCCTCGCCGACCAGGTCGATGCACCGGGCGAGTCCGTCCTCGGCGAAGACGACGTCGTCGGGGCCGTCGTGCAGGGCGACCAGCGGCTCGCCCGGCCGCACGATGTTGCGCCGGCGCAGTTCCAGCGGGTCGAGGTGCAGGGCGCGGGCCAGTTCGTCCATCGCCGACTCCACGGCGAACGCGGGCTGGGTCATGCCGTAGCCGCGCAGCGCCCCGCTGGGCACGGTGTTCGTGTAGACGGAGTACGCGTCGTACTTCTTGTTGGGACAGCGGTAGATCATGACGGCGGCCCCGCCCGCGCAGAGCGTCTCGCCGCCGTGGTTGCCGTAGGCGCCGGTGTTGGACACGTTGCGCACCTGGAAGGCGGTGAGCGTGCCGTCGGCCTTCGCGCCGAGCCGCACCGTCAGGGCCATCGGGTGCCGGGGCGAGGCGGTGGTGAACTCCTCCTCGCGGGTGAACTCCAGGCAGGTGGGCCGCCCGGTGTCCAGGGTGGCGAGCGCCACCAGGTCCTCCGTGATCACCTCCTGCTTGCCGCCGAACCCGCCGCCGACGCGCTTGCAGAACACCCGCACCTGGTCGGGACGGAGCGCGAACAGGTACTCCAGTTTGACCTTGGCGATGGACGGCGACTGCGAGCTGGTGCGCACGTGCAGCCGGCCGTCCCGCAGCCAGGCGATGGATCCGTGGGTCTCCAGGTGCGCGTGCTGCACCCGCGGTGAGAAGTAGGTGCCCTCGTGGATCACGTCGGCCGCCCGGAACCCCGCGTCGACGTCGCCCGTGTGCGCGTGGAGTTCGAGCAGGACGTTGTGGACCGGGTCGCGGACGAACGGGTCGTCGGATCCGTGCAGTTGGGGGGCTCCGTCGGCCATCGCCGCCTCGGGTTCGAAGACCGCGGGCAGCACTTCGTACCGGACCACGAGACGCCGGCAGCCCTCCTCGGCCGCCCCGACCGTGTCGGCCAGGACGGCGGCGACGCGCTGGCCGGCGAAGCGGACGGTGTCGTCGAGGACATAGGTGTCGTCCGGATCGACCAGGTGATCGGTGTGGATCGCCGTGGTGAAGCGTCTGCGGGGCACGTCCTGCCAGGTGTAGACCCGGTGCACGCCCGGCACCGCGAGGGCGGCGCTGCTGTCGACCGAGAGGATCCGGGCGTGCGCGTGCGGTGAGTGCAGCACCTTGAGGTGCAGCATCCCCTCGATCCGGGTGTCCATGGTGAACTCGGCGCGGCCGGTCACCACGTCGCGGCCGGCGGGCGCGCCGACGCTCGTCCCGACGGCCTTGCCCGGTGCCGCCGTCTCCACCGCACCGACGCCCTGCACGGCGTCCTCGATGGCCCGGTACCCGGTGCAGCGGCACAGGTTGCCCTTCAGCGCCCTCGGCAGATCCGCCTTCTGCTCCTCGGTGAAGGCGGCCGACGTCATGATCATCCCCGCGGTGCAGAAGCCGCACTGGAAGCCCGGGGCCTCCTCGAACCGCCGCTGCACGGGGTGCGGGGCGCCGGGCCGTCCGAGGCCCTCGATCGTGGTCACCTCGCGGCCGTCCGCGCGGAACGCGGGGGTGATGCAGCTGTGCACCGGGGCGCCGTCGAGCCATACCGTGCAGGCGCCGCAGTCGCCCGCGTCGCAGCCCTTCTTGACGCCGAAGTGGCCGAGTTCCCGCAGGAAGGTGCGCAGGCACTGGCCGGGGGCGGGCTCCCGGTCGAATTCCCTGCCGTTCACGGAGTAGTTCATGCCGGGCCCCCAGCCATGAGTTCGCGGCGGATCTCCTCGGCGAAGTGCCGGGTCAGGTGCCTGCGGTGGTCGGGGGTCCCGTTGGGATCGTCGAACCAGACGTCGGCCGGTATCGCGTCGACGCTCCGCCGCAGGGTCCGGGCGTCGGGCAGGGTATCGAAGGCGAGACGGACGGGCCGCGTGGTGCCGGCCGTGACGGTGAGCAACAGGCCGTCCGCTCCCGGGCGTTGCGTGCCGACGAGGAACACGGTCGAGCGGCCGAGCCGGGTCAGGGAGAAGCGCCGGTGCGCCGAACGTCCGCGCAGCGCGGGCCCGGGGACGGTGACGCGCCGGAGGATCTCCCCGGGGGCCAGGACGTTGCGGTGGTCGCCCGTGACGAAGTCGGCGGCGTCGACGAAGCGGACGGAGCCGTCGGGCGCCCACAGTTCGTACCGTGCCTCCAGCGCGACCGTCAGCGTGATCATCGGGCCGGCGGGCAGGGACATGCAGATGTTGCCGCCGACGGTCGCCGCGTTCCAGACCTTGAACGAGGACAGGAACGCCTCACAGCTCTTCCGGAAGAGGTCTGCGGCGGTCCACTCCTCGGGCCACGGGAAGCCGTACAGGTCGCGGACGGTGCAGGTGGCGCCGATCTCCAGTCCGCCGTCCGCCGGGGCCAGGGGCGCCCAGCCCAGCGCGGTGAGGTCGATCAGCCGTCGCAGGTCCGGCTGGTCCGTGGAGTAGAGCCACGTGCCGCCGGCGAGCCAGGCGTCGCCCTCGCGCCAGTCCCGGCCCGGCCGCTCGGACGGTCGCCGGATCACTTCGGTGATGGTGTTGAGGTCCATGGAAACCGACCCATGGGAGAACGGACCTGCGGGAGGACAGCCGCCTCGGTGCGCCCGTCGGCGCTCACACGTGGTCGGACCCTCGCGTTGTCCGGCTGTCGCGTTGTCGGAGTCGTCGGGCACAGACACTCCGCTCCAAGGATATCGCAGCACCCGGGCGAGGGCCCGCCGGACCACGACCGAAGGTGGCCGCTCGGCTCCGGACGGCGACCACCTTGGCGATCCCGTGCGCTCCGAGCCCGCCGACACCCCAAGTGGCCGCCACGGCTCGCGAGTTCGCAGGGGGACCGGACGTACATCGCACGCCGGGCCGAGTCCGCGTACGTCCACGGCCGCACCGCCCTCGACGCGTACGGGCCGCACCGGGCCGGTCCCGTCGACTCCACGCGGGGCATTTACGCCGGCCGGCAATCGCCGCGTCGAATTGCAGGAGCGCGGACCGGTATCACCCCGATACACCGCGCCCGTTTAGGCCAGCGTCTTTCAGGCCGGAGATGGGGCACCGTGCTTTCCGCCGGAAGACGGCTGAACCGGATACGTCAACTCCGCCTGAATGACGCTATAGTTCAGCCGTCAACTGCCAGTGCTGGCAGGCCGGTCCCCGCAGGCCCAGGGCCACCGAGGACCGTCCTGAACAGCCGTCATGAGAACCCGTGGCCGCCCGGTTCATTCACCCACGTACTTTTTCCCGCACGGGCGACCGGGTTCTCTCCCCACCCCCCTCGATACATCTCACCGAAAGCTTCACCTTTCCGTGGCCATCACCGTTCACGAGAACCGGCCCGCCGGCCGGCATGCCGCCGTTCCGGCCGGCAGTCTCTTTCGGCGAATCTACGCACCCCGCGCGAGCGACGCGCTGGCCTTTTCCATGGCGACGTACGCGATGCCGCTGCTGGTGCTGACCGTCACCAGTTCCGCGTCCTTGACCGGGCTGGCGTTCGCGCTGGAGTGGACACCGCGGATCGCCGCGTTCGTCCTCGCCGGCAATGTCGTGGACCGGCGTGGTGCGGCGATCGTCTGTTTCATCGCCTCGCTCGCCCGGGCCACGGTGGTGGCGGTCTCGGCGGTCGCCCTGGCCGTGCTTCCGCCGGGCAGCGCGGAGACCGCCGTGATGCTGGCCCTGGCGGCGGTCACCGGCACCCTCTCCCAGTTCGGATTCGTCGCGAACGAGGCCGTGGGAGCGATCGTCGCCCGGCGGGACCAGGTCCGGCCCCACGGGGTGCAGACGGTCCTCGTCGGCATCGACCAGACCGCCACCGTCGCCGGTCCGCTGCTCGCCGGTTTCCTCCTCCTCGCGGGACCCGGATGGATGCTCGGCTGTCTCAGCGCGGTGTCCCTGATCGCCGCCGTGCTCGGGCTCCAGACGCCGCCGACGCCGCTGCGGGCCGGGCGCAACGACGAGGCGGGCCAGGACGGCGCGCTGCGTCTGGGAATGCGGACGCTGCGGCAACTGCCCGTCCTGGCCTGGCTGGTGGCCGGTCTCGCCTGTTCCAACCTCGCCCTCGGTCTGTTGCAGTCCGCCAGCCCGGTGATCGTGGTGGAGACGTTCGGCCGCTCCACCGCCGACGTCGGCACCATGTGGTCCGCCGCCGCCCTGGCGACGCTGCTGGCGATCACCTGCTGCCGGCTGGCGCTGGCCCGGCTCGACCTGTGGGCGGTGGGCGTGGTGTCCGCGACACTCGCCGCCGCCGCGTGTCTGGCCGTCACCCAGGCTCCGTCCTACGCCTCCTACACCGTCCTGGTGGCGATCTTCATGGCCGGGGACGGCGGCCTGACGGTCGTGCTGCGCACGGTGCGCTCGCTGGTCATCCCGCCCACGGCGCTCGGTGCCACGCTCTCGGTGACCATGCTGCTCCTGCTGCTGCCGTTCCCCGTGGCGGGCGTCCTCGTCGCGCTCACCCCGCCCTCGCGGCTCGACGGGGTCGTGATGGTCTGCGCGCTGGTTCAGGCCGCCGCCCTGATCCTCACCTTCGTCAGGCTGCGCGAAGCGCCCGCCCTGCGCTGGTCACCGCTGGACAACCCGGAACCTGGCTTCGGCTGACCGTCCGGAGCCGGCTGCGACGGCGCTCCGGCACTGCCGCCGACCGGTCCGGACGCAGGACCGGTCGGGATCCCCGGGGCACGGGCCGGCCGCCGTCGAGGAGACGGCCCACGCGCTCCGGGCGCCGGGCCGCCGTACTGACGTGGACGTGGAGTCCGCCCTCGGCGCGGGCCGGGGCCGCCCGGGCGCTTCAGCCGAAGGCCGCGGGGTCGAACCAGGTGGGGGCGTCGGACATGGCCTGCTTGATCCGGAAGACGCCGAACTCGTGCAGCTCGGGCAGGGCGTCCACGTCGAACCAGCCGACCTCCAGCGACTCGTCGTCGTTGACGCGCGCCTCGCCGCCGACGGCCCGGCAGCGGAAGGTGATGTCCATGTACTGGCAGACGTCGCCGTTCGGGTAGGTGACCGGGCTCAGTGCCTGGACCAGGACGACCCGCTCGGCGACGCAGCGCACCGCCGTCTCCTCGAAGACCTCCCGCACGGCGCAGACCGCCGGCTGCTCCCCCGGCTCCGGGATGCCTCCGACGACGGACCACTTCCCGGTGTCGGTGCGGCGGCCGAGCAGCACTCTGCCCTCGTCGTCGAAGACGACGGCGGTGACCCCGGGCAGCCACAGCAGTTGGCGGCCCGCGGAGGCCCGGAGCGCGCTGATGAAGTCAGGAGTAGCCATACCGCGACCCTAGCCGCCCGGTTCCCCCGCACCGGCCGACGGCACGGGGCGTACGGCGGGTGTACGGCTACGCGCCACCGGCGCGCCGACGGCGCAGTCCGGCTCCGATCGCCCAGCCCACGCCGCCCGCGGCGACCAGCACCAGCGCGATCTCGGGCAGGATGCCCAGCTTGGTCGCGGGCGTCTCGGAAGTGCGCAGCGGGACCTTCTGGACCAGGTAGGCGGGCACGAACATGCCGGTCTTCTGGGTGATCCGCCCGTCCGGCATGATGACCGCGCTGACCCCGCTGGTCACCGGCACGGTCACGGTCCGGCTGTGCTCGACGGCGCGGATGCGGGACATGGCGAGCTGCTGGTAGGTCATCTCGCTGCGGTCGAAGGTGGCGTTGTTGCTCGGCACGGAGATCATCTCGGCGCCGTGCGTGACCGTGTCCCGCACGTCCCAGTCGAAGGCCGCCTCGTAGCAGGTGGCCAGGCCGACCTTGGTGCCGTCGATGTCGAACACGCCGGGCTCGGTGCCCCGGCTGAAGTCCTGGCGGACCATGCCGGTCCAGTCCTTGTTGATCGCGCCGACCAGGCCGCGCAGCGGGAGGTACTCGCCGAAGGGCTGGATCTGCCGCTTGTCGTAGGTCGACGTCGGTCCCTTGACCGGGTCCCACAGGATCTGCTCGTTGAGCAGCTTGCCGTCGCGTTCGACGACGCCGCCGACCGAGATGGGGACGCCCATCGCCTTGGCCGCCTGGTCGATCACGGCGGCCGCGTCGGCGTCCTCGAACGGGTCGACGTCGGAGGAGTTCTCCGGCCACAGCACGAAGTCAGGCTTGGCGGCCTTGCCCGCCTTGACGTCGGCGGCGAGCTTGAGCGTCTCCTTGACGTGGTAGTTGAGCACGGCCTGCCGCTGCGCCGCGAAGTCCAGACCGGCGCGCGGCACGTTGCCCTGGATGACGGCGACGGTGACGGAGCCGTTCTCCGCCTTGTCGCTCACCAGCGTCCGCGCGGCGACCGCGCCCACCACCGGGACGGCCACGCTCAGCAGGGCGGCGGCCGCCGCCCCGCGCCGGATCTCACGCGTCCGGCGCCCCTCGACGGCGAGGCGGCCGGCCTCGTACAGACCGAAGCCGCAGAGCACGACCGCGAAGCCGAGCACCGGGGTGCCGCCCAGTGCGGCGAGCGGCAGGAAGACGCCGTCCGCCTGGCCGAAGGCGATCTTGCCCCAGGGGAAGCCGCGGAAGGGCACACGCGCGCGTGCCGCCTCCCCGGCGATCCACAGGGCCGCCGCCCACACGGGCCAGGCCGGCAGCCTGGAGACGGCGGCCACGCCGACGCCGACCAGCGCGACGAAGACCGCCTCGATGGCCACCAGCGCGAGCCAGGGGCCGGGGCCCACCTCGACGCCGGTCCACACCAGCAGGGGCAGCAGGAAGCCGAGCCCGAAGACGTAGCCGAGGCCGAGCGCCGCCTTCCAGGTGCGGCCGCGCAGCACCCACCCGAATCCGGCGAAGGCGGGCAGGGCCAGCCACCACAGGGTGCGGGGCGGGAAGCTGACGTACAGCAGCACTCCACTGAGCGCGGAGGCGGCGGCCGGGACCAGGCGGTGGAGCAACCGCATACCGCGGGCGCGGAGCGCGGGGCGCGGTGTGAGCTGGTCCGACTGGTCCACGGAAGTTGCGGTGACGGTCACTCCGGGAGTGTACGGCGGTCGGCCTTGCGGCCGACAGCAAGGTCTCGTCATGCAGGAATGCCATCGTTCCCGCTCAAGTCGTCCACAAAGCGGGCATCACCGGTTACGGTGAGGCGAGGCAAGCAACGGGGCCCGTCACGGGTCGGGGGCCTGGTACGGGGGGCGACGGTGGGGTCGACCGGGATGACGTCCGCTGCCGGTACGGATGCGGACATCGACAGACGAAACGTTTCTGACGCGGTGGGCGTCGTGGTGCTCGGGGCGTGCGCCGTGTGGCCGCTGATCTCGGCGGCCGGGCGCGACGGCCGGCCCGAGGGTGTGCTGCTGGCGGTGCTCGCCGTGGCCGCGGGCTACGCCGCCGGCCGGATGTCCGGCTCGCTGGTGCCGGTGGCGGCGCCCTGTGCCGGGGCGGTGGCCGGCCTGGGGCTGGCGGTGGCGATGCCCCGTGTGGCGCTCGGCCCCCAGTTCACGACCCCGCTCGGCCACGCGGGCGCCGTGGCCGCGCTCCTCGCCCTCGCGACGGGCGGCGCCTGCTGTGCCGCGTGGGCGACGCCGGTACCGGCGCTGCGCTTCGGGCTGCGGGCCCTGGCCGCCGTGATCGTACTGGCCGGGGCGGCCGTGGGCTCGGCGGCCGGCTGCGCCGCGAGCGCCGCCGTCCTGCTGTGTTCCCTCGCCGCCGGCCGGATGCGGCACCGGGGTCCGGGGCTCGCGGGGCTGGTCCTGGCCGCCGCGCTGGTGACCGGCGCGCTCTGGGCGGTCGCCGCGAACGCCCTGCCCCCGGGGCTCGCCGCCGCCCTCGAAGGCCCGCTCGCGTCCTCTCGGGTCTCGCTGTGGCGGGACGCCCTGCACCTGGCCCAGCGGAACCCGGCCCTGGGCGTCGGGCCGGGCCGCTTCGGGGAGCTGAGCGGCGCCGCGTCCGAGTCGCTGCCACCCGGCGGCAAGCCGCACTCCGCGCCCCTCCAGCAGGCGGCCGAACAGGGCCTGGTGGGGGTGGTGCTGCTGGCCGTCGCGTTCTGCTGGATCCTCTACGCCCTGTGGCGCTCGCCCCGCTCCACCCCGGTCGTCCTCACCGCGGGCGCCGCGCTGACGGCGCTGGCCGCCGTCGCGGCGATCGGCGACGCGCTGAGTTTCACGACGGTGTCGGCGGGCGCGGGCCTGCTGGCGGGCCTCGCGACGGCCCGGCCGTGGGCGGCGGACGTCCCGCGCGGATAGACAGGCGGACCGAGCGCGCCTGGATCGCACCCGCGCCCCGCCGTCCGCGTCAGTGAGCCGTGCCCGGTGTGATCGTCCGCAGCCGCTCCCTGATGACCCGCACCGCCGACTCGGCGTTGTCCACGGTGATCGTGAAGGTGTGGCCGTCCCACAGGCTCAGGACGATTCCCTCACCGCGGCGGACGACCACGGCCGTGCCCTTCTCGGGGCGCCAGCGGTAGCCCCAGCCGCCCCAGTGGCGCGGCGTGATCTGCGGGGAGAAGTCGGCTCCCACCACCTGGGAGAGGGGAATGCGCCGGCGCGGCACCCCTATGTGGCCGCAGCGGATCTCGAGGCACTCCTTGTCGAGCCTCAGGTCGACGTGCACGAAGGCGAGCGTGCCGAAGAGCACCAGCAGACCGGCGGCGATACAGCCCACGACGGACATCACCAGCGGGGCGATGCCCGAGGTCCAGGCGGAGTCCACGGCCAGCTCGACGCCCAGCGCCATGCAGGCCGCGCCGACCAGGGCCAGCAGCCACTGGACCCGGTTGGTGGCACGCCCGGTCCAGACGTCCGGGTGCGGGGCGTCCTGGTCCGGGAAGAGGTCATGGGGGTGGTCCCTCATGACTACGAGATTACTCAGGTTTCGCTGCGCGGGTACCGAGTCGCGGAGGGTGACTGCTCACATCGGGGGTATCCCCGGCCCCGGCGGGTTCACTGCGACGCGGTGGGACTGGCGGCCCGCAGCAGGCGGCCCTCCGCGTAGCTCAGCGCGGCCTCGGGCAGTTCGCCCTCGCGGCCGTTGAGGAGCACCGTCACCGTGCCGGTGGCCGGTGCGCCGGGGGCGGGCCGGGCGCCGATCCGGCGCAGCGCCTGGGCGGCCACCGCGCCGGCGGAGCCGTGCAGGACGAGGGGCGCGGCGCCGGGGCGCTGCACCGCGGCCAGGATGCGCTCCGCCAGGAGTTCGTAGTGGGTGCAGCCGAGGACGACGGTCGTCACGTCGTCGGGTGTGAGGTCGGCGGCGGCGCTCACGGCGGCGGCGATGGCCGCCTGGTCGGCGTGCTCGACGGCCTCGGCCAGGCCCCAGCAGGGCACCTCGGTGACCGGCACGCCGCCGGCGAAGTCCTCGATCAGGCCCCGCTGGTAGGCGCTGCCGGTGGTGGCGGGGGTCGCCCAGATCGCGACGGGACCGCCGCCGGCCGCGGCCGGCTTGATCGCCGGGACCGTGCCGATGACCGGGATGCCGGGCTCCAGGTGCGCGCGCAGGGCGGGCAGCGAGTTCACAGTCGCCGTGTTGCAGCCGATGATGAGCGCCTCGGGCCGGCGGGCGGCCGCGGCGTCGGCGACGGCCAGGGCGCGCGCGGTGACGTCCTCGGGGGTGCGCGGTCCCCAGGGCATGCCCTCGGGGTCGAAGGAGAGCACCAGGTCCGCGTCGGGGCGAAGCCGCCGTACCGCGGCGGAGGCCGCCAGCAGGCCGATTCCGGAGTCCATGAGCGCGATCTTCACCCGGCCACGATAGACGATGGGCCGTCGGGAGCCGGTCCGGTGGGGCAGACTGCGCGCGTGAGCGCCATCGCGTGGACCGCCGCCGTATCCCTCGCCGCCTGGCTGTGGCTGCTGCTCTGTCAGGGCTTCTTCTGGCGCACCGACGTCCGGCTGCCGCCCCGGCGCGATCCCGGACGGTGGCCGGACGTGTGCGTGGTGGTCCCGGCCCGGGACGAGGCCGCCGTCCTGCCGCTGAGTCTGCCGTCGTTGCTGGCGCAGGACTATCCGGGGCGGGCGGAGGTGTTCCTCGTCGACGACGGCAGTACGGACGGCACCGGGGAGCTGGCCCGGGAGCTGGCGGCGCGCCACGGCGGACTGCCGCTGACCGTGGCCTCCCCCGGTGAGCCGCCGGCGGGCTGGACCGGCAAGCTGTGGGCGGTGCGGCACGGTGTCGGCCTGGCACGCGCGCGTGGCCCCGAGTACCTGCTGCTGACGGACGCGGACATCGCGCACCGGCCGGACAGTCTGCGGCTGCTGGTGTCGGCGGCGCGCACCGGCGGCTTCGACGTGGTGTCGCAGATGGCCCGGCTGCGGGTGGAGAGCCTGTGGGAACGGCTCGTGGTGCCCGCCTTCGTCTACTTCTTCGCGCAGCTCTACCCGTTCCGCCGGATCGGGCGGAAGGGTTCGCGGACGGCGGCCGCGGCGGGCGGCTGCGTCCTGCTGCGCGCCGGCACGGCGGAGCGGGCGCGGATCCCGGACGCGATCCGGCACGCCGTGATCGACGACGTGGCGCTGGCCCGCGCGGTGAAGGGCGCCGGGGGCCGGGTCTGGCTGGGTCTCGCCGACCGCGTGGACAGCGTGCGCCCCTATCCCCGGCTGCACGACCTGTGGCGGATGGTCTCCCGCAGCGCGTACGCGCAACTGCGGCACAACCCGCTGCTGCTGCTCGGTACGGTGGCCGGTCTCGCGCTGGTGTACCTGGTGCCCCCGGCCGCGGTGCCGGCGGGAGCGGTCAACGGAGACACGGCGGCGGCGCTCCTGGGCGCGGCGGCCTGGCTGGTGATGACCGCGACGTACGTGCCGATGCTCCGCTACTACGGCCAGCCGCTGTGGCTCGCTCCCCTGCTGCCGTTCACCGCCTTCCTCTATCTCCTGATGACGGTCGACTCGGCGGTGCAGCACTACCGGGGGCGCGGGGCCGCCTGGAAGGGCCGCACGTACGCGCGTCCCGACGCCGTGGCCGACGAGGGCTGACCCGCCGCGCGCACGGTCACTTGCGGCCGGGCGTCCAGTTCATCCCCCAGCCGTAGGCGCGGTCGACCGTCCGCTGCGGGCTCACCCCGCGCTCCGGGACCAGATAGCGCGCCTCCCGCTGTACGACCAGGTCGCCGCCGTTGTTGGTGAGCAGGGCGAGCGCGCACACGGTCGAGGGGACCGTGCACTCGTCCAGGGAGAAGTCGATCGGGGCGCCGTGCTGGGGCTGGAGGGTGACGGTGGCGTGCAGGTCGGCGAAGGACTGGGCGCCCTGGTAGATCGTCACGAAGACCAGGATGCGCCGGAAGTCCTCCTTGTGGTCGAGGTTGACGGTGAGGTTCTCGCCGCTCGCCACCGCCCCGGTCCGGTCGTCGCCGTCGAGGTGGAGGTACGGCGGCCGGTTCAGGGAGCCGAAGGCGTTGCCCAGTGCCTGGACGACGCCCTTGCGGCCGTCGGCGAGTTCGTACAGGGCGCACAGGTCGAGGTCGAGGTCGGCCGCGCCGCGCCGGCCGCCCCAGGTGGCGAACTGCTTGCGGACCTGCCAGTTCAGGTTGACGCGCAGGACGCCCGAGGTGCCGCCCTGTTTGGCCAGCGAGACGGAGGGCGCCGCCTTGGTGAGCGTCACCTTGGACAGCCGCACGGGAGCGGCCGGCGGCGCGGCCGGGACGGGCGGAACGGGCGGAACGGGGAGACCGGCCGAGGTCTGCGGCAGGGGCTGCGGGAACGGCGGGGCCGTGGGCGGCGGCGGGGCCGCCGGAGGCGCCGCCGGGGCCGGGGCGACCGGGGCCGGCGCCTGGGCGGAGGCGGAGGCGGAGGCCGCCGGATGCTGCGGTTCGTCCACCGTGATCCCGAAGTCCGTCGCGAGGCCTTCGAGGCCGCTGCTGTAGCCCTGGCCCACCGCGCGGAACTTCCAGCCGCCCTGGCGGCGGTACAACTCACCCAGGACGAAAGCGGTTTCCACGGTGGCGCCCGTACTGTCGAACCGGGCCACCACGTCCCCCCGCGCCGCGTCCCGGACCTCGATGTACAGGCCGGGGACCTGCCCGAACGCACCGCCGTCGGCGGAGGCGGCGAGGACGATCCGCTCGATCGGGGCCTCCACGCGCGCGAGGTCAACGAACAGGGTGTCGGTCACCTGGCCGCCGGACGGCCGCTTGCCCTCGTGCCGCACCGCACCGGAGGCGTGCGCGGGCTGGTTGTAGAAGACGAAGTCGCCGTCCGAGCGCACTTTTCCGGCGACCAGCAGCAGCGCCGAGGCGTCCGCGTCGGGGACACCGGGGCCGGAGCGCCAGCCCAATTCGACGCGCAGCGCCGTCGTCGGCACCGGCGCATTCGATCCTTTCGGCATTGTCATGTCCGCCCCCATCGCGAGTCGACGAGCCGGGTGCGCCCGGCAGTCCCAGGTCATCCCTACCCGCACAACCTATTCCCGGGGACAGCCAACTCCCATGAGCGGCACAGGAAGATCGCCGTACAACCGCCGGTAACCAGCAGGGAACTCGGCCTTTACACGATCAGAACGTTGATTGCCGTCCTTTTTTGCCGAGTTCGCTCGGATTGGGGATCCGGCATCACCGCCGACACGGAAAACAACCGTCTTATCGGTCTCCCCAACCAGCACATCGTGGGCTTAACTTAGGTGCCATGACCTCCCCCCGCTCCACCTATGGCGGCGGCTACTACTCCGCCTCCTTCCCGGACACTCCGATCTACGACTCGCTCGTGGCCGAGCGGGGCACCCCGCAGATCGCCCCGATCCGGGTACCGCCCGCCTACGACACGGGCGGCAGCCTCAGCAACCTGCCCGCCCTGCCGTCGGCGCTGCCCGCCCTCCCCGCGGGCCCCTCCCAGCAGGCCCCGGGCTACGGCTACCCGCAGGCGCAGCAGCCCGCGCCGCTCCAGCAGGCGCCCTCGGCGTACATCCCGCAGCAGGCGACGGCTCCCCGGGGCTACCCCGGCCAGCAGCCCCAGCAGCAGCCCCGTCCGATGATGGGCGGCACGGGTTACGAGGCGATGCGCCCGGCGGCGCCGCGCCCCGCGCAGGCCGCGCCGTACCAGGACCCGTACAACAACCAGCAGCAGCAGTACCGCGGCTACTGACCGACTGCCCGGGATGTCCGTGCGGCCTGGCACGATGGCTGTATGGGGCGTACCGAACTGCAGTCGATCCACATCCACCCGGTCAAGGCGTTCCGGGGCTTCACGCCGCCGGAGGCCGTCGTGGAGCCCTGGGGGCTGGCCGGGGACCGGCGCTGGGTACTGATCGACGGCGGGGGAAGGGCCGTCACCCAGCGGGAGGAGCCGCGTCTCGCGCTGGCCGCCGCCGAGTTGCTGCCCGGCGGCGGTGTCCGCCTGTCCGCGCCCGGGCGCGCGCCGCTGACCGTGCCGGTCCCGGACTCGGCGGACACGGTCCCGGTGGAGATCTTCGGCACGAAGGTGGAGGCGGTGCTCGCGGCGGAGGCCGCGCATGTGTGGTGCGGCGGCTATCTGGGGGCCGAGGTCCGTCTCGCGCACATGGACGAGCCCGCCACCCGTCGCCCGATCGACCCGGAGCACGCGCTGCCGGGTGAGACCGTGAGCTTCGCCGACGGCTATCCCCTGCTGGTCACCACGCAGGCCTCCCTCGACGCCCTGAACGGGCTCGTCGCCCAGGGCGGCCACCCCCACGAGGGGCCGCTGCCCATGAACCGGTTCCGGCCGAACGTGGTCGTGCGCGGCACCGAGCCCTGGGCCGAGGACGACTGGACGCGCATCGCCATCGGCGAGGTCGAGTTCCGGGTCACGAAGATGTGCGGCCGGTGCGTCGTGACCACGACCGACCAGGCCACCGCCGCACGCGGCAAGGAGCCGCTGCGGACGCTGGCGCGCCACCGCAGGTTCGGCAGGCAGCTCGTGTTCGGCCAGAACCTGGTCCCCCGCTCCACGGGCACCATCCGCGTCGGCGACCCGGTCCGCGTCCTCGGCTGACCCCGGCACAGGCCCGGCCGGAGTCCGGCCCGCGCCCGCCCCCCGCCCCCGTTATGTTCTTCGCGGCTCCGCAATGGGGCCGCTGGCCTCCGGGCCCGGCATGACTGTGTCCCCCTGTCGAACGGATGACCTGGGGGGTG